>NZ_JCAIUL010000013.1:0-127149 GCF_059445505.1 Paenibacillus sp. Y301 | reverse complement strand
AATTTGTTAATTATGACCATATATAGAATAACATAATTATAACTGTCCTGCCCGTTAACTTAATAAATAAAAGGAGCAGCTGCCGTAGCAAACTACTCCTTTGTTGTTCCACTATCGTGTCCCGTCGTATTATGAGGTTAGCCAGTTTTTACTGGTTGACCTCTTTTTGTTAAGTGGTGTAATAAAATAGTAGCCGGGGTTGAACGTTCGTGTCCCTGGGAACACATCCCGTCGCTAAAACTGTTCACCCCCTACTTGTAGAAACCATGTTTTGGCTGGTTGAGACCTAGATCTCGCATCACGTGCGATGCTGTGGAACTGCAAGCAGATGTCATAGGGGTTACCGGCAACCATACAATCAGAGAGGATGAAGAATATGATACATCCAGTCATTGGTCTGGATATTTCAAAAGGTCAAAGTGAAGGTCAAGCATTCTTAAATAAAGGTCAACCTTACGGTAAAAACTTCTCCTTTCTTCATACGCAGGAAGGGCTAGAAGAGTTATTCAACATGGTCAAGACCCTTCAAATGAATACTGGAGTTTCTCCTGCTATCATTTTAGAATCAACAGGACATTATCACGAAGCAGTCATTCAGTTCCTTAAAGAACAAGAAGTCCAATTCATTGTTGTGAATCCACTCATTTCTCATCAAGCGAAGAAATCTAGCCTTCGCAAGGTGAAAACAGACGCGGTAGATGCCTACCAGCTCTGTGAACTGTATTACAAAGAGGAGTTTGAGATTCACAAACAGAGGGACATTCAGCTCTTAGATCTGCGTCATTTAACGAGGCAGTTTGAGTCCATCACGGATATGTATGTTCAAGCTAAATTGCAATTCCAAGCCGTCTTGGATCAAGTTTTTCCGGAATATCGAGGTATCTTCGGAGATCTCTATTCTAGAATTTCACTGCTTCTGTTAAAGGAATTTCCCACGTCCGAGATCATTATAAAATCTGGAGAAGCCAAACTCTCGGATCGAATTGCATGTCTTTGCCCTAGCCGTTCTGATCGTTGGGCAGAAGAAAAGGCAACGCTCATTATGGTTGCAGCGATTAGCAATCCCTTTCAGAAAATAACGTATCATAGTCACCTCATTAGCCTTAATTTATACGTGGATTTACTGCTTCAGTATCAAGTACATCTAGCCTATTTGGAAGAGCAGATTGATGCCCTTGCTACTGTAGTAGAAGAATATTCAATTATCCAATCGATTCCCGGTATTGGCAATAAAATCGCGGCAACGGTTTTATCTGAAATCGGGGAAATCCATCGGTTTAATCATCCGAAGAAGCTAGTCGCCTTTGCAGGTATTGATCCGAGTGTATATTCATCCGGAAAATTTACGGCAACGACAAATCGGATCACGAAACGTGGCTCCAAACGACTACGGCATACCTTATATCTTGCTGTTTTGTGCGGGATTAGACGTTCTGGAAGCAAGAAATTAAGAGCATTCTATGATAAGAAACGTAGTGAGGGAAAACCCTACCGAGTAGCAATCATTGCTTGCATGAACAAGCTACTCCATTGGATTTTTGCCGTTTTGACACGTAAAGAACCTTTTTTAGATATTGTCTAGAATCCAAAAAAATCATCTAAAATAAAATCCTTCCAGCATGAATAGGAAGGCTATTACGTATGCCCTTTTAGTATAACGCTAGAGCTAAAAAAATGGTTCAAAATCAAAACCAGTGCTTGACGAAATAACCTAAGGTTGAAAATGGAAAAACATCTGCGAATCCTGTAATGTTGTAAGTCCTACCCAACAACAAAGGAATAAGCAGATGCAGACTAAGTATATCAATGAAATGCTCAATATACCAGAGCTAGAGATCCAACAGATTTTGCGGATAAGCGCAGATGAAATTCATATAGAAGCTTCGCCAGTAGCCTCCAAACAGTGCTGCCCAATTTGTCGCTCCGCTGAATACGTCACTCGCAAAGGAAGCAATGAAACGCGTCTGTCCGACACCTGTCAGTGTTTGAGAAGATCGTATACCTATTGATTCCAACCATTCGTATGCAGTGTTCGCAGTGTAATGTAGGTTTTGTTTGGGTGTATGACTTTGTTGGGCCTAAAAGACGATACAGCAACCTCTTTCGAGCGCGAGCAGCCGAGCAAGCCATTGGATCAACCGCAGTACATAGCGGCCGTATGCAACAAGCACCCGCCAGTACCGTGCAACGGATGCACAACGAGGCTGTTCCTGTAGAAGGTAAGCGTCTTTCCAAACAGGCGTGGGCAACGGCGAAAGCAAACAAAGGATTGGTATTAGGCGTGGATGACTTTGCTATCAAAAAGGGACATACCTACAATACCGGCATTCATGACCTTAAGGGAGAAATGATGCTCGATTTGTTACCCGGACGCAAGCTAGAGGATTTACGGAACTATGCGAAGTTCCATCCGGATTTCATGCTGCTTACGCCAAAAGCGGTGGTGATGGATTTGGCAAAAGCCTACCACACATGGATCAGTGAATGTTTTCCGAAAGCTATCCGAATCGCTGATCGCTTTCATGTCCATGGCTATGTTATTGAAGCCTTGCAAGAGGTTCGCAAAACCATACAGAGTGAGCTTTCGCCACGGGCAAAAGCTTGGCTCAAAGCCAACCACCGCCTCCTAAATCCTCAAGAGGAATCTTTATCTGTTGAAAGTAAGAAAACGCTAGAAGAACTGCTCGATTACTCTGCGCTTCTACGAAGGTGCTGGGAATGGAAAGAAGCCTTTACGATTTGGTATAACTATTCACCGAATATCGAAGTGGCAACACTTGGATTCATCCGTTGGTGTGAACAGGGCGATGAGATCGACCACAAAGCTGTTAAAAGCGCATTGAAAACGATGCGTAATTGGCAACATGAGATCATCAATTATCATCGATGTCGATGGACGAATGCAACCGTAGAAGGACGTCATAATCGTATCAAAGCTTATCAACGCCGTCACTACTTCACACGTAATCGTGACAGCTATAAGATGGGAATCTTAGTAGAATGCAATCGTAATCAGCTTAACTAATTAATCAAGCACTGATTTCGAGGTTGAGCTAAAAAAATTTAAGAGAAATATATTGACAAGATATTAGCTGGTTTTAGCTCGATGATTTTTCTCTACATATGACTGCTTCAAATATTTTTTTACCTATAGAATCTATCATAATTCCTTGAGAAGGTTCTTTTTTACTAATCCATTTTATACATTGAGCAAAATAATAATCCATAAGAGAATTCGAGAAAAAAGAATAATTTGATAGCAATACAACTCCTACACGGAGTTCCTTGTTAAAAGCTAGATAACTTTTAAAACCAGCAGAACCCCCGTTGCCAGTGGATACCTTTATCTAGAAGTTTATCCTCACCCCAACCAAAATAACGGTTTGAATCTCCGATCCATATAGAGAGATGGATTTTTTGTAGTATAGAGGCTTCAGACTATCCTACCTTTACTTCCGAATTTAGGATACGAGTTCAACAGCCTGTGGTAATGTCCTTTCGTATTCCTTATGTAACACATAATGTTGGACACCTCTCGAAGAGTTGAGGGCATCCCTAGCGTGCTTGACCGCAGTCTCGATGCAGCCAGATTTGAGTTCAATTTCCGCTAGCAGTGCTGATCTCATCCAAGGCTTCTTGATGGATTCAAGGTGTTTTCGAGCCTGAGCACTTTCCCCGTCCTCTGACAATAGAATCGTTTCATAATATGCTCGGTAATCGGAATAACGAATGTACGGTACGGCTTCTTGAACTGCAGTCATATCTTTGCGATAAACGCCGTATGCCGCCTTGTATGATGCCTGTGCTGCTGCCTTCTTATATTTGCTCATAAGCTTCTCCATAATCGTTCTTGCTTCTTCCTCAAGTCTGTTAGCAAACACATAATTAATATAGAGTCCAGGCGTGTTTTTCTGGCTCCGTAAAAAGGATTCCACTCGATCCACACGCTTTTCCAAAGCTAACGGATAAACGAATTGGATTGTAAAAAAAATCAAGGTAGCCATCACAGCGGTTCCTACTATCAAGACTATTGAATAGTCATTGATTGCCATGAATATGACCACCACGGACAAGACGAAATAAAATAAAATTTTCCACCAAAGATGCTTCATTATAAATCTCCTTTTAAAATATTAATTAGATAGTTTGAGGAAAAGAATTAGCGATGTTCCAATTTTGCCTAAATTCTTAAATTTGCCATCCCTAAGGTATTCGGCGAATGATTAAACTATCCTGCGCTTGTCAGGAATCGGACTAGAATCTTGTCATCCGACATGTAAGCCAAATTGATGATCTTGTGGGCTTGAAAGTATGAATAATCGAACTTTCTATAATTTATGGGGTTTATATACTGATACATGATATTGAAAGCAAGTCGTTGCCATACAGATTCAAACTCAAATTTATTGAAATCATTTTTGCCATTCTCTGAGATTCCTACAATAGAGACTTTACTCAACAAACAATCATGAAGGGGGGGAATTGTGATGGTCAATAAAAACAAGATAATTGTGATATCAAGTTCTACGATCATTTTATGTATAGCTTTAGTTGTCGGAATCATGACTGTCGACAAGAAAACGTCTGCTCAAAGTACTGTAATGCCTAATGAGGCAAGTCATACTTCTAGTCTACTTTCACCTGAGTTAGCTAAAGAGTATAATGATCAAGTTCTACTTAAAGTTGCAACTCAGCCAATAGAGTCGATTGTTACAGCACAAGGTGAGTTTTATTATGTTAAGTTCCCAAATGAATATCCAAGAAATCAAGTAGCCAATTTCGATGCTGGAGAATACGTAACTCCCGAAACGCGGCAGTTCATTCGGAAAGGTTACTATTATGAAAAAAAATAGATCGGAACTATGGGGCTGTCCCATAAGTCATTAAAATGGCTAGGGGCACCCCATTTTTTTGTAGGAGAAAGTTAGGTGTTCTGAGAGGACGCTCCGCGAACGGACCGTTTCTCCAATCGCTGTGGTCTCCAAATTTCTGGATTAGAATCACTCAGCGGTTGAAATTCGGAGACAGCGTATGCTTTCGAAGTAGCTTTCCTTTGGAAAGCTTTTAGGCGACCGCTATCGCTTTTTACGAAATCGTTCCGTCCTCTACGCTACTTTAAGCGTATTTTTTCAACTTCCCAACCGAAAACAACACAAAAAAATCGCTCTTTTTGGTAAAATGGAAGTACCACCAACCATACCAAAGGAGCGATTTTTTTGTACATTCAATATACCATGGACCAACTAGCTTTTTCTGCCAATGGATTTGGAAGAAGACATTCCTCAAAGCCACCTCGTTCGCCTCATTAACACGGCTGTGAATCGACTCGACGATTCTATTTTTGATGCCGCTTATCCCGGTGGTGGCAGGGATAGTTACCACCCAAAAATGCTCACTAAAGTTATCATTTATGCGTACACTCAGCGGCTTTATTCTTTCCGCCTAATTGCCAAAGCCATACGAGAACAAGTTCCGTTCATGTGGTTGGCCGGACGACAACGCCCAGATTTCCGGACTATTAATCGCTTTCGTTCAAACCGAATGAAAGACGTACCTGCACAAGTTAGTGGTCTCTCCGGTGAAATCGTGAATGTGCAGTTTCAAGGTAAGGAATTCTATTATGATGTTCTATCTACCGGACAGCAGTGGAAAGTTATCTCTCCTTTACCTTTTAAGCTAAATGATAAAGTTTCTATTAATATGCCAGTTCCAAACTATCATTTAGTATGATCGTGAGACTGATGACTATTTCATTACAAAAAACAGGCCTGAGGATTTCCTCTGCCTGTTTCTTCATATTATTACATATCGCTATAAATTCAAGATGAGGCAACTTCCCTATTAGTGTTATTTATCTCACCTAGTATTTCTCCTTGAAGGAAATTCTGAATACACTTCTTAATGATATCACAACCCTTTTGAAGCACAGCCATTTCGATTGTCAAAGGGGGTAATATTTTTAAGACTGTATCATTGCGGCCTGATCTTTCGATAATAAGTCCACTATCATAACAATTCCGAGCGATCGTGGCACATACTTCTTCAGAATTTGGTAAACGAGAGAAATCAATTCCCCATATCATGCCCAATCCCCTGATCTCAATGTCTGGATGCAAGGACTGGATATCATGATACAGTACATGTTCAATATATGCTTCCTTCTTGAGCACCTTAGCTTCAAGATGCTCAGTCTCTTTAAATTCTAACGCTGCTGTTGCCCCAACGAAGGCCAATTGGTTCCCGCGGAATGTCCCATTATGCTCTCCAGGCTTCCAAATATCTAGCTCCGTCTTGAGCAGAAGCAGTGCCATCGGCAGCCCGTATCCGCTAATCGACTTCGAGAGAACAACCATGTCCGGAACAATACCTGCTCTTTCAAATGAGAAGAATGGGCCTGTTCGGCCGCATCCCACCTGTATATCATCCACAATAAGCAGAATATCATGCCTCTGGCAAAGCTCACTTAACCGTTGCAGCCATGTCACTGGTGCTACGATAACTCCACCTTCTGCCTGAATCGTCTCGACAATCATCGCTGCTGGTTTGTCAATTCCACTGTTCGGGTCTGTCAGCACACTATCTACATAATCAATAGTATCAAATGAATTCATAAACCCGTGTGGGAACGGCATAAAAGTGGTGTTATTTAAGGGCAGTCCTGCACCCATTCTATGAAATTTATTTCCTGTTACTGCGAGACTCCCTTGAGACATCCCATGAAAACCACCCATAAACGAAAATATTCCTGTCCTATTTTTCACCTTTCTAGCTAATTTCAGCGCTGCTTCAACCGCATTCGTCCCCGTCGGTCCACAAAATTGCATTTTATACGGATACCTATTTGGTTCCAGTACCAATTCGCTAAATCGTTGGATAAAGGTAGCTTTCGCAGAAGTATACAAGTCCAAAGAATGAATAACTTGATCAGAATCCATATAATCCAGTAGACTTTGCTTAATATAATCGTTATTATGCCCATAGTTCAACGCGCCCGCACCTGCGAAGAAGTCGATATACTCTGTTCCGTCATCCGCGTAGAGGTACGCATTCTTAGCTTTGGAAAAAGTATTATTAAATGATCGACAATATGATCTTACGTTGGATTCTAATCTTTCAAATTGGTTCATTGTTAACCCCGCCTTTTGAATCAAATTTATATTACTTGTTTTAAGAATGTACCTCTACATTTGAAGATTCAATATAGGTTGATTTTTCCACGCCCGCATCCGCATCCTCCTTGAAGAAGTTCCGAAGCGCTTTATTCCGATGCGCAAGATTCCCAACAATAAAGAGTAGAATACTTGATCCGATCATCAGATATGAGAAATCCATTTGATCAAGCAACATACCGTATATCCACACTCCAATAGGAACTGATATTGTTGTCACTGTACTCACAACCCCGAAAATACTTGCTCGCAGATGATCAGGTATATGGAGTTGGACATAAGATACCATTGGTATATTGCCCATGGACACTAACATTCCTGTAAATGCCAGAACGAAAATGTACCCAATCGTTATCCATACAGTGGCATTAGGATCTACAAAAGGTAACTTGGGAAAGACCCATAACAAGAGAGCACCAGCTTGCAATTGAAATAATATAAATATCTTGTTCGTGATAAATCCATTGATCTTGCTGACGGATACCAATACTGCTCCGATAATTAAACCTGCCGATGCTGCTGCTTCAATGTAAGATAATTGATGAGCAGACATATCTAGCACCTTCCTAATAACGAAAGGGAGCACCACAGTTATCGCAGGAACAACAATAAAGTTGGTAATAACAAATACACCTAACAAATATTTAATTGCTGTACGCTTGTGGATATACCGATATACCTCTTTGAAACTTTCAGAATAAGACTTCTTAACTTCCTTGTGATTCTGTTTGGAGTGAAATATTAAGAACATATTAACTACTCCTGACGCTATGAACGCAATACCATTCATCATCAGCATGGGACCAATACCCATGCTGACGTAAGCAATAGCCCCGATGATCGGCCCCATAATATTAAACAACGCATTGATACTTTGATTACTTGAATTGACTGCAGACACACGTTCTTTAGAGACTAAGTTGGGAACAGATGCATTCACCGCTAAGCTAAATATTGCTTGAAAAGTGTTGAGAATCAATGCATAACATATAAATAGCATTATATTCTTTGGGTAAAGTTGGAACATAGCAAAGAAAATCAGGACAGCAATACCACTGAGAAGATTGCATAAAACCAGAACTCTTTTCTTATCGGATCGATCCACGAATATTCCTGCAAAGATGTCAACGAGTACGCTGGGAATGAACATGCAAGCTAGAACAATTGAAAACATGCTAGCGGAACCCGTAATATCAAGTATGTACAAACTAAGTGCAAACTTGAACATCGATTCCATCAGTTCAGATATGAGTCTACTGAGACTAAATAGTACTATATTTCGAGTATCATGCATTTCTCCATACCTTTCTATTTGTTATTTTAACGATACTTCAGTCCCGAATGATTACTTATCTCCATTATCGGATTAATAACTGAAGGATCGTGTGAATCTATCAGGATCATCTGTAAAGGGAAGGACGACATTGACATGCGCATAGCCCTGATGATGCCAACATGTGTATAAAATCCGATTCTTATTCCCATTATTCACTCCATTTACATCAACCCCTTTCAGAACGTCACCAGTCATATCCTGTTCGCCAAGATAGTTGAAGTTTATCGGTAGCAAGGCGAAAGCATCACGAACATGTTCTACAGATCTACTCCATTCTTCCTTAACTGAGTCGTTATACATTAGATTTGCAATATTGAGAGAGCATTCGCTTACAAGCGTAATTCGATCTTTAATAGTCTTCATATTCACGGATATACTGTTCTCTGCATCTAGTAGTATGGGAAGATAATCGATACATTCCCCTACCAGATTAAAGTACTGTGATTGACCGTACTGCCTTCCATAATGCGTTATCCAAGCAGGTATGGATGTAAGGCCGAAGTTGGTCTGGAAGAAGGATAGAAACATCCTTAATGATTGCATCCACATTTCGTCGGTTTCCAGACTCACTCCTTCGGCTTTCAGTTTCACTTCATAACTTAATGACGTCACAGTCGAAGGATCATAATTTCCAAATACGATGGCTGCTTTGCAAGAAGCGTCCTTGAACTGTTCAAGAGCGAATCCTTCCATAATCATCTCATCGCTTAATCCTCTAGGTCCTTGGATGATATGCTGGATGAAATCTCGGTAAGAAGGTCCAGTAACCGCAGGTAACTCCTGATTCCTCTGAAGACATTCATAATATTGAGTAAGCTTATTTCTGATCACCTCACTGCTCATGTAGTCAAAGATGGCATGAGAGAAAGGCATAATCACGGAGTGTTTGCCTTCTGATATTGTGACAAGTAATATCCTGTACATTATTGTCCCCGGTGCAGTGTAATTACTAAGGAAAAAGTTGCGCATTATTTCCTGCAAGATTACATCCTGTTCTTCAGGGGTATAATCCGAAATGTTCAGATATGGTATGGACACATTCAACGGTTTATGAACTAATTTCCAATATAATCCCCCATCTTGTTCTATCAGCACACTACGCAACACATCTTGCGTGGAAATAAGGTGTAACAAGGCTTGCTCCAACAATTTCTTATCTGTTGGTCGATCTAGCATAACGACTGTTCCTGAAACATCATGAACATTCAGATGATAGTGCTGTGTAGGGGAGATATTGTAGATCACATCCACAGCTCCTCCAGATATTCCAGCCGCGAAACCCTCATGAATCACATTCAGATCCACTAGAATCCGACGAATTCCTTCTTCATTTAACGTGACACCTGAGTGATATTTAAGGTCCTCCCGCTCTTTGAATAGAATCCTCTCCTCACTCACTGCCGCCTCGTCATTTGCACGGTATAAGGAATGAGTAATACATTCCGCTAGTCCTGCTGGTGTCGGGTGCGTAAATATTTCAAGAATCGATAGATCCCATCCCAGTCTGGAGAATCTGCTGACCAATTGAACTGCCTTTAGAGAGTGTCCTCCAAGCTCGAAGAAGTTATGGAACACGCTGATTGGCTTGACATGAAGTAATTCTTCCCAAATTTCAACAATACGCTCTTCTACTTCATCTCTTGGTGAGATGATAGAGTCACTTTCATTCATTCCAGACTCCGGTTGTGGCAGAGCTTTGCGGTCTACCTTTCCATTCATCGTGAGTGGAAGTTTATCCATTAACATCACATAGGAGGGAACCATATACTCTGGAAGTTGTTCCTTTACATATGCCTTCAGTTCCTCTCCACTTACATCATCGGCAACAACATAGGCACACAACGATTTGCTACCGTCCGTTTCCTCTATGACCACCACGGTCGTTTCCTTCACCGCATCATGTTCCATAATCCGATTCTCAATCTCACCTGTCTCTACCCTGAATCCCCGGATTTTCACCTGATAATCCAGCCTGCCCATGAACTTCACATTTCCATCCGGTAGCCATTGAGCCCGATCTCCGGTCCGATACAACGTTTCCCCATCTACAAATGGACTGACCATGAATTTTTCTGTTGTCAGCATCTCATTATTCAAATAACCTCTGCCGACACCTTCACCGCCAACCCACAATTCGCCGGGCACGCCCACCGGAAGTAGTTGCCCATTCTGATCCACAATATATGCCTTTGAATTGCTAATCGGTTTACCGATCGGAATGTTGTCATTCCACTCTCCATCAATCACGTAGGTGGTCGAGAATGTCGTATTCTCTGTCGGACCGTATCCGTTCATCACGATAAGTTCTGAACACTGCTTACGAACAGATTGGATATGCTTCGGTGTCAGAGCATCCCCACCAACAATTAAGTATTTCAACGGTTCAAAGATGTTCGGACGTTCTTGAGCAATCTGACTGAACAGTGGAGATGTAAGCCATAACGTCGTTATCCCATACTCCCGAATAGCTTGTCCTAACAGGGCCGGGCTGAGGAGCATGTATTTGTCTACTACATACAGCTCTAGCCCATTCAACAGTGCTCCCCAGATTTCAAAGGTACAGGCATCAAATACCGGAGATCCTGTCTGTAAAATACGATCTCCCTCTTCAAAACGAATGTAGTTCGTATTCTTGACGAGACGTACCACATTGCGATGTTCAATCATTACACCCTTCGGTTGACCTGTTGAACCTGATGTATACATCACGTAAGCGAGATCTTTGACGCTGGTATTCTGTTCAATTCCATCCAAGTCACTAGTTATTTGTGAGTGATCTGAGTTCTGAACTACATAATTGTCCTCATCTTCCAATTCCAGCACCACGGCCGAACATCCCAACACTAGTTCCGCATATGCCTTCTGTACCAACACGATCTCTACCTGACTATCCTGAAGCAGATAACTCAGACGTTCCGTTGGATATTGCGGATCCATCGGCATGTATGCTCCTCCTGCTTTCAACACTGCCAACATACCGACAATCATCGTGATCGAACGATCCCCGATGATCGCTACACAACGATCCCTCCTCGTACCTTTCGACCGTAACACAGCGGCTAGACGATCAGATCGCTCGTTCAACTCTTGGTAAGTCATGGTCTCTAATCCAAAGGTAATCGCGACCTTATCTGGTGACTTCTTCGCCTGTTCTTCGAATAGTGTATGAATCGTCTTCTCCCGTGGGTAGTCACTCCAGGTATCATTGAATTCCTCAACAATCTGCCGTCGTTCAGTCCCAGACAGCAGACTGACGTCTGCCAGAGGAATATCAATCTGCTCCGTCACCATTTCTAGAATCTGTAGGTAGTGGGCGGCCATCCTTGCGATGGTTGCTCTATCAAACAGTTTCGAAGCATATTCGATATCCAGTATGATCTCTTTCCCTTCTTCTGCTACGGTGAAGGTCAAGTCAAATTTCGCAATATTTCCTGGAAGCGGATAGGGTTCTAACGTCAGCCCATCTGCCTCAATGTCCCCAATGTTCATGTTCTCCACCGCGAATACTGTATCGAACAGCGGATTTCTACTGAAGTCTCGACGAACGTTCAGTTTCTCAATCAACTGTTCATAGGGATATTCCTGATGCTCGAATGCTTCCAGAACACGTTCCTTCATCTCCTGTACATATGCCCGAAACGTCTTACTTCCCTCTGGATAACTACGTAGTGCCAATGTATTCACGAACATTCCTACCACTTGCTCCAAATCTGCATGTGGACGACCTGCTACTGGTGATCCTACAACTACATCCTCCTGTCCACTGTATTTGGACAGTAATATGGTATAGGCCGACAACATCACCATATACAATGTCGTCCCTGTATCAGATATCAACTTCCGGATCAGTTCACTGAGTTCGGATTCCAAACGGATGGTTACGCTCGCTCCTGCGAAACTCTGCATTTGCGGTCGTGGATGATCCAGTGGTAGATTCAGTACTGGGATCTCACCTTGGAATTGGTTAATCCAGTATTCCTCTTGTCTATTCATTAGGTCATTCCCATCCTGTTCACGCTGCCAGACTGCGTAATCCTTATATTGAATACGTAGCTCAGGTAGTGTTTCTTCTCGGTACAGTTGGCTGAATTCGTTCACCAGCACGCCGATGGATGAACCATCCGTGATGATGTGATGCATATCTACCATCATCACATATTCATGCTCTGTTATTCGTGCTAGAGTCGCTCGGAATAGCGGACCACGACTGAGATCGAACGGCTGGATGAAAGCTGTAACTGCCGCTTCAATTTCCGCTTCTCCTCCTAGTAACTCCACATAGTCCACAGCATAATCCGTCTGTTCATTCACTTGCTGCATCGGCTCTCCCTGAACCCAAGTGAAGGTTGTACGTAGGGAATCATGCCGCTCAATTATTTGATGTATTGTTCGTTTCCACTTATGCAAGTCCAGCTCACCACGGATGCGTAATAGCACAGGAATATGATACGCATCTCCTACACTTTCCAATTGTTCTACAATGAGCAACCGCTTCTGTGCTGACGATACAGGATAGTAATCTGCGGGTGTTGCTTTCTTCAGAGAGGAATATCGGACTCCGTGCTTGCTGATTTGTTTCGCCATATCCGAAAGTACTGGCGTTCGGAATACTTCACGTAATGGAAGATTAGATTCTAACTGTTTACTGATCCGTGATACGAGTATTGCCGCCTTTAAGGAATGTCCACCAATATGAAAGAAATGGTCACTGCGCCCTACCTGTTCTACATCCAGAATGTCCTGCCATATGACTGCCAATTCTTTCTCAGTTTCAGTTTCAGGTGGGAGGTAAAGTTGTTCCTCCGTGCACAATCGTTCCGGTTGTGGCAGAGCTTTGCGGTCTACCTTTCCATTCATCGTGAGTGGAAGTTTATCCATTAACATCACATAGGAGGGAACCATATACTCTGGAAGTTGTTCCTTTACATATGCCTTCAGTTCCTCTCCACTTACATCATCGGCAACAACATAGGCACACAACGATTTGCTACCGTCCGTTTCCTCTATGACCACCACGGTCGTTTCCTTCACCGCATCATGTTCCATAATCCGATTCTCAATCTCACCTGTCTCTACCCTGAATCCCCGGATTTTCACCTGATAATCCAGCCTGCCCATGAACTTCACATTTCCATCCGGTAGCCATTGAGCCCGATCTCCGGTCCGATACAACGTTTCCCCATCTACAAATGGACTGACCATGAATTTTTCTGTTGTCAGCATCTCATTATTCAAATAACCTCTGCCGACACCTTCACCGCCAACCCACAATTCGCCGGGCACGCCCACCGGAAGTAGTTGCCCATTCTGATCCACAATATATGCCTTTGAATTGCTAATCGGTTTACCGATCGGAATGTTGTCATTCCACTCTCCATCAATCACGTAGGTGGTCGAGAATGTCGTATTCTCTGTCGGACCGTATCCGTTCATCACGATAAGTTCTGAACACTGCTTACGAACAGATTGGATATGCTTCGGTGTCAGAGCATCCCCACCAACAATTAAGTATTTCAACGGTTCAAAGATGTTCGGACGTTCTTGAGCAATCTGACTGAACAGTGGAGATGTAAGCCATAACGTCGTTATCCCATACTCCCGAATAGCTTGTCCTAACAGGGCCGGGCTGAGGAGCATGTATTTGTCTACTACATACAGCTCTAGCCCATTCAACAGTGCTCCCCAGATTTCAAAGGTACAGGCATCAAATACCGGAGATCCTGTCTGTAAAATACGATCTCCCTCTTCAAAACGAATGTAGTTCGTATTCTTGACGAGACGTACCACATTGCGATGTTCAATCATTACACCCTTCGGTTGACCTGTTGAACCTGATGTATACATCACGTAAGCGAGATCTTTGACGCTGGTATTCTGTTCAATTCCATCCAAGTCACTAGTTATTTGTGAGTGATCTGAGTTCTGAACTACATAATTGTCCTCATCTTCCAATTCCAGCACCACGGCCGAACATCCCAACACTAGTTCCGCATATGCCTTCTGTACCAACACGATCTCTACCTGACTATCCTGAAGCAGATAACTCAGACGTTCCGTTGGATATTGCGGATCCATCGGCATGTATGCTCCTCCTGCTTTCAACACTGCCAACATACCGACAATCATCGTGATCGAACGATCCCCGATGATCGCTACACAACGATCCCTCCTCGTACCTTTCGACCGTAACACAGCGGCTAGACGATCAGATCGCTCGTTCAACTCTTGGTAAGTCATGGTCTCTAATCCAAAGGTAATCGCGACCTTATCTGGTGACTTCTTCGCCTGTTCTTCGAATAGTGTATGAATCGTCTTCTCCCGTGGGTAGTCACTCCAGGTATCATTGAATTCCTCAACAATCTGCCGTCGTTCAGTCCCAGACAGCAGACTGACGTCTGCCAGAGGAATATCAATCTGCTCCGTCACCATTTCTAGAATCTGTAGGTAGTGGGCGGCCATCCTTGCGATGGTTGCTCTATCAAACAGTTTCGAAGCATATTCGATATCCAGTATGATCTCTTTCCCTTCTTCTGCTACGGTGAAGGTCAAGTCAAATTTCGCAATATTTCCTGGAAGCGGATAGGGTTCTAACGTCAGCCCATCTGCCTCAATGTCCCCAATGTTCATGTTCTCCACCGCGAATACTGTATCGAACAGCGGATTTCTACTGAAGTCTCGACGAACGTTCAGTTTCTCAATCAACTGTTCATAGGGATATTCCTGATGCTCGAATGCTTCCAGAACACGTTCCTTCATCTCCTGTACATATGCCCGAAACGTCTTACTTCCCTCTGGATAACTACGTAGTGCCAATGTATTCACGAACATTCCTACCACTTGCTCCAAATCTGCATGTGGACGACCTGCTACTGGTGATCCTACAACTACATCCTCCTGTCCACTGTATTTGGACAGTAATATGGTATAGGCCGACAACATCACCATATACAATGTCGTCCCTGTATCAGATATCAACTTCCGGATCAGTTCACTGAGTTCGGATTCCAAACGGATGGTTACGCTCGCTCCTGCGAAACTCTGCATTTGCGGTCGTGGATGATCCAGTGGTAGATTCAGTACTGGGATCTCACCTTGGAATTGGTTAATCCAGTATTCCTCTTGTCTATTCATTAGGTCATTCCCATCCTGTTCACGCTGCCAGACTGCGTAATCCTTATATTGAATACGTAGCTCAGGTAGTGTTTCTTCTCGGTACAGTTGGCTGAATTCGTTCACCAGCACGCCGATGGATGAACCATCCGTGATGATGTGATGCATATCTACCATCATCACATATTCATGCTCTGTTATTCGTGCTAGAGTCGCTCGGAATAGCGGACCACGACTGAGATCGAACGGCTGGATGAAAGCTGTAACTGCCGCTTCAATTTCCGCTTCTCCTCCTAGTAACTCCACATAGTCCACAGCATAATCCGTCTGTTCATTCACTTGCTGCATCGGCTCTCCCTGAACCCAAGTGAAGGTTGTACGTAGGGAATCATGCCGCTCAATTATTTGATGTATTGTTCGTTTCCACTTATGCAAGTCCAGCTCACCACGGATGCGTAATAGCACAGGAATATGATACGCATCTCCTACACTTTCCAATTGTTCTACAATGAGCAACCGCTTTTGTGCTGACGATACAGGATAGTAATCTGCGGGAGCAGCTGGCTCAATCGAGGAGTAGTCATTATCTTCCCCACTGATTTGGTTTGCCATATCTGAAAGTACAGGATTCTGAAATATTTCCTGCAATAGTATGCTGGATTGAAGTTCTTTCTTAATCGCAGATACCAGCCTAATAGCGCTTAAGGAATTTCCACCGAGATTAAAAAAATGGCTGTAAACCCCAACTTTGCTGACCCCCAATACGTTCTTCCAAATTTCAATAAGTCTAGCTTCTATATCATTTCGGGGTATCGTATCTTCCTTTCCTTCCTCTTCAGGAACCGTAGGCTGTGGTAACCCTTTACGGTCGATCTTTCCGTTCACGGTTAAAGGCATCTGATCCAAGAACATCATATAGGTTGGAATCATATATTCCGGCAACTCTTTGGCCAAATTACGTCTAATTTGGTTTGTCGTCACAGAGATGTTGCACACGATATACGCAAACAGCATCTTCTCACCATTAATATGATCAAATACCGTAACTACCGCTTCCTTAACTTCCGGTTGTTGGATCAAGCGACATTCGATTTCTCCTAATTCAATACGATAGCCTCTGATCTTGACCTGCTGATCGATTCGTCCAATGAATTCAATATTCCCATCTGGTAGCCACCTACATAGATCTCCTGTACGATACATCCGTTCACCCGGATAGTACGGATCAAGCACAAACGATTGTAAGGTTAGATCCGGCTGATTCAGATAACCTCTAGCCAGTCCTACTCCTGCGATGCACAACTCACCAAGTACTCCTACTGGAAGCAAACAGTCGTTATTATCCACAATATAAGTTCTGACATTGGATATTGGCTGTCCAATGGGGATATTATTGTATAGCCGGTCTACTTTAAAGGAGGTGGTGACAATGGTGTTTTCAGTAGGACCGTAATTGTTGTAGAGTTGATATCCAGTCTCTCTAAATGACTTCAGTTTATCACCACCCGTGATCACTCTCGTTAACGAATGGTTATCTAGCCTCATCAATTGTTCACACATAGGTGTTGGGAGAATTACAACCGTGACGCCCCGCTCCTCCAAATACCTGTTTAATTCGAATACATCTAATCGAAGCTCTTCTGGAATAATTTCAATGACACTCCCTACAATCAAGGGAGGAACAATCTCTATCACTGAAGGATCAAATCCGAACCCTATATATTTGGAACAGCGGTCTTCTTCCGTAATTTTGTAATACTCCGCATGCCATAATGATTGATTCAACAGAGATCGATGTTCCAGCATGACCCCTTTAGGTTGACCCGTCGATCCAGAAGTATAGATAATATATGCTAGATCCGAAGGATTACTAGTACTAGGAATATTGGTAGTCTCATATGTATCAAGAGAAATCTCATCAATATCCGCGTTTTCAGTCTCCCAACTTGCTCCCTGTAGCCAACGTTGTCTAGAGAGAAGTAATGTAGCTTGACTATCCAACATCATGAATTTCACGCGTTCAGTAGGACACTGATGGTCGATAGGTAGAAAAACTGCTCCAGCCTTAGCTATCCCCAGTATGCCTACAATCATTTCGGACGAGTGATCCAACATCAGGGCAACGATCTGATTCTTCGTCACACCCTTTTCCATCAGCCAACGTGCTAATTGATTAGCCTTTTCATTCAACTGCTTATATGTCCATCGCTGGTCGCGAAATACAACGGCAAGTTGATCTGGAGTCTTGAATACTTGGGTCTCAAAATGCTGAATAAATGTCTCATGGAGCTCATACGGAATACATGTATCATTGAATTGATCCAGTATTTCCTTTTTTTCATCATCAGTAATAAGTTCCATATTACAGATCAATATTTCTGGATTATCACTTACCTGTTTAAGTAGGTGACGGTAATGCTCCTCCATATTATGTATTATCTGTGGATGCATAACGTTAGCGTTGTATTTAAAATTGACTTCCAATCCCTGGCTCGCACTAATAATAATATTGAAATCATAATTCGATTGTTCGAAATCACTGCCTTCATCAATCGAGAAATGCGATTCGATTCCTCGCAATACCGATTTCTCCTGATCAGAATTATTCTGAAAACCATACAGGTGATGAATTAAATTTCGTGATAGATCAGAACAAGATTGAATATCTGCCAGTGGGTAATAATCATAATTTTGTGAATCTATAACAACTTGTTGTACATTCTTAAGCAGTTCAGCAAATGTCTCTTTCCAATTCCATCGGACCCGTACCGGAATCGTGTTAATAAACAATCCAATCATTTCTTCAATACCCTCAACTTCGGCAGGCCGACCTGAAGTCACAACACCAAACACTACATCTTCCGTCCTGTTATACTTCCCAAGAAGAACTCCCCATACCGTCTGAAGTAGCATGTTCAGTGTGACCTGATATTTCTTAGCAACTCTCTCAAGCTTATGCGCAACATCCTCTTGAATATAAAAAGAATGATCGATCTGTTGATACTCCACATTCTTCGATCGTGTATCTCCTTCTCCTAGGGGTAACGTAGGTAATGAAGCCTGCTGAGAGTACCCGCTAAGATAGTGACGCCAAAATTGTTCAGCTTCTTGAGTATCTTGTTGATCCAGCCATTGGATATATTCTGAGTAAGGTCTAACCTCTCCCATAGTTATAGGGCGACCTTCGGCAAGGAGTACATACAACTCAAGCCATTGCTGGAGTAATATCTTCAAACACCAACCATCCATTATGATATGGTGGTAACTCCATATGACTTGGTATCGTCCTTCCCCCATTTTGAACACTGCAAGCCTGATCAGCATATCCTTCACTAGATCAAAGCCCTGAAGTTTGTCTTGAATGATATATTGTTCAATAACCTGCTTACTTTCCTGTTCTGACTTGGATGAAAGCTCTAGATAATGAATCTTTAGACTTCGTTCTTTGAATACGATCTGCTTGGGACTCTTTAAGTTCTCGTGCATAAAATTAGTTCGAAGAACATCATATTTCTCAATAAGAATATTAAAGCTCTGTTCAAGTAAATGAACATCTAGCTCTCCGTGAATGGTGCATAAGAACTGTTCAAAATACGCGGGAGATTCTGGATCCAACAAAGCGTGGAACAACATACCTTCCTGCATCGTCGATAAATTATAAACACTCTTGACAGATAATTTCTGCACCTGGCTCACTCCTTCTCACAATAGTAAGGCCTTTCCTCACTCTTTATTGCTGTAGAACATCAGGATTTCATCCAACTCTTCAAAGGATAAGTTATCGTCGCCTACATCCGAAGGAGTCAGTTCCTTACTTTCCTTCGTAATACAATGTTTGATAATTTGGGACAACCCATCTTGGAATTCCTCTACGAACAAACCTATGTTTGTATCCGTGAATTCATTGGTGTTGTATTCGATCGATATGTGTAAAGCCCCATTCTCAATTAAGCCGCTGATATTCAGAGCTACTTCTCGTTCATCTTCAGGACTCTCATTCATCCCGCAAGTAAGGGGAGATACTTGAAATATTTCCGTGTTAACATCTGTATCGAATTGTCCCAGGTAATTAAATTTAATCTCAGGCTTCAATGAGAATATCAATCCTTGTTTATTCTCTTTCGTTGTCAAATATTTAAGAATGCCGTATCCAGCCCCTTTATTCGGAATACGACGTAGGTTTTCCTTCACCCTTTTGATTAGTAATGACATATTATCCGAGCCATTCATATCTAGAACAACCGGATAAACCGATGTAAACCAACCTACAGTTCTGCTGATGTTGATATATTCAATCATCTCTTCCCTACCATGACCTTCAAGTGAGATTACTACCTGATCGTGCCCCGCCCATTTTTGAATGGCCATCCCAAGGCCAGTCAACAACAGATCATTTATTTCCGTCCCATAAGCTGTATGAGCAGCACCTAATAGTAAATCAGTCTCATTCTCAGACAGTTGGAAGCTACGGATGTTATTATATTTCACTCGAATATCCATTCTAGTAAAGTCCTTCGCCAAAGTCGGAACTACCCTATTCTCTATTTGACTCCAGTATGGGATTTCACGAGTCATAGCTTTACTATTTGCATATTTGTGCAACTCTTCTGCCCAACGTTTGTAGGAATCAGTTTTGCTAGGATACACAACCTCTTCATTACGAATCAGTTGCATATATCCAGTCGTAAAGTCCTCGAAGAGGATTCGCCATGATACACCGTCTACGACCAGATGGTGTATCACTATGAATAGATGATCTCCCTGATTGGTGTGAAATAAGGTTAGTTTCACGAGAGTTCCTGTACTGAGATCTATCCCCGATTGAATTACTTCTACAGCATGATTGATTTCAGAAATGGCATCCGCAGCATGATTGACGTCAATGATTTCAAGGTCCAGTACCGGAATGTCCATCCCTCGATTGAATTGTCGGATCATGTCCGACACTTGCTCATATACCATACGAAGTGCATCATGATGTAGCATGATATGTGACCATACTGCTTGCACCTTCTCTGCATCAAACCCCTCAGGATTAAATAACATAACCGATTGATTCCAATGGTGAGGATGCACGAACTTATTATCGAAGAACCAGTGCTGAATCGGAGTTAATAATACTTCTCCTTCTACAAGCCCCTGGTCAATTTCTCTGACATCTTGCTTCACCCATTTACTTAAAAGTCTGATTTGCGGATACTGGAATAGATACTTGATTTTCAATTGAAACCCACGCGAATTTAATTTAGACGAGATTTGTATTGCCTTAATCGAATCGCCACCAAGTTCGAAAAAGTTATGGTTCGTCCCCAACTTATCGATACCTAATACTTCCTGCCATATCTCGACCAGTAGAATCTCCATCTCATCGATAGGTTCAATTACTTCATTACCAACGACCATGTTTCGATCCGGTTTCGGCAATGATTTTCGATCTATTTTCCCATTATCCAGCAGGGGCATCGTACTCAAACATATAATATATGGTGGAATCATATAGTCCGGTAATAGCTGAGAAAGTTCAACTCTCATTGCTTGTAAATCAATGTTTACTGTCGATGTCATATAAGCGCATAAATAAGGATTTCCTCCATCATCATCTAAAGCCATGACAACAGCCTCTTTTATATTATCTTGTTGAAGAAGTACAGCCTCTATTTCTTCTAATTCAATTCGAAATCCACGAATCTTCACTTGATAATCCTGTCTACCATAAAATTCAATTGATCCATCGGGAAGCCATCTTCCTCTATCACCAGTACGATAAAGACGCTGCCCCGACTCTTCTGCATACGGATCGATCATGAAGGATGCACGAGTGCGTTCTGGATCATGGATATATCCCCTTCCGACACCTATACCAGCCAGACAAATCTCACCGATTACACCTACAGGACAAAGACTCATCATTTCGTCCACAATGTAGGCAGTCATATTCGCGATCGGCTTACCTATTGGAATAAGTTGTGCATCCTTGGGTGAGTCTTTCATCATGTATTGAACACTGTCATCCGACGCTTCAGCAGGTCCATACGCATTGACCATCGGAATATGTTCACATAGCATGAACCACCTCTTCACCATTTCAGGCTTCACAGCCTCGCCGGTAATAATCAGCGTACGAAGTGTAGACAGTAAGTCTTTTCTCCTCTCGATCACGTCCATCATGACAGAAAGATAGGTTGGTACTACTTCTAACAATGTCACACCGTCTTCATCCATTCGCTGCATGAATGAATCCACATCCAAGATAAGTGAATTGGAATAGATTACTGTCGTTCCACCTAGAGCAAGCGGTCCGAAGAACTGCCATACGGAAATATCGAAACATTGGTTGGCATTTTGTGCAAACACAAGCCCTTCATCAAGACCTAATTCGTCAGCTTCTGCCAGAATATGATTTAACATTCCAAGATGCTCAATCATGACTCCTTTGGGTTTACCCGTTGATCCAGACGTAAATAAAATATAGGATAGATCGTGAATATTCACTGGAATGTTAACATTATCAGCAGATTCCGATAATAATTGCTCTTCAATCTGATCGAGGTATATAAGTTGCCCTTGATCAAATTCTGCTTGACCAGTTCCATGATGTTCAGTTGTCGTTATCCACACATCAGCTCCTGAATCGGCTAGAATATTCTCTTGTCTTGCATTTCCGTAAGCTGGATCAATAGGAACATAAGCGCCTCCCACTTTCCAAATCGCAAGCACACTTTCCACAAAATGTGGACTGCGATCCAACATCACCGCTGCAACCTTCCCTTGCCCAAACCCAATATTTAGTAAGTAAGAAGCAAGTTGATTCGCTCTCTCATTCAATTGCCCATACGAAATTCTGGTTTCCTCAAATATGACAGCGATACGATCTGGCCAATCCGCAGCGTGCTTCTCGAAGCGCTCAGCCACATTCCTACTGTAATCGTATGACACTTTCTTACCATTAAACTGCTGGACTATCCGATTCTTCTCACTTTCCGACAACAAGCTAATTTTACGAAGTGAGATATCCAGATTACTTACAAGTTCCTTCAGTATCCATAAATAATGCTTCGACATCTGGTTAATCGTCTCTTCTTTAAATAGATCAGTGCAGTATTGGAAATCGAAATAGATGTTTCCTTTGTCCTCATATGCATCCATTAGCAAATCAAATTTAGCCACATCATTGTCCCGTTGATAAGGAGTGATACTCGCTTTATCTAGAAGAATCTCTTGATCTTCCGCATCAAATAGATTGAACATGGTATCAAATAAGGGATTGCGGCTAGTATCACGTGTCACATCTATTCGGTCAATCAGTTGCTCAAATGGATAATCCTGATGTTCAATTGCTTGAAGCGTGTGCTCAGTTACTTCTTTCAGAAATTTCCTGAACGATGTATCCTGGTTAGATATTATTCGCAAAGCAATTGTATTCACAAACATCCCTAACATGTTATGTAATTCTGGATGATTTCTTCCAGTGACAGGTGCTCCTATTATGATGTCATTCTGACCTGAATATTTCGACAGCATCACATGATATGCAGCAAGTAGAACATTAAATAACGTTGATCCTTGTTGAACAGAAAGATCCTGAAGTTGCTTGGCTAACTCCTTCCCGGTATTGAAGCTAAGGGTTCTCCCTGAGAAACTTTGGCGGGCGGGTCTCCGGTAATCCAGTGGTAAATTCAACAGCGGTAACTCACCATAATATTGTCGCAACCAGTAAGTCTCATGTTCTTTCATCACATCTGAGCTAAGTTGATCTCGCTGCCATTTTGCGAAGTCTTTGTATTGAATCGTTAACGGAGACAATGCCTTATTCTGATAAATATCTATTAATTCTTGGACAATGATCTGACCTGTTAGTCCATCTGAAATAATATGGTGCATGTCGACCAATAGATAGTATTCGTTATCTTCAGTTTGTACGACTTTAATTCGAAGTAGTGGTGCTTGACACAGATTAAAAGGTCGGACGAAAGATTGAATCACGTTGTCTATCAGGTTCGGTGATTTCGATAGATCCGTTCTCTGTATATCAAATGGAGTTTCAGACAGTATTCTTTGCACAATTTCATCATCTATCGTCTCAAATTGTGTCCTCAACACTTCATGCCGTCGAATCAGTGCTTGTACGGATTTTTCGAAATGTTCCCAGTCCAATTCACCCTTAACTAGATATGTCATTGACATATTGTATGCGACACTATTATGATCTTCTAACTCATAAAGAATGAACATCCTTTTTTGAGCTGAACTTACTGGATAAAAGGCTTGTTGTTCCATAACAGGAATAGATTCAACGATACTTTCGGTCAATTCAGATATATAATCAGACAATTCCTGAATAGTAGGGAGCCGGAATATATCACGAACGGTTACATTTACATTTAATTGATTATAAATTTTGGATACCATAATAATTGCCTTTAGGGAATGTCCACCGCAATCGAAGAAATTGTCCTGAATTCCAGCAAGCTGTTGGCCTAGCACGTCTTTCCAGATACCACACAATAATTCATCTGTTGCGTTACGTGGAGCAATCCACATAGGCTTAGCATTATCGACTGGACGCGGTAACCTTTTTCGGTCAATTTTACCATTCATATTCAAAGGTATCTCTTCCAGACGGATGAGATGAACAGGTATCATATACTCTGGTAGAAAGTGGCTTAGGTACGATTTAATCTCGTTCTCGGGTATCTCTTGGTCACTTGTGAAATAAGCGCATAAATAATGATCACCTGCATCTTGCCACGCTACAGCTGCCGCCTCTCTAACATTCGTATGGGAAGATAGAGTGTTCTCAATTTCCCCTAATTCGATACGAAATCCCCTAATCTTAACCTGATGGTCACGTCTGCCTTCAAACTCAATCTGACCATCTACACACCATCTGCCTAAATCTCCTGTTCTGTACATACGTACACCCAATTGATTAGCAAATGGATCATCTTGGAACACTTCCAATGTCTTCTCAGGCTGATTCAAATATCCCCTGCCCACTGCAATCCCACTCACACAAATCTCACCCGTGATTCCTTCAGGACATAACTGCATGTGCTGATCTACAATGTACATTTGAATGTTAGATAAGGGCCTTCCAATTGAAATCTTCTCTACTCCTATTGGAGAGCGATCTAGTCTATATTGGCATACATCATCAGAAGCTTCAGCCGGTCCATAAGCGTTGATTATTGGAATATGTGGACATAAACTGAACCATCTCTGTATGATTGTTGGTGTCACCGTTTCCCCAGTAATCATGAGAAGTTCCAGATGATCAAGATGGATTGACTGTTGCTCAATATGGTCCATTAGCAAGGATAAATAGGATGGAACAACCTCAAGTAAAGTTATCTTGTCTGAATGAATCAACTCAATGAATTGCTGTGGATTCAATACGATCTCGTCAGGAATAATACTCGTCGTCCCACCCAATGCTAGCGCGCATACGAATTGCCAAACAGATATATCGAAGCAATGATTGGCATTCTGCGCAAAGATGAGTTGGTTGGATAATTCAAGAGCATCCCGTTCAGCCATAATATGATTCAGCATCCCCAGTTGCTCTATCATCACTCCTTTCGGTTGACCTGTTGAACCTGATGTAAACAAGCAGTAGGCTAGATCACGAAGATCAACTGGAAGATTCAGGTTGCTTGAATTCTCATGCCTATTATGTTCATTATTGATGTCTAATTCGACCCATTTTGTACCATATCGTTGTTGTAATGATTCCGATCCACAGTCTGATTCCGTCAACAACAGGGCTGCATTGGAATCTTCCATAATGGAAATAATGCGTTCTTCGGGATAATGGACATCCAGTGGAATATATGCGGCTCCTGCTTTCCAGATCGCTAGAATACTCTTCAGCATCAGTGGTGAGCGTTTCATCATGATCCCCACAAAATCCCCTCGTTGGACACCCTGATTGACTAGCCACCTCGCAAGGCAATTGGCCTCTTTATTTAATTCATCATAGGTCAAGTGGGTACCCCGATATCGGGTTGCAATCGCATGAGGTTGGATACGTGCATGCTCTTCAAAGAGCTGTGAGACTGTCTTATCCAGATGATATTCCGGTTCATTTAAATGAAATCCCTGCAGAATCTGAGTTCTTTCATTGTCTGTTAGGATATCGATAGCTGAAACTTCTTTATCGGCATCTCTTAATATCTGATGTGCCATCTGCATCAGATGTCCCTCGATCCGTTGAACAAAGGATTCTTCGTATAATAAACCGTTGTAAGTGAATTGAACTTCCAATTCTTCCTGCGGAAAAACGGATATATCAAAATCGTAATTCGCATGCTCTTCCATCTCGAAATCCGAGATAGAGATCTTGTTCCCCTCTCCACTGTCATTAAGGAGCGAGGAATCTAGCGGATAATTCTCAAATACGACAATATGTTGAATTAAGTGCTGTTTCAGATCGGTGAAAGACTGAATTTCTGCTAATGAAACGTGACTATTTACGTTCGCCTCTATCATTGCCGCATGCACATCTTGTAAGAGCTCAGAGAACAACGTTCCCTCGCTTATTTTCACACGCAAGGGTACTGTATTGATAAATAATCCAACCATATCTTCTATACCTGCAACCTCAGAAGGTCTACCTGAAACAACTGTTCCAAACACAACGTCATCTATGTGATTATATTTCTGCATTAACATCCCCCACATGACATGGAAGACCGTACTTAATGTAACCTGATGGTCAACTGCGAGTTTTTCCAACCCCCGAGTAACTTCCTTACTAAATTGAAATGAATGTCTTCTGTACTCAAATCCTTGCTCTGCTAGCGATTTATGTTGCATAGGAACCTGGGTCTGGTCTTCGAAATCGATTAAATAATCGGACCAATATTGCAGTGCTTTCTCTTGATCCTGTTTCACCAACCAAGCAATATAGTCACTATATGGATACTTATCATTCAACGGTGCAGGGACATCTTGCTCTAAGGCCGAATAAATCCCAAACAATTCAGTGGCAATAATACCCAGGCACCAGCCATCCATAATAATGTGAGGGAAACTCATTACCGCCTTGTATTCTTCAGCGCCAGTGCGGAGAAGTGCCAACCTGATCAACACATCTTGTTGAAGGTCAAATCCATTCTTCTTATCCTGTTGCTTAAATTGTGATATAACATCTTGCTGTTCCTCATATTCAAATTCGGTCATATCGATAACATGAATGCTAGTGTCAACATTCTGCAGAACAACCTGCAAGGGTTGTTCTGATTCTTTAAATACAAACACAGTTCTTAATACTTCATATCGCTGGATTAGCATGTTAAAGCTCTTCTCAAACTGCGAAATATTAATTTGACCTTGCAAAGTGAAAGTAAGTTGTTCGAAATACGCTGTGGATTGAGGATCAAGAAGGGCATGATAAAGCATTCCTTCCTGTAGCGGTGTTAATGTGTAAATATTCTCAATTTCATGTTTCAATGCATCAACACTCCCGAAATATATTGGAATTATTTTTCATGCCATATATTATCTATTACAACTTCAATTGGATTGACTTCGATATTCTATCGAGCTGCTGTTGAGACAACTTATTGTAGTGGAAATCAGTTGGAGTATTCTCCGATGTTTCCTTCTCTGAACAATGATTGATGATGTCTTGCAAGTGAGTACTGTAAGACTTCGCCAATCGTTCGACCGTTTCTTGGCGGTACTCATCCTTGTTGTAATGAATATCCATGACCAGTTCTCCTTGAATAATCATTCCGTTAAATTCAAGGGCATATCGTTTCTCCATATCTGGACCGATCTCCGTTCCGGTGCCGAGATCTGAAATCTCAAGATGATCTGATTGAAGCAACTGGTCGAACTGTCCCAAATAATTGAAAATAATCTCTGGCTGTACATTGAACTGTAACGGTATCTCTGATTGGAAGCCCCTCAAAGTAAGTGATTTCAGGATTCCGTATCCCGCTCCTTTGTTAGGTACACGACGTAGATCGTCTTTGATCGATTTAATGCAATGACTTATATCCGAAGCATAGGAGAGATTGAGTAGTATAGGATAGATTGACGTGAACCAGCCCACTGTTCTTGACAGGTCTATCTGTTCTATCATCTCTTCTCGTCCATGCCCTTCCAGATGAACCGCAACATTCTGATCTCCTCCAATCCATTCATACATTGTTAGGAGTAATGCGGAGAGTAGAATATCATTGACTTCGGTGTTATAGGTTTGATTCACTTCATTGAGAAGCTTATGAGTGGTACCCAAGTCAAGCTTAATGGTTGCTGTGACATTTTCCCTCGATGTTCGAATGTTCACTAATTTATCTTTAGGTAAAGTTCTAACCTCTGTTTGCTCGCATTGGTGCCAATAATGTATTTCCTCCATCATTTTCTTACTGCTCGCATATTCAACTAACTGTTCCGCCCATCTCTGATACGAGTCTGTTTTGTCTGGAAGTCTTATCGACTGCTTCTGGATAAACTGGGAATAACCTGTTTCAAGGTCTTCCAGGATAAATCTCCAAGACACCCCATCTACAACAAGATGATGAATAACGAGCAGTAAGTAATCTCCAATTGCCGTCTTAAACAATGCTGCCTTCAACAGAGCCCCTTCCCCAATACGCATAGAAGCTTGAATCTGTTCTGCCTGTCTCTCCATATCAATCCTTACTTCCTCATCTAGTTGTTCATCCTTATAATCTATAACGATAAGTTCGTAACCGGGTTCTTCTATTCCTCGGTTAAATTGCAGAACGGTATTTCCGTCAAACGTAAATTTCATTCTTAAAGCATCATGATGTTCAATTAATGTAGTTAGGGTGGCTCTTATCCCCTCTTCATCAAAGCGATTACGGTTTAACAACATGACTGCGTGATTGTAATGCTGTATATTCTCCCACTTTTGCTCGAATAGACGCATTTGAATTGGGGTTAATTCGACTGGGCCAGTCACAATCCCTTGATCACTTTTCACCTTAACCGATTGGACATATTTACTTAATTGTTGTATTCTCGGATGCTGGAACAAGTGGCGCACCTCCATCTTCAAGCCATAGCGTAACAATCTGGAGGATATCTGTAGCGCCTTGATTGAATCTCCGCCTAACTCGAAGAAATTCTGATCTGTTCCGATCTGTTGTAGACCTAATATCTCGCCCCATACTTGGATCAAGGCTGACTCCACCTCATTTGAAGGTAGAACATATGGAAGTTCATCATTTCCTTCTTGATGAGGTTCCGGTAGTGCCCGCACATCTACCTTTCCATTCGGATTTAACGGTATGTGATCCATGAAGACTATATTTGCAGGAACCATATATTCTGGAAGAGCTGCGGCTATCCATTGCTTAACTTCAACTGTATCCAACGGAGGATCACTAACGATATAGGCAACGAGGTATAACATAGATCCTTCTTCCTTCGCGATCACCACATTTTCTTGAATATCGTGATGTTCCAACAGTCGTTGCTCAATTTCAGAGCACTCAACCCGGTAGCCTCTAATCTTAACTTGATGATCAGATCTGCCTATAAATTGAATTCTTCCATCGGTCGTCCACTTAGCGATATCTCCCGTTCTATACATTTTCCCTGGTGACCCGAAAGGATTAGGTATAAATTTCTCGTCTGTCAGATTCGGATTATTCAAATATCCTCGTGTTATTCCAGCACCAGCAACTACTAATTCTCCAGGTATTCCAATGGGTTGGAGCTTACCATACCGATTCATAATGTATACTTTGGCATTGGAAATCGGTCTGCCTAGTACGGGTTGATGCTTATATTCCCGGATATGTTTATAGTCAATAGGTGACGCAATGCATCCTATCGTTGCTTCGGTTGGGCCATAGTGATTAATGATAACTGTTTCTGGATACTGTTCATGGTACGTTCCTATATCGGAGTCATTGATCTTCTCTCCTCCTAGTACAATTAGTCTCAATGACCTAAACGAACTATCGTCGCTTATTCCCGCTTCCTTGTGGATCAACAAATGAAACATGGAAGGTGTTGCTTTCAAGTACGTAATTCTGTGTTCATATATATATTTCTGCATAAATACTGGATCCACATAATCATGCCTCTTCATAATATGAAGTTCGCATCCTTGAGTAAGTGCGGATAATAAAGCTGTATACCCCAGATCGAAACTTAGTGAAGAGAGAAGTACGGTCCTATCTTGATCATGTATATCGAAATTTCTGACGAACCACTGAATATAGTTGACTACATTCTGTTGCGCGACCATAACGCCCTTGGGTTGCCCTGTCGTCCCAGATGTGTAGATCACATACATAAGATCCTCTGGATTTGAATCCACAATGACATTATTATCTTCTCCGGTGTAACTTAGCACATCGTCAAGGTAGAGTGTGTTAATGCTAGCTAGAGTACTTTCTGTCTCTTCAGCATAAGTTAGGAGAACCATAGATTCACTGTCTTGGATCATAAAGTCCATTCGTTCTACTGGAAATTGGGGATCAATCGGCATGAATGCCGCACCAACTTTTTGAATAGCCAGTATCCCTACAATCGTTTCGAGTCGATAATCGGCCTTTAGAGCGATGACAGGCTGTGTGCTAGTTGAATCACTTGAAGAGTTCAGTATAGTTTGAAGCTCACCTGCCAATTGATTCGCTATACGATTTAATTCCACATAAGTGAGACGATCCTCACCGCAGATTATAGAATGGTTAGATGTCTGGTCAACTTGTTGTTCAAACATCTGAATAAATGTACGTTGTGAAGAAAATGGTAGATCCGTATCATTAAAATCATTAATAATTTCCTGCTTTTCCTGTGGAGAAAGAATATCGATTTCGGCAAGAGTGATGTCGATTTGTGAGATCACAACACGCACAATGGTCAAGAAATGCTCAGCAAGCATCATAATGAAATCCCGCTCATAAAGCTGCTGTGCATAGACAAAATCAAACGAGATACATTCTCCATTCGCTTGTGCTGTCAATGAGATATCGAATTTGGTCTTGCGCACCTGTAAATCATATGACTGGATGTTTATTCCTTCTAAGCTGAATTCATCCACTTCAATATTCTGAAAAGTAAACATGATATCAAACAATGGATTACGGCTAATATCTCGTTTGAGTTGCAAATGTTCTATCAGTTGCTCTAAAGGATAGTCCTGATGATCAAGGGAATCTAATACCCGTTCCTTCATTTCCATAAGGTAATTTTGGAAAGTTTCACTTCCCTTAGGTTGGCTACGTAAAGCTATCGTATTGGCCAACATACCAACCATATTCTGAAGCTCGGAACGTTGTCTTCCCGCCACTGGCGATCCCACTATGATATCTTCCTGGCCACTATAACGAGCAAGAAGAACATGAAATGCTGCCATCAGAATCATATATGGTGTCGTTTCCGTATCATTCGCGATAGTCTTTAACTGCCTGGTTTCCTCGAGATTAAGCGTGAATTCAACCTGTGCCCCGTCAAATGTCTGCAAGGATGGGCGTGGGAAGTTTGTTGGCATTTCCAATACGGGTATTTCACCTTGAAATTGATCCAACCAATACTGCTGCTGCCCTTGATCATTATCCAGACCATTGTTCAACCATTCGGAGTAATCCTTATATTGAATTTCCTGATGACCACATACTTTACCTTGATAGATCTGATTAAATTCTTCTATTATGATGCGAATGGATGTTCCATCTGAAATAATGTGATGCATATCCATTAGCAATACAGATGACTCTAATCCTATACTCGCTAATCCTACTCTAAACAGAGGCGCTTTACTTAGATCAAATGGACGTACAAACCTTTCCACAAGTTCATCCATATCTTCAGTCCGTACCTGACCTAAATCTTCAATTTCAAACTTAAGGGTAGGTTCAATACATTGCACAGGGATATCTTCTATTAATTGAAAAGATGTTCGAAAAGCATCATGCCGTGCAACGAGCTGCTGTAGCGTGTGCTGCAACCTAGTCCGATCTAAATCACCCTCTAGTTTCATCGCTGCAGTCATATGATAAGCCGTACTATCTGGATCTAACTGTTGTACGACAAACAATCTTTTCTGCGCGGGAGAGACCTTATAATATGGCTTTTCTGAAGCCTGTGGAATCACCGTAATCTTTTCGATCTTTGCACTCTCTATCCATTTGGCCATTTGTTTAACAGTCGGATGTTTGAATATTTCACGGAGAGGCATATCTACATGAAGTTCTTGATTGATGCGGGCAACCAGCATCGTTGCTCTCAAGGAATGTCCGCCTATCTCAAAGAAATGATCACTTATCCCAATACACGGAATAGATAGTGCTTCTTGCCACATGGCTACCAATTGCTCCTGTAATTTATTCTCTGGTGGCATATATTCTTGCTTGTTATGCACAATTTCAGGTTCAGGTAGTGACTTTTTGTCAATTTTCCCGTTCGGTGTCAAAGGCAATTGTTCCATGATCATATAAGATGTCGGAACCATATATTCCGGCAACAGTTGGGAAAGTCCAACCCGTAACTTGCCAATACTTATCTCTTCTACTACCTGTACGTACGCACATAGAAATGGTGTTCCAGATTCATCTTCACGAGGGACAACTACAGCCCCCTGAACACCATCTAGACTTAGCAACGCTTTCTCCACTTCTTCAAGCTCAATACGATATCCTCGGATTTTTACTTGAAAATCCATTCTTCCCAAGTATTCAAGAGTTCCTTGAGGTGTCCATTTGGCCAGATCACCAGTGCGATACATAACTTCATTCTCTACAAAAGGACATGGAATGAATTTCTCCTCCGTCAAGTCATTCCTCAGATGATAACCTTTAGCCAAACCATCACCTGCAATGCACAGTTCTCCAGGCACTCCTATAGGTTGAAGTTGATTATGTTGATCTACGATATACACTCTGGTGTTCGCTATGGGCTTACCTATATCAACCACCGCTTTATTCGTCACATCACTTACACATGACCACACCGTCGTTTCTGTTGGTCCATACATATTGTATATTTTCAAATTCTCAACATTACGAATTCCTTCTAGCAAGGAAGCTGGCAATGCTTCGCCACCTATCATGATTTCCTTGACCTGGTACAAAAAGGAACCTTCCTTATCCCCGGTTAACAGCATTTTTAATCGAGATGGTGTCGTCTGCAACATATCTATACGATGTTCGGTAATCATCTTATATAGAGCGTTCACATCCGTTTGCTGTGTTTCATCCGCAATAACAATCCTCATACCCTGACAAAGCGGTAGCAGTGTTTCCAGGACAAAGATATCAAAGGAAATCGTCGTCAAAGCCAGAATAGTTTTGTTCGCCTCAAAGGGGATTTCAGCACACATAGCTGCCATGAAGTTCTGTACGGCGCTATGCGAAATCATAACTCCCTTTGGGTTTCCAGTTGAACCGGAAGTGTAGATAAGATAAGCCAGATCCTCGGATGAGTTCACATTCTGCAATTGATCTATGCTTTCTAGCGCAATCGCTTCATCAGTTATACATATCCTAAGCGCTTGACCTTGAACAGGAACATGGCTATGTGATTGTGACAATAGTAAGGTGGCTCCGCTATCGGATAGCATGTATTTAATCCGTTGGTCAGGATATTCAGGGTCAATCGGAAGATAGGCTCCTCCCGTTTTGAGAACTCCTAGGATCGCTATGATCATTTCTTCAGAACGGTCGACCATAACTCCGACTATACTCCCCCGTTTCGCTCCTTTTTTCTGCAAAAAGTGGGCTAATTGGTTTGACCTTTCATGTAGTTCACGATATGTCATTAGCCGTTGTCCACAGATTAGGGATATTGCATCAGGTGTATTCGCTACTTGTCTTTCAAAAGTCTCGTGAATCATCATATGCTTGTTATATTCCAGGAAAGTATCATTAAATTCATGAATTAATTTCTCTTCTTCCACAGGAGAAATCATCTTAATCTGCGATAATGTGGTATCACGATACTTACATACCGATTCCAGAATTTGAATATAATGTTCAGCCATTCTCCGCATGGTTTCCTCTGCAAAAAGCGAAGTGCTGTAATCGACATGAAGTGTAATCCTCTGATCGCGATCTTCAGCACTGAATGTGATATCGTACTGCGACACGCCTGGATTAAATTCTGAAGGAATCCAAGTCAATCCTTTGCTATTCGTTTCATGTAACTCCATATTCTGCATAATGAACATCGTGTCAAACAACGGATTTCTACTTATATCTCTGTTCACGTTCAATTGTTCAACCAGTTGTTCGAACGGATATTCTTGATTGTCGTAAGCCTGAAGCACCTGATCCTTAATCTGTGTTACAAATTGTGTGAATGACAGATTAGCTTGAGGATAGCTACGAATGGAAACTGTATTAATAAAGATGCCAATTAACCGTTCCAAATCCGGATGATTTCTACCCGACATTGGAGTCCCTACAACAATATCTTCCTGGCCAGTATACTTATGTAGCAACAGTTTGTATGCGGTGAACATGATGATAAATAGCGTTGTTTCCGTTTCTTGTGCCAATTCATTCAACCGGTTACTTAATGCTACATCTAGCATGTGAGTAATTCGGGCACCTTTGTAGCTAAGTTGTTGCGGACGATGATAATCGGTCGGCATATTTAAAACGGGAATATCCCCGCTAAACTGCTCCAGCCAATAGTATTTCTGTTGATTCATTTGCTCACTGTCCAAGAAGTGTTGCTGCCAATGTGCGAAATCCTGATATTGGATCTTCATTTCTGGTAGAGGATCCTGTTGATAAGCCGCCATTAGTTCTTTCATAAATACCGCCATAGAAAATCCATCCGAAATGATATGATGCATATCCAATAGTAAAACACTTTCTTCGTCTCCCAGCATCAGCAACTCTGCCCGGAATAAAGGTGCTTGACCTAAGTCGAAAGTGCGGACGAACTTACTCATCACTTCATCCTCATTCCATTGAGAATGATCTAAAGAAACCACAGGTATCGATACATCTATTGTGTCTGTAATTACCTGTACAAGCTGATCTTCATGAATCTTGAAGTATGTACGTAGCATGGCATGTCGATCCACCATGTGTTGTATCGCTTCGAACAAACGTTCATGATTTAATAGACCATTGATCTTGATGTAACCAGGAATGTGATGAACCATGCTTCCAGCTTCTAGTTGTTCAACTATAAACACCCTTTGTTGCGCTGGAGTCAATGAGTATGACTGTTGAATGGGTGCAAATGGTATTCTTACAAATCCATCTGCATCCGCTCCATCGATATAATTCCCTAGTTCTTCAACCGTCCTATGGATAAGAAATTGGCTTAATGGGATCTGTATGTTAAATTCTTCGTATATTCGTGATAAAAGAATAGTAGCCTTCAAGGAATTTCCACCTAGGAAGAAGAAATCCTCATACTGCGATATGGTAGATAAACCTAGAATATCTCTCCATATTTGTAATAGTTGCTCTTCCGTAGCTGTCAGTGACTCTATTCCTTCATCCTGAGTAATCGATCGAGGCAAACATTCTACATTAACTTCCCCATTCGGATGTTTAGGGATCTGTTCCACTGGAAGGATATACCTTGGCATTAAGTAATCTTGAAGCTTATCCCTTAGCTTGTTTCTAATGTCTCCTGCAGACTCGGAGGAAACAAGATACACACTTAATTCACCTGATTGTGTTTGAGAGGGATTATACGTTTCTAGCACAGTTTCCCTTTCTGAAACGAAACAATCCTTATCATAAAATAGCGAAGAAATAAACATCTCTAGTGCATATAAGTTCACTTGACGTCCCCGTATATTTACAATTCGATCAGCCTGTCCCCTCCACTCAATTGTCCCGTCTTTCTTATTACTGGCTAGGTACCCCGTTTGTATCCATCTGTCAGTGTAAACCTGAATTTCACCGACAATTCCGTAAATAGCAGGTTGTGCATATTGATCATTCACCCTGATCTTCTGGATGCTATCTATGTCAACTATCATTGGTTTACTTTCTAGCATGTTAATAACGTCATTCATGCGAAGTTTCCACAATCTCTCTAAATCATGGTGCTGTTGTTCTGTAATGACTGGTATCTGATTAATAAGTTGCTCTCCATCAGACGATACAACTTGAAGGAGCTGAACAAAGCATTGCGCCCATTCACAAACAGTATCCCTATCGACTAAATCCAGACTATAATCGAAATCTAACCACAATTCATTGTCTATTTCCGTTACATTTAAGAATAGATCATAGTGTGAATGCTGCGCCGCAATCGGTAATATCCTTGTCTCCAGATTGGCAAATTGCAAACGACGAACGGGTCTATCCATATTAAATAGTACATTGATTGCAGGTATTTTCAGCCCCAACAGGGTTTCAGATATATGTGCAAAAGATACTTGTTGGTGTTCTTCCCATGTTTGCATCTGGTGCTTCAGCGTAGTTAGATAATCAACAAATGAATATCGACCTTTGATTTCACTACGAAGAGGTAATAGATTCACGCAGTTCCCCATTAGGCAATATTGACCCATATGAGACTGCCCAGCAGTCGGTATACCCAAGACTAGATCTTCCTGACCTGTGATCCGATGCAGAAACACTTTATAGGCCGCTAACATCGTTACAAACAAACTATTTTTTGTATGGATACTGAATTGTTTCAATGCAGTAGTTAAACCCTTGTTAAGTGCAATAGAATATCTTTGACTATTAAATGATCCTTGTACAATTCCCGCGCTTTTCGAAGGGATACATATTTGGGAAGACTTTTGATTGAACTGCTTTTGCCAGAAATCTATTGCTACTTCTGCATGATCCCCTTCCATCAAAGTTTCTTGCCAGACAGTGAAAGAGCTAAACTGTTCAGCACTCGGAAGCTTCAGAGATTTACCAGTTACCAGTGCGGTGTATGATTTCTCCAACTCACCAATAAATAAAGCAATAGACCAACCATCCAAAAGTAGATGGTGGAAGGTGAGCAATACGTTATGCTCCATATCTGATACTTTGAACAATGAAATCCGAAACAATGGACTCTTCGACTTCAGATCAAAAGGCTTCGCAGCTTCTGATTCCAGCCATACTGCATATTCCTTATCTTGCTTATCACCGTCAGACATCATTGTATGGTGCACTTCGATATCAATCACAGGAGTGCTCAATACATGTTGAGTCTCCCCATCCAGATTGACAATGGTTCTTAATGCTTCGTGTCTATCCATGATGATCTGAATCGCTTGATGAAGCTTCTCCAAATCTAGTTTCAATTGCATGTTTAATACAACAGACTGATGAAGTGCTGTTGATGCTAATTCATTGGATTCTGAAGCGATCCACATTTGTTTCTGTTCCTTAGATAATGGGAATTGCTTTTCACCAGAGCTTTCTCCGAATATTGAAGGTACTACATCTATTTCACGGTTCGCTCCACTGCCCGAGCGGATTCCCGATCCACCACCATCTGGGGTATCAGGAGATGGTGGCAAAAATCCTCCACCTCGCAAATTCACTACTGTTTCCTTAACCGCCTGAATAATATTCTGGATATCATCCATGGTATGCGCAGTTGATAGGAAACAATTGCGTCCTTCCCAAATGTAGATTCCTTTATGAATAAGATGATAATAGAATATTTCAATATCTCCATATGACACAAAGCGGAATAACGTTCCATATCTTATCATATGAATCGGTACATGCTCATTCTTGAAATAAAGGTTCAATTCGTCTATTAAATAGGCCGCTTTCTGATCCAGACCCTCGTACATTTGTGATCCCTGCGATTTCAAATATTGAAGGACCTTAAGTGAAACATTCATCGTTAGTGGGTGTGTACAGAATGTACCTCCTACAAAGGTCTTCTGTTCGGCATTTACAGGATAAGAATCATCTCCGAATGACCACACTCCCCCATCCACAGGATCAATAAATCGAGCTTTACCTGCAACGATCCCGATTGGTAGTCCACCGCCTACAATTTTTCCGTATACAACGAGATCAGCTTGAATCCCGAACCATGCTTGTGCTCCACCAAGTGCTATTCGGAATCCTGTAATAACCTCATCAAAGATTAGCGCAACACCAGCCTCCGCAGTCACGGCACGAAGTTGCTGTAAGAAGGAGGTAGGTTGAATATCCGGTCTACGACTCTGCACTGGTTCTACCAGTACAGCAGCTAGTTCATGAGCATGATTACTAATATAATCCAGAGATTCAGGATGGTTATAATTCAGCATCAGCACATCATGTAGGTAATTTGACGCAATGCCAGGTGCCATAGGTATTGCCCCTGCTTCATTTGGTGTCGGATTGGCAACTCCGAGCACACCGTCAAAGGTTCCATGATATGAACCCGAGAAGATAACCACTTTATTACGTCCTGTCGCTGCTCTAGCTAAGCGTAAAGCCACCATCACTGCTTCCGTACCAGAATTGTAAAAGGCTACACGTTCAACCCCAGTCATTTCTGAGATTAATGAGGCAACTTCCCCTGCTTGATTAGACATGGGACCGAGAGGAGGCAGATTCCGTCCAGCATTTAAAGTCAATTCCTCTTGAATCCATTCGGGATTATGACCAAATAGATTAACACCGAAACCCATCGTTAAATCAATATATTCATTGCCATCGACATCCACCATCCTGGATCCTTTCGAGCTCTCAGCAATGATCGGATACACCATTTCCTTCCAGTATAAACGAAATCCTGAAGCGTTCCGATTATTAGCATGCACAAATCGAGTCGCTTGAGTAAGCTGTTTGGATTTCAGTGTTCTGTGTTGGTAATCAGCCAAGAAATGATTCATGTAAATTTGTTGTTTGTTAGTAAAACCACTCAACATATCAAGGCTGATCGGTTGATACGGAACAAATGGCTTAGAAACCAATTCAGATTCACTCGATATGTTACTCCTAGAAGGAGCAATTTGGATTTCAGGAGCTGAACAAATTTCATTTGAATCAGCACGAAATTGTTGTGTGGCGCATTGTTTCAAGGCATCTAGTTGCTGTGACATTAATTGGCTGAATCGAAGATTCTGTTCGTTCATTAGCGTTAATTGTTGTGAAATAACATGGTCCAGACTTCCTTGCCTAGCAGAAGGTAAACTTTCGCTCATCCCTTGAGCCTGATCTTGTTGGTCAGCCTTCAAGTCTTTCTTCGGTATATTACCAAGTACAATCTTCTCTTCAGTGCTAAATATAGAGTCATTATGTTTCACTACATTCGCTGTGGCTGTGACCGTGGCTGCGACTTGCAGGTGTGGAGTAACCACACTGGAAATATATTGTTCTAAATTGTACAAATTAGTGACTGTCTCAAAAAAGTTCTCCAAAGGGATATGGATATTAAACTTATCAGAAATTTCCTTTCTAACTTGCACCAACATAATTGAATCCAGTCCCATTTCGAGAAAGTGTGTGTTGATATCTCCCACAGTCAGTTCCAGACCAGAAGCCCTGCTCACAATATTCATCAGAGCATCTGATATTTGTGTTTGAAATGGGGAACCATCCTCAACATCCCCCCTAGAATTCAGGTCATTGCCATTTGTAGAAATCACCGCAGGGGATTCTATTCCTCCCTCAATCCAGTATCGATTCCGTGCAAAAGGATATAAAGAAAGTGGAACTTTCTTCATTGCTTTCGAGCCATACAATGTATTCCAGTCCACGCTCGCTCCCTGAACATAAAGCTCACAAATAGTGTGTAATTGTTCCTGTTGCAAGCGCTCTGAATTACCAACGGATGGGAGATATTTATCCACTTGTTCCTGTATATTCTTAAGAGAAGTCTCACTAATTGCACCTGGAAAAGAAGGTGCATATGAATCAGGAATTATTGAATAGTGACCACGGTATACTCCTTCGATCTGCAGGTCTCCTGCAGAAATACTCTCCAACTGCTTCAATAGAACATCACGACTTGGACATATAATAGCAATCCTTCTTTCCCAATGTGTTCTACCTGTATTTACTGTGAAACAAATATCATCCAAATCCTCAGATTTTTGTTCAATCAAATCTGATCGATACATGGATACCAGTTGTTGAAGCGCTTCTTCCGTCTTGCCCGATAATGTAAAGACGTAACAGTCTTCCTTTTCCTTAGGATTCAATTGTACAGGTTCAACAAATTGCTCCAATATAACATGTGCATTCGTACCGCTAAACCCAAATGCACTTACACCGCCACGAAGCGGTTGATCACTCTTCGTAAACTGAACACCCGTTCTATCAATATAGAAAGGAGAGTTCTCAAAATGTATATTCGGATTCGGCTTATTAAAATGAAGCAACGGGGGATTCTTGGCGTACTTCAACATCAGAGTAGCCTTGATTAGCCCTGCAATGCCAGCCGCTTCGAATAAATGTCCGATGTTCGTTTTGATTGACCCAATAGCACAGAATTGTTTCCTCTTCGTATATTTGTTGAACGCTCGTGTTAAACCACTAATTTCGACTGGATCTCCAAGCTTTGTACCTGTTCCGTGAGCCTCAATAAAAGTGAGTGTATCTGGATGTATCCTAGCATCTTTCCAAGCCGCTTCCACAACATCTGATTGTGCGATAGGATTGGGAGCCGTTATTCCTACCGTTGTACCGTCTTGATTGATTGCACTACCTTTAATTACTGCATATACATGATCCCCATCTTCGATGGCTTTGTTCAATGGCTTAAGCAGTATAGAAGCCACGCCTTCACCCACACCGGTTCCATCAGATTGAGCATCAAAAGTTCTGGCACGTGCATCAGACGATTCCATATCTAACCCCAATGGGATCGGTAGAAGAGTAGTATTGACTCCACCTGCAATGGCCATCTCGCAGTCTCCCTGCTGAATGGCTTTACACGCCAAATGTACAGCAACAAGAGATGATGAACAGGCCGTATCAACCGTAACAGCAGGCCCTTTCAAATCAAGATAATACGAGATTCGGCTGGTTAAAACTGAAGGTAGATTACCCACTATATACTGCTGTAATGAATCTGGATTACATTTGGATACTAGCCTTTCGTAGTCATAACCAACCTTGGAATACCCTGCATATACCCCAACTTTCCTTCCTTGTAATTGTTTACCAGCATAACCACCGTCTTCAAGGGTATGCCATACATTTTGCAAAAAAAGCCTCTGATTTGGATCCATCATGACGGCTTCCTTCGGATTCATTCTAAAGAATGAATAATCGAAAGTATCAATCTCGTCTAGATATCCACCCTCAACATAGTCACTTTCCGGCTTATCCCATTGAAGAACAGATAGATAATGTTTGGCGTCCTGCTTGCGCTTGAAATTTAGAGGTTGAATGGAATCAACACCAACACACAGATTATTCCATAGTTGTTCTTTCGTTGAAGCCCCAGGCAAGCGAAAGGCCATTCCAATAATTGCAATATCATCCTCACTCGTTGAATGTGAAAGTTCACTCTGTAGATCCTTACTCTCTGCGATCTGTGAAAAGAGATGCTTCGCAAGATGAGCAAGGGACGGGTAGGCGAATAAATCTGTTACTGCAAAAGATATTCCAAATTTATTCTCAATTCGTTCCGATATTTGTACTAATTGGATAGAATTTGCCCCAAGATCAAAGTAACTTTCGTGAAGGCCGATACGTTCCCGCTTCAATATATCTCTGCAAATTTGCTGTAGTTGTTCTTCAATATCATGAATAGCGATATCATGAATATTTTGAACTTCGTGTTGAATGGACTCAGCAGTGATCAAAGACTCTAGTTGTCGGGTAATGTCCGTATATTCACCTTCGTTATATTGTTTACTCAGCTTGTATCTTTGTACTTTGCCACTAGTAGTTTTGGGCATTTGTCGGATTGGAATAATCTGTTTAATATCCCATCCACCTACACTGTAAAGATGTTTCTTCAACTCTTGCGCCAACGGAATAAATTTCTCCAACTTCCACTTAGTCACTACAAACAAAACAATATCCTCTTTATCCTGCTCGTCGTCCCACACACCACACGCAGCCACTCTACCAAGTTCAACATTATTTATTTCTTCAGCTACCCTCTCGATGTCATGAGGATATACATTTTGACCATTCACAAAAATAATATCTTTCGCTCTTCCAGTAACAACAAGTTCGTTATCCCTGTAAAAACCTAGATCTCCTGTAATGATCCATCCATCAGGAGTCGTAACAGCTAATGTTGATAACTCGTTGTTATAGTATTTCTTTGTCACATTTTCTCCTCTTATATGTATGTTCCCAATTATATTCTCAGGCAATGGTTGATACTCTTCATTGCAAACTCTAATCTCACAATATTTAATAGCTTTGCCTAGTTTGACGAAGCTGACAGCTGTTAGATCATCCTGTGGCACATCCACAACCTGTTCGTTTAGATTAAGATGATTCCGATGTAAGAACAAAGTTTCGAACTCTTTTCCTGGAATAGGAATTGCAGCACCTACAGACGCCTCTGCTAACCCATATACCGTAAGCATTGAAGTTCTTTTTAAACCATATGGTTCTAAAGTACTTAAGAATTCATTACATAATAGTGCAGATACTGGTTCTGCTCCATTGTAAATGACACGAACAGACGATAGATCCCATTGACCAATCTTCTCCGGTTTAAAAAAGGTCAAGAAGTATTTATATCCAAAATTTGGAGATGATAGTATTGTAATCCGGTGTTCATCCGCTTTCTGTAACCATAAGATTGGTTTGCGAATGAATAATTCTGTAGACATCAAGTACTGCGAAATTCCCATCACTAAAGGTGTAATATGGCAAGCAATTAAACCCATATCATGAGTGAGAGGCATCCAAGACAAGAATGAATCTTGCTCGTTAATTTCCGTATTATGAATTATTCCACAGGCATTATAGAGAAGATTCCGATGTGTCAGCGTTACCCCTTTAGGATCCCCTGTTGATCCGGATGAAAACTGAATAAATGCAATATCTTCCGGTTGGGATATATAGATTTCCGCTTGTTTCGGTTGGCCTAACTCACCATCCATCATCATGATATTTCCCTTCATAGAATGATGTGAATTATACTCTTGTTGTTTGTCTATAAACTTATGTATCTCCTCAAAAGCTTTGGGTGTAGCAATCATATAAGGACGATTAAGAATATCCCAGATTCTTAACACTTTCCATTTGTGTTCATCATTCTTTCCGATACTGATAGGTACTGGAATCATACCTCCCAATAAACAAGCCCAGAAAGCTACAATGAATTTCCGATTATCTTCGATTTGGAATATAACTTCTTGCTTAGCTTGTAATCCTTGCTTCTGAAGTTTATTAAGAAACCCAAGTGATTCCTGATAAAGATCATAATAAGTAACAAGCTCCTCTTCTTGTTCACCACCTATAATAGTAATTCCCTTATCTTGAATGAGACTTCGATTTTCAATAACTTCTGTCAAACTCTTGAATTTCAGTGTAAACATTATTCTCCTCCTCTATCGGAATAGTTATATATATGTTCTCTCCCTGAAAAATTATTTGACTGAATTGTAAATAATTCTTTGTTCATCCTCCGGCAACTTCTTCATGAACAGCACTAATCTCAATAGTTCCTTCGCTTCAATCACTTGTAATTGTCCCGGCTTATGTGAACTTTCGTTGAAATTTAGTATCAACTTTCTCAAACGTGCTATTAGTGGAAGTGCTTCTTGCTCGTACTCCGCTATATTGTCATTGTAATTTCTTGTTATCGTAGCAGCGGTAAAGTAACTTTCTAAACTTTCTAGGTAGTTCTTGTCAGCATTGTTTACTAGAGAACGAAGTCGATTTAAATCAGATGGAGAATCTAATGAAAGACATTGAACCGCTGGTACTACTTTTTTCATCATTTGGCTTAATATTGTTTTTGGTCCTAGTTCGATTGTAGTACTCGCTCCAGTACGATTCAGTAATTTCATTGATTCATGCCATCGAACAGGCATTGTCATTTGTTGCTTCAATAATTCAGTAACTTGTAGAGGATTGTCGTATACTTCAGCTGTAACATTGGAAATGACGGGGATTTGGAAGTCTTGAAAGGTATATTTCTTTAACTCTTGTTCTAAATTTATAGCGGCTGTAGCCATCAGAGGACTATGGAATGCACCACTAACTTGCAAAAATGAATACTTCACATTACGTTCTTCCAATTGGTCGATTAGGCGATCCACTGCAATTCTAGAACCTGAAACGACATTCTGGAACTCAGTATTTCGACAGGCGATAACAACTGGTTCAGCTTCTGTCGAATTCTGAAAACATAATATTTCTAGATCAGTTGTATCCATCCCAGAAACGGCAATCATAGCCCCAATACCTGATGTAGCAGCCTGCTGCATGAACTTCCCACGTGCACGAACAAGTTTCACAGCATCAGAAAATGCAAGCGCCTTACTACATACCAAGGCTGAATATTCCCCCAGACTATGTCCAGCAAGCCATCGAGGAAGAACACCAATCTCCTGCATGTAAATATCGTACGAGATGACGCTTAGAGTTAGAATTGCGGGTTGAGCATTCATGGTCTGTGTTAATTCGCTGAGATCTCCTTCAAAGCAGCATTTACGGAGATTCCATCCTAATACTTCTTCAGCCTCTTCAAACCGCTCTCTTGCAAGAGGATACTCCTGCCAGAACTTTTGACCCATTCCAACATACTGAGAGCCTTGTCCTGGAAATAAACAAGCAACATTATCCATATGCAAGCCACCCCATTTCTCTTATCATTTACAACAATGAATATCAATGTTCACACCATAGTAGACTAATAATAGACATACTTATCCAATCTTTCTATTAGGTATTATGTCCCTCCCAAGATATTCCTTGAGTCCGACCAAAGACGTACAGAATATCGCAGGTATCCACTAAAAATTATTAAATATATAAGAATTTGGTATTATCTTAATCTATTTAATATATAAAGACAAGCACTTTTATGTAAATTAGTGTAAAATATTGTTCTTTTTATATTAATCTATCATAAATATGAATCGCAAAAAAGCTGAAAATCAATTATTGATTTTCAGCTTTTTTGAACCTTCTTTTATTCAATTGTCAAGATTTTAGGAGATGTTCTCTGTACCAATTTAGAGGCCATCCATGATCCGAGTCCAGCTGCTAATGCACTTATAGGCACCATCAGTATGATTCCTATCCAATTCATTATTAACGGTATATCTACAATTCCAAAGTCCGATAATACCATATTAAGCAGTTGTGGAAGTGCGAATATTCCAATCAGCGATCCTACCAACCCACCAATTAGTGAAAGTACAAAAATGCCTGAAGTGATAGACATTCTGATATTTCTTGAAGTCATTCCTAACGTTTTATAAATACCGTAGGTTTTACTTTCCTTTTTAATATTTATGCGACTTACACTGTAAATGATAATGAACGTAACCATAATGAACAATATTCCCATGATGGCCAATGGAATTACAAGTATAGTCACGGCTTCAGAGAATACTTCATCTACCAAAGTCTGCTGTGTCGCAGTCCATAATGCGATTCCATATTTTTGATTTAATTCCTTCACGTAGAAGTCTGCTGATTCTCCATCTCTCAAATTTATAAGGAACGAATCCATATCTTTGTAGTTAGGTTGAATCTTCTGAACGGCTTCCGCCTTGATTCTAGCGGAATTCGACCCATTCGCAATCGCCTGATAGATCCCAGTAACATTCAAGGTAATCGGCTGTCCTTGAATATAAATTTCGAGGGAATCACCAATCTCTTTATTTAACTTCTTAGCCACACTTACTCCGATGGCGATTTCATCCCCATTGCTAGGATTCCGTCCTTTTATATTAACAACACCTGTGTCATCATAATTCCCATCTAGTACGGTTAAATAAATTCCGATTGAAGTCTGTTCTTGTTCTAACACATCAGCAGAAATAGGAATAATGCCATTTAATTCTCCAAATCTACTAAAGTTAGCAACTCGTTCATCTGCTTGAAACTCTGTTTGTAATTGTTCAAATGATAGTTTCGAGGGATCATCAATACGCATGGATATATCAGAAGAATCGTAACCCCACTTGGGTATGGTTTGCCCAATTGAAATAATACTGTAAATAAAGATAAACCCGAATACCAGCACTGCAGAAGTCATACCTGAGATGATAATCATCAAAGACGAACCGCGAATGTTCTTGAGAATTCCTCTTAATCCGATGACAAGTGTCACTGGCAGGCGTTCGAAACTAAGAATCATTCTACCCAGAAGGGAAGATTTCCGTGCAGATTTCTTCTCGGACATCCCGTAACGAATGGCTTGTGCTGGCTCAATTTTTCTCGCTTTATTTGAGAATAACCATGCTGCTCCAAGAATGATCAAGATAATTAGAGCACCCATTAACGATGAGAAACCAATAGACAGTACGTTAATATCTGATGTTCCTGTTTTGAGCGAAGAGACTGAACTGTCAATAATAAAATCCGAGAAAAGATAGCTGAGCAATATTCCCGGAATTACTGCAACTACGGCAAGAAATGTATATTGTATCACAAAGACACGAATGATTTTCCTTGATGAGAGACCGACCGACTTTAATATCCCAATCGTTTTATAGTAGGAAATTATTTCATCTGAGATCGTAAAGTAAATCGTGTATAATGCGATAGCAGTCATGATTAATGCAAGAAATATCATGACAAAACCAATAAGTTTATTGGTAATCAAGTAAAAGGATGATAGGCCTTCATACTCCGCTTTTGATTCTAGATAAGGTGATCCCAATCCCTCTTCAAAAGCTCTCCAATAAGTCTGACTTTGGTTATAATCCTCGTATCTCAATCCAAGCATGAACTTGTCTGAGTCATGCATAGCTGAAAGATTCTGCTGGTAATTATTCGAATTCATCCATATACGCGCAGTAGATGTGAAAGGTGCACTGTAAGATATATCTACAACAATTGCCGAAACCTTAAATTCAAGCGAACCTTGTTCCGTCTTAAATCCTATCGTATCCCCTAGCAGAATCCCCTTTGATCTCGCCAGTGTGGTTGGAATCCATACCGTCCCGGATTGCGGTTCAACCGTTTCTTCCCCTTGATCGAATAACAATCGATCGACAGCAGATGGCTGATCTGGCCCATCAATCATAATAACATCGACGTTCGAATAATCCTGTCCTTCGTGAGTAACTCCAGTTACATTTTGATATTTCATAATCTTAGATACTGTAACCCCTTGCTGATTCTCCCACCACTGCTCAACCTTGTAAGGATCATGCAATCCATTTTCAATTTTCAAGATTTGATGCGCTCCGTCCAATTGACTATGTGTTTTCAAATAGACGTCATCAGAATTATTTATTACAGCTACGGCCGTCATCAGCAGTACAGAAGAGAGCAGAATGATCAGAGCGATAAAAAAGTTTTGAACCTTCTTCTTTCTAAGGTTGGAACTGCATAATAACCATACTGGGTACATAGGTTGTTACTCCTTTCCGGAAACGAATAGAAATATCTTATTTTCTCTATCTTTTTGGTTTTCCGGCTTATATTTATCGAGTTCCAAACAACCGCCAATCTCTCCATCACGTATAAGAATGACACGATCTGCACGACAAGCCGCCTTAATATCATGAGTCACCATAACGATCGATTGTCCCTCATTATTAATTTTGGTCAATAAATCTAAAATAACCGTTCCCTGTTCTTGATTCAGTGATCCTGTGGGTTCATCTGCAAATATAACTTCTGGAGAATTAATCAAGGCTCTGGCAATCGCTGCCCTTTGCTGCTGACCTCCAGATACTTGAGATGGTAACCGACTTTGTTGACCATCGATGCTCATTAACTTCATAAGTGACATAGCCTTTTCCTTTACTTCTTTTTTTGGCCTGCCTGCCACAAAACCTGGTAGAGCTATATTCTCATACATCGTGAGATCTGGTACCAAATTAATGGATTGATATACATAACCGATTTTTTCCGATCTCAGCATGGTAATCTTGTCTTCTGAGAATTGATCTATACGCTCTTCTCTGAAATAGACACTGCCGGAACTGACGTCATCTAGTCCGCTTAACATGTATAGCAAGGTTGACTTCCCACACCCTGAACTCCCCATCAGAACTGTAAAATCTCGCTCATAAATATCCAGATTAATATTCTCTGTTGCATGGAATTTTTCTGTTCCAGTTGTATATGTTTTGTACAAGTTCTCAGCTCTCAGGATGACTTTTTTAATTTCACTGGTCTGTAATTGAACTTTCATCTAACTCATCCCCATTCATGATTCATGTTTGTATCTGTTAATATGGAATTGACCATACTTACCATTTGCCTCGATAGATTATTAATAAAGAAGTGACCACCATTTTTTTGAAGGACGTTACATTCGTTATCTGTGTGTTCTTTCCAAGCTAAAGCTTCCGAGTATGAGACTGTTTTATCATATAAGCCTGTAAACACGGTTAGCGGACAATTCAGAATTTTCTCGGGAGGCGAGTATCTATAGCTCTCAAAAAGCTTGTAGTCCCATTTAATAATGGGTGTGAATAAATCCATGAGCTCTTGATTCTCCAATGCTTCACTAGGTATTCCGCCAAGTAGTGAAATTCTTGCTAGAAATTCCGGATCCTTAAGCTGATGAAGATGTTTTGTGTTATTGTGCAGATGTGGAGCTCTGCTTGCGGAAATAAACAGATGTATCGGCTCCAATCCTTTTTTTTGCCTGATTTTATGTGCTAGGCCGTATGCTAACAACCCACCCATGCTATGACCGAACAGACTATAAGGTGCATCATCTAGCCTTGATTCCACAACCTGATAAAGATCGTCAATAGCCTCAGCCATTGTTTCTAACATCGGCTCTGTAAATCGCTTACCCCTACCCCTCAATTCAATGGGGATCAATTTAACATTAGGATGGGCATACTCATTCCATGAATAATATATAGATGAGGACCCTCCTGCATAAGGGATACAAAATAAGGAAATCTGCTTCATTGGCGTTTAACTCCTTATTCTTTAAGATTCATATATTCAATCATATTTATGAACAAATACTATTAACGTTGAACCAATTTTAGATCCCCTGTATCCGAGGTTAAATTTACATTGGGTCCACCTTCACCACTTGAACTTTGCGGGATATCAGCTTCTTGATTGCCATCTTCTGTTACTAACTGGTACTGCAAGCTATTGGGCGATTCTGCTACAGTTACGGTTATATTCCCAGTATCTGTTGTTGCCGCAATATCCGATGTAATACGTTTCAATTGGAGTGCAACATCACCTGTATCTGTAGATATATCAAACTTTCCTTCTTCAACATTGACATTGAGATTCCCCGTATCACTATTTAAACGAAATTCATTAGACACCACATGATTAATTGTTGTGTCGCCAGTATCTGTTTCTATGTCGATTAGATCAAATACATTTTCGGGAACTTGAATGGTCAACTTAATATTGGTGTAGATACTGAAAAACTTCTGCTTCGTTTTTTCTTGGACAGATATAGATACCTCCCCATTATTTCTTTCAATCTGAAGATCATAATCATTTTCCCATCGCTTTGCTGTCTTGCCATGTAACTTCACTTGAATTTCAGTTCCTGAGTAAGTTAAGAATTCAATATCTTCTGTATCTGACTTCACTTGTATATTCCGTACACCAGCGGGATTAACCATTTTTTCAACATTTACTGACACCATATTGAACGGCGATACCCCTATCATGAATAAGATAATGTTCCCAGCTACTGCAACAATAATTAGAATTAACGCTATTTTCAATAAAAGTCCATTCAATCTACTCATCCCCTTTCCAATCTATGAAGGCTAAACTTTAAATAACGTAATACTTGGCGGTAATACCATTGCGTCAATCTGATCAGTCCCAACATCATCATCATTCCAAAGCCAACCAATCCCAATATCCAGAATAGTTCATACATGAAAGTTTGACTTATACCGTCTTGAATTAATAGAATCACAGGTGACGCGATGAATATAATAGAAATAATATACATAATCCCCAACGCTAACAATGTGAGCACAAAAGGTAATAACACAGGAATTATATTGAAGGTTGTTAAAGCAGTTATAGCTAAAACTGCCTTAATCACCTTGTTAAGTGAAGGTGAAACTGTCGCATTTCGAAGCTTTGTCTGTGCGAATATTTCCTTCGATACCATTAATGGGCTACCCAATCGTCGTATTATTTCTCCTTCATCACGTCCCCCATACAAAGCATTAGCGAAATGTTCCTCATAATCTTGAAGAACGACTTGAAGTTCGGATTGTTTTAATGGCTTTAAATGCTGTGCCAACTCTGACATATACGCTTGTTTATTCACCGCGAAGACCCTCCTCAATCATGTCTTGCACACCATCAGCGAATAGACTCCACTGAGCTAACATCTCTTCCATTGATTTCCTACCTTGCTCCGTCAACTTATAATATTTCCGTGGTGGCCCCACACTTGACTGAATTGAGTAGGTTGAGAACATATTCTCCATCGTTAGTCGACGCAGTAGAGGATAGATGGTTCCTTCCGCAATCTCGAATTTCCGTGATATCATTTCTACCAATTCATACCCATAACGATCCTTCTTGGCAGTAAGTACTAGCACACATAGTTCCAGCACACCCTTTTTAAACTGTATATTCACATATACCACCATCTCTTTTTTTCAGTACCTCGCAATATAAGGTACCGGATCAAAAAAAAACCACTTTTCAGTACCTCGCTATACAAGGTACTGTATCAAAAAATCCATTTATTCATAATTATATACATTTGTTGGAATTATAATACTATGTAATACTAATTTTTACAAGGTATTCAAGAAATTTATTTCCAATTTATACATTCAACTAGAAAGTACACATTTATTTTAATTAATGCCAAGGTGTTTATACCTGGGGCTGTCCCATAAGTCATGAAAATGGCTAGGGGCACCCCATTTTTTTTGTAGGAGAAAGTTAGGTGTTCTGAGAGGACGCTCCGCGAACGGACCGTTTCTCAGTCTCCAAATTTCTGGATTGGAACCACTCAGCGGTTGAAATTCGGAGACAGTGTATGCTTTCGGAGTAGCTTTCCTTTGGAAAGCTTTTAGGCGACCGCTATCGCTTTTTACGAAATCGTTCCGTCCTCTACGCTACTTTAAGCGTATTTTTTCAAATTTTCAACCGATAACAACACAAAAAAATCGCTCTTTTTGGTAAAATGGAAGTACCACCAACCATACCAAAGGAGCGATTTTTTTGTACATTCAATATACCATGGACCAGCTAGCTTTTTTCTGCCAATGGATTTGGAAGAAGAGATTCCTCAAAGCCACCTCGTTCGCCTCATTAACACGGCTGTGAATCGACTCGACGATTCTATTTTTGATGCCGCTTATCCCGGTTGTGGCAGGGATAGTTACCACCCAAAAATGCTCACTAAAGTTATCATTTATCCGTACACTCAGCGGCTTTATTCTTCTCGCTTAATTGCCAAAGCCATACGAGAACAAGTTCCGTTCATGTGGTTGGCCGGACGACAACGCCCAGATTTCCGGACTATTAATCGCTTTCGTTCAAAGCGAATGAAAGACGTACTTGAAACGGCATTTACTGCTGTGCTTCAGTTTCTCATCGAAGAAAAGTATGTTACGTTAGAACATTACTTTATGGATGGACTAAGATCGAAGCAAATGCGAATCGCTATACGTTTGTTTGGGGTAAAGCTATCGTCAAGCATAAGGCCAAACTTCAGGAGAAAGTACAGATTCTATTTGCTACCATCGAAGAAACTCAAAAACATGAAGATCAAGAATTCAAAGATCAAGATCTCGCCGAGTTAAGTGGTCAGGATGAACTTACCAGTCAAAAGCTAGAAAAAGCCGTTCAACAACTCGAAAACCGTCTTCTGGAAACGCCGAAAGACAAGCCCTTGAAAAAGGCAGTTCGAGTGCTTCGTAAGGACTTGCTCCCTCGTCTACAAAAGTACGAGAAATATCAGGAAACACTCGGTCAACGCAACAGCTTTAATAAGACGGATCCAGATGTTACATTCATGCGGATGAAAGAGGATCATATGCGGAATGGTCAGTTGAAACCTGGATACAACGTGCAAATCGGGACAGAAAACCAGTTCATTGTGGGGTACAATATCCATCAAAGACCCACGGATACGCGTTGTCTGAAACCGCATTTAGAGAAGATAAAAGCCACATGGGGAGTCGTCCCGAAAACAGTTATCGCTGATGCTGGATATGGTGGAGAAGAAAACTATGCATACCTAAGAGGCAGAAGAAATTCGAGCTGTCGTCTGCTTCGAGGTTTGCAAAAAGTTAGCCTTGAGGTCGGGTGGCTTTCACTTGCCCAAAATCTGTTGAAGCAAGCCACAATGGATTAAAAGCGCCAAATAGTAGGGCAAGGATAACCCACTTGACCTACTATTTTTTGTGCATCAATATTTTTTTGGGAAATCGGCTACCTCTTCAAATGATTTATCCACTTTTGAGACAGCCCCTTTTATAGCACCTTAGGTAACCCCATGTGTTTACGGTTCTTCTTTATTTTAAAGGAGGATAATGAAGATCCTTCTTCATATGGATATCGAAATCAAAACACTAACTACCTTTTGTTCTGCAATCTTTTCCTGGATAACTCAACCTATATGAACTTCATGATCAAAGCATTCACCAATTGCGTTGCAATTGGATGGGTTCCATAACTTTCTTTTAACTTCCATGTTGTTAAAGTAAGACTTCCTTCTGCACTTCTCTGGACTACAAGAGACCCGCCAGCTTGACCAATCCAACCTTGGAAATATCCTGAGACAATCTCGCTTGTGTGGGTAATACTCTCATTGCCGAACATATAGACAATGCGTCCCATCGTTCCACCCAATTTATCATAGTTACTAAATGGCACAATATATTCAGGATAAATCCCTTCCATTTCCCAGCCCATCTCATGATGGAGTGGAATGCCATCGAAATAGGTCGGATCGACGTAATTGAATGAGGAAGTGCGATTCCAACTCTCGCCTCGTACAAGCTCTCGGAACGTAAACTGCCCCTTGTCGGATAACCTATCTCCTTCTTCTGCTAAGAACAATACATGCCCCCCGTTACGGTAATACTCCAATACTGAATCATCTAGGACAGAAGTAATAACGACTTGAGCAGATGTGAAATTTTCAATCACTGTCCATCCATTGGCTTCAAGGGAAGCCTGAAAACATGCATCCATTTTATAAGCGTAGACGGCAACAGAAGGCATAATTTCCTGCGGTGTAATGGTTAATTCCTCTTCGTTCGTTGCCACGGCCTCGCCGTCCATAACCAAAGTTAGTCTTAATGTATGAAATGCCGAAGTAAGAACCCTTGGCGTAGTAAATCGAATACCTTCCGACAGTCGAACATAAGCTTGATTCTCTTCATGAATCGGAATGCTGCCAGACACATCCGTACCCCTAATTTCCCACTTCAATTCACCTTGTAGCGGACGCAGGTCGTCATTACATATGATCACATCCCAAGATTGAGTCTCCCCGCACCAGAGATTACGCTTCAAGCGATCTGCCATAACGATAAGACTTCCGTTGAAATCTCCTGCTCTATCGAAACCGATTTTCATGTTTCTAGTGTAATCTAACCAACCATTTGTTTCCCATTCAACGTCTGTAAATTCAGTAACCACATATCCGTTGATTTGTGGTTGTTTACGCATCTCTTCAATTAATGATTTCACAGCTCGAACCATTCTGCGCTGAGAGTAGAACGACAAATTCTCGAAATCTCCGAAAATTCGATTTAATTGATACTTATCGAAATTCGCTAATGCGGTAAGTGGATTTTTAAAATCTTCTCGATGGGTGTCGTCTCCAAGATTCGCGAACCACGAAGGTTCACCCTTATAGTAATCTATCAATTTCTGAACACTAGGCAGTCCCCATACTCCGAACTCAGATACGATAATTGGCTCACCTTGTGGTTTATAACCGTTAACGTAGTTCTTCTCAGGATTTCCTACCATATATTCTTCTATGTCGGTCTTCCAATCTTCGATTTGTTCCGGCAGTACAAAATAACGATGATGATCGTTAATATCTGTCTTCACATGAACCCAGCCTGAATTATCACAGATCAACCGGGTCGAATCCATTTTTTTAATGTCATCATACATGATCTTCACATGTTCTTGCTTCTCAATATCGTTAGCTAGGTCCCATTCCAATCCCCATTCCTCATTATACAAAGACCATATAAGAATCGATGGATGGTTGAAATCCCGGTTAATCATTCCGCGAAGCTCGCTATAGAATCTTTGCCTGCTCTGTGCTGACCACTTCACTACATTGGGTGGCTCGGCCCATATTAACATGCCCATGCGATCCGCCCAGTAGAGGTAACGAGGAATTTCGATTTTAATATGCTTACGTAGTAGGTTAAATCCCATTTGTTTGGCAAGCTTAATTTCATTTAATATCCACTCGTCTGAAGGCGCAATGTAGATTGTATCCGGGTAAAATGCTTGATCTAGCGCCCCTCGGACATACAAAGGTTGATGATTGAGCAACAACTGACCTTCCTCAAATTCAATCTTCCGCATACCGAAATAGGTGACGAACTCATCGATGATAACGTCGCCATGATTTTCTTTGATGGTAACTGTCATATCATATAAGTGAGGATTATCGGGACACCACCAAATCGCATTCTCAAGAGGTATATGGTGACGAGATTCATTATTCATGATCATGTCTTGGAATACTACAATCTTGTTGTCTGAATCCTCGTGATTTGTAATGGTATACTCAACAATGAGTGGTTCATTGAACTCTCCGGAAATACGTAAATATGTTTCTACTATTTCATCATCAATATTCGGAGAAATATGAACATGTTCAATGAAACAATTAGAACGTTGCTCCAAGAATACCTCCTGCCAGATGCCACTGATTCTCGTATACCAACTTCCTTGTTTGCCAATTGGGATCTCAGCGTTATCCTGAGGATCAAACACCCTCACGGTTAGGCGGTTCATTCCCCCCTGATTTATTACCTGGGTAACATCGAATTCAAATGGTGTAAACCCACCTTCATGTTCACCAATGTAGACCCCATTCAACCATACTCTTGCCTGAAAATCCACAGCTCCAAAACATAAATACAGGTTCATACCGGTGGAAAGTTCTGCCTGAGTGAATTGCTTCTCATACCATCCTGTACCGCAATAGTGCACGTATTCTTCTTCTCTTTGCCATATATGTGGAACTTCAACTTGTCGAGCATCTATTAAACCTTTCACAAACCAAGTATCTCTTTCTCCTTGATCCTTTCGGTCAATCAGGAAATTCCACGACCCATTTAAGCTACAGTTCTCTCTCATACTTTTCCCCCATTTACTTGATACCTGTTGTAGAGATACCCTTAATGATGTGTTTTTGGAATAACAGGAATACGAGCACAGCTGGAATACTCGCAAGAACATTTGAGGCCATTGGTACAGCCAAATCTGTTGCGAAAATACTTTGGAATGTTGGAATTCCTACAGGTAATGTCATCATTGAAGTATCTTGTGCCACCAACAAAGGCCACAATAAGTTATTCCAAGACTGTATGAAAATAAATATACTGACCGCAGCCATAGAGCTGCGAGATAATGGCCATATTAATTTCAACCAAATCGTAAAAATACTTGCGCCGTCTATTTTGGCAGCCTCCAATAATTCATTAGGTAATTGATCTATAAATTGCTTAAGAATTAAGAATGCGAGCGGAAGCATCATCCCTGGCCAAATAAGCGCGTTATAACTATTCGTCCAACCTAGATCGGTTATCATTTCGAATAATGGAACTACAATCGATTCTACAGGTACCATCATCCCTACTAGGATAAGTGCAAATACAAAGGTCTTTCCTTTGAATTGAATTCTGGACACCGCAAATGCTGCCCATGAACTAATCAATACCGTAATACCTGTCTGTACAATACCGACAATAATGCTGTTCAATGTCCATCGCCACATCATAGCTGTTCCATCAGGTTTCAGTACGCTCATGAAACTATCCAGAGAAAACTTCGTTGTAAACAGTTCCCCGACGATCGTTACCGTGGATCCTGGCGCTTTGAAAGCAGCTATGAACATCCACAGCAAAGGTGCGAGCATGATTATGGCAAACGCATATGCAATAATGTAGCCCCAAATTCTTATGTTCATCATTCGTTTTATGTTACTCATGCATGGTTCACCTCTTCTTTATTTCTTCCCCATCAATAGTTTGAACTGAGCCAATGAAATCATGGCAATGATCAAAAATAAAACGAAAGATACGGCTGAAGCATACCCTGTGTCCCATTGCCTAAACGCGATTTGATAAATATAGTGAACTAGTGGGGTTGTGGATGATCCAGGTCCCCCTTTGGTAATGAGCCAGGTTTGGCCAAACAGTTTGAAGGAGGCTATCGTTTGTAGCAGAATCACCAATGCGGTGACACCCTTTAACGAAGGCATGGTGATATACCGAAATTTCGCCCACCTATTGGCCCCATCGATATCTGCTGCTTCATATAAATCATCCGGAATTTCCTGTAATCCTGCGAGAAATAATATCATATTAAATCCTGCCGTCCACCAAAGCGTGGAGATCAAAATGGAGATCCAACCCATACCCCAGCTACCAAACCAGGATATCTCCATGGTCATTCCCATAGAGTTAAGCGTTTCAGCGATCAACCCTGTTCTAGATTGCAGAATAAATACCCAAATGCTACCTACAACGGATACTGAGAGCATGTAAGGCATGAAATAAACCGTTCTGAGCATTGTCGTGCCTCTCAACTTCATATTAACAAGTAACGCCATTCCTAATCCTAAGATGACAATTGAAGGTGTGGAGATGACAATAAAGTACAATGTATTCCATAAGGAGCTCCAGAACTTCTCATCACTCATCATATATTCATAATTGTCCACTCCCACAAAGGTTTTCTCCGCACCTAAAGTACCAGCAAATAAGCTTGATATAAACCCTTTGAGTATCGGATAGATCCAAAATACTAAATAGAGAATCATGAACGGAGCCAAAAAGACTAGGGCTGCTAAATAGTTTTTATAACTTTGGCTTTTGAATTTCAAATTTTCTCACTCCTTCAAATGAAGATATCACGGGATATCACTTAAATACCCCGTAGATATATCATTTGTTTGGTTATCTCGTCATTAATTTTTCTGCATTTTTCTGTGCTGCTGCCAATCCTTCATCTATACTTTGGTGTCCATAATTGATTTCAACAAGCGATTCAAGAACCGTGTCATTTATTGCACCAAGCTTTGGTGTATCTGGCATATATTTTACGACATCCATAACAGCTGCATAACTTGCACGATATGGCATTGCTTTGTAATCTTCCGATGCTAATACGGATGGTTTAGATGGTACATGACCTGCTTTTGCCCACATTGCACCATGTTCTGCTAACCAGTCCGCGAATTTAACGGCAGCGACCTGTTTTTCTTTGTTATCTTGCTTAGGTACAATCAATGTGTGCGAGTCACCCCATGCGGCCGGTTGGTCATATAGTTGAGGAAATGGAGCTGCTGCGAAATCAAGGGATGCTTCACTCTCGAAGTTCCCTGTTGACCATACGCCAGTAAACGTAACTGCTGCTTTAGATGTTTTGAAAAGATCGTAACTATTATCACCGATGTCAGGTAACATCAATTTCTTATTCAACCAAGTCTGAAGCAGTTCCATCGCAACTTTACCCTCAGGTGTATTGATCGTTGGCTGACCATCTTTAAAATAAGTACCTCCTTGTTGTTGAACAAGGGCATACCAGATCCAGTACGTAAAGACATTGTTACTTCCGATAACCATAGGCGATACATCAGCAGGCAACTTCTCTTTAAGAACTTCTAGCATCTTAGTGAAACCTTCTGCGCCTGGATCCATTTTAATACTACCATCGGCGTTTAGAAGCCCTGCATCACCAAGATACTTCTTGTTGTAGTACATGACTACCGCATGCGTATCTAGCGGTATGGCAACATGTTGACCATCGCGAATAACTGACGTCTCTTGATTCTTCCCGTAGGTTGACCAATCAAGGCCAGCTTCTGTCGCTAACGCGTCAAGCGGTTCAACCATCCCTGTTGGAATCAATTCAGCCAAGTGTGACACGTGCGCCACTGCTACATCTGGTGCTGATTTTGCCGCAAGGGAAGATAGAAGCTTCGGATAGTAATTATCCCAATTGTTATTCATGAACTCGACTTGAATTTCTTTCTGCGATTCATTAAATGACTTAACCATATTCTCCATGTATTCTCCATCAGACCCACTAAACGGAACCCAGTATGTTAACTTCACAACCTCGTTCCCTTTTTCACCGCCACCATTGTTAGCGCTTTCATTTTTAGATTTAGAATTATCCCCCGTCGAACAACCACTCAATACTACCGTAATAATCATCAGAACAAGTACAAGTTGAGACATGACTTTTTTCATTCCATAACCCCCTAAAAAGTGATTTGTCTTTTTTCAAAATTAATATAACATGTTTTATTGTTATATATCAATATATTTTTAAATAAAAATCTCGATATTTTAGCTTCAATCTCGCTATTAATGTATTATTTTAACATTAATAACATTTTAATAGGTTATATGGGGTTATATTATAAAAAAAGAGGAACAATCATGTCCGCTCTCTTTTTTTATAGTCTATTTTATTGTAGCAAAGTCTTAATAATGTACATTCATAATGATTCCTTGCCGATAATTACCGAAGTTCGGGCCGAACAAATTGAGACCACCTGCATTGACTGCATCTTTCTTGACTCCGATCCTTAGCGAAACAAACGGTTTTTCGCTAAGATTTAATTCGGCTATGGTGACATCTGACATCTTCACGCCATCAATAAAACTTCCATCTTGATTGATCTTCCAATACTTCAAAAGCCCATATTGCGTGAAATAAATCAACCACCATTCAGGTGTATTGAAGCCTCGCACCCCACCAAAGTCACCAGGAGAAGTCCATGTACCAATCTCGATATCATTAACCCAAACTGTAATATCTGATGGCCAATCCAACTTGTGATACGGTGCTTCAGAACATATTTCTGCGCTGAAGTTTATTTCTGTTGCCGTATTCCCATACGGAATCCGATTCGGATAACGATATTCAACATAACCCATTCGGAAATAGAGCAATTGCGCCTCTCTATGACCGGGCTCGTAAAATGAACGTGGATCGTCTTGCATCCCGATGTAATCCTTATCACTGACCAGTCCACAACTAGGTTCTGCATGGCAATCAACATATTCACCAATCGGCATATCAATCGTAATGACATTCTTTTCTGGTTCTGGTTCCTCTGTAAACAAGTCAATGATAATACGATCGTAATTTTTAGTGTTCACCTTCTGTGTTCCTCGTCCAGGCACTAGTTCAGTAGTAATTAAGTTGACATCTTCCAGCCTTCTTACATTTACGGCTGTCGTAGAAAACGGTAAACCTAACTTTTCTGATAATTCATTGACGTTGTGTGGACCTGTGCCTAATATTTTCAAAATATTCATCCGATGTTCGTTGGAGATTACTTTGCTTATTTCAACTGCTTCATCCATGGTTAACTGTAATATCTTTATGAGAAGCACCCCCGCTTTTATTACAACTATTCTTGTTATAATACTATAACAGAAAATGGATGCAACTCGAAAGGATCAAATTAAAAAGATACAAAAAAACTCAAGCATTGTGCTTGAGCCCTCATGTTCAACACTCTTTTTAAATTGTCATTAATGAATATCCTTCTTTTTGAAACTACCACCTTTAACTTCTGCTACATCATATACCGTAACAAAAGCATTTTCGTCAATTTCATTAATGATTTCTTTTATTTTGCTTTCTTCCAAACGGTTAATAACACAAGTGATTTCCTTGAATTGTTCTTTTGAATAACCACCGTAAGCATCACTATATGTAGCACCACGACCTAATCGATCACGAATCGTCTCTACCATTAGTTCGGGTTGACTTGTAATGATTTTAAAAGTTTTGGACCCACTTAATCCTTCTTCAACAATATGGATGACTTTTGAAGCAATAAAATATGCGATTGCTGATAGAATAGCAGCCTGTAGATCAAATACGAATGAAACAATAATAAACACAAACATGTTTAAAAATAATATGAGATCACTTGTTCCGAAAGGTAATTTCCGTGAAAGTAATACGGCTAACATATCAATCCCATCTAATGCGCCACCATTACGCAATGCTAGTCCCATTCCAAAACCGATGATAATACCACCCACAACGGTAACTAACAACGTATCACCATGAATAATTGTATGTACGTGATGCATAAGCATCGTCCCGATAGCTAGTGACGCAATACCAATAACTGAATAAATGGCAAAACTTTTACCAATTTGCTTATATCCTAACCACACAAAGGGAATGTTGATTAAGGCAATTAATAACCCTAACGGTAATCCAAATAATTCTGAGCCTACGATACTTAGACCTGTCACACCACCGTCTGAGACGTTGTTAGGTATTAATACTGCTTCTAGACCATAGGCAGCTATTAGTCCCCCAATAATAATTAGTAATACTTTAGAAATAATCTTCAGTTTATTGACTTTACGTTGTCTTCTTGCGACTTCATTCATTTCATTTCCCCGTTCCAGATTAATTTCTTTTTGTTGCTATATCTTCAATCTTTTGCATCACATAATGGTCTTTAAAAAAAGATCCGATAGAAAATAGTCTATAATAAATCGCTTAGTTTTGGCAAGTTGTTACACTTTATGTTTGTAGATCCGTTTTTTCTCAACATAAAAAAAAGATAAAGTCAGAATATCATTCATATGATAATTTGACTTCATCTTTAAAATTATGATCCCCTTATATGGTGTATCCAAACCCTAAGATAGTAAAAGAATTTCCCTCATGACCTGGGGCCATTCGAATTTCTACATTATGCTCTTTGCAACTCTCTTCACTGTACAGAATGACGGGATTACAATGCGTCCAGTTGTTCTCATGGGGATTCGCTGTCTTAGCCAACAAGCCATCCACAAAAACCTCCGCGCTTCCAAACTCACCTTTTCCCGAATCCTTATAAACAAGAATGAGACTACGACTCAGGATGGTCATTTTAAAACCTTCTTGACCAGAAGAGACCGTGTGCATCCAGTTATGAGGAAACTGCGGTGTTGGCTCAGGACGATCATCCAGCTCCACGAATTGCAGATCATGGTCGATTTCTATAAATCCACCTGCTGAGATCTTAGCAACGCTTGGATCGCTACTTCGGTCGACTAACCGAACATCCACAAAGTCATTCCCCAGCACTGGGGACTCAGGGATTGTAATATCTACCTGATTCGAAGAATTGCGTTTGCATTCAGCGAACAGATAAGTCAAACAGTCCGCCATAACATGATGACCATCATTGGTCGGATGATAGATATCATAGAAGAATTGTCTTTTCGAAATAACGTTTCCGGCCGCTTTAGTTAGTCCAAACTGTTCCACAACAGCGTCTTTTACACTAACCATGGGAAGATCATAATGTCTGCCTACAGGTGAAAGTCTATCTTGCAGATTCCAGTCATTCACAAATACACTGAATAATAAAACAACGGCTGGCTTGTTCTCACTGGCAAGAATCTTAAGAATCAGACTTTCATAGCAGTTCCCCTTAGTCTCATCACCCTCATCGTTTACGGCAAACTCAACCACAACAATATCAGGTTGTATGTCGCCGTCTCTTAATACATCCCGTTCATAGCGAATCATGCCCAGTTCAGAGGGGGTTCCTCCTACTCCCGCTTTTATAAAATGGAGATGATCTCCCTCTCCCTGTCCAAACATCTCCTTGAATTTCAAATAGGATTTGTATGCATAACAACCGGTGTGAATAGGCTTTGCCCCTGCTCCCTGAGTGATTGATCCTCCAATATAAGCTATCGTGACCACATCGCCACGTTCCGCTCTTTCTATTGCAGTCTTCAACCTGAGTGAATTTCCCATGCTTACCAGAGACTTAGCAATCATAGCCTGATAGCCTGCTGATCCAAAATCTACTGGGGGTTCCATCTCTATTTCTGGAACGTGATACCCGTCATTCAGATAGAACTTAATGCTTGCTATCGCTATTTGTCCGGCTTGGTCAAATTCAAATGCTATTTTGCCTAGGACATCATCCTCCAGAGACCATTCATAGTCTTCCAGATTCAGAATTACTTCACTTCCGTTCTTGGGACATGGAATTCTGAGTAGGGTACCTGATTCATATTTATTCACTTTCCCCCAATTTTGCAGTACAACGTTGATAATTCCCCCAGGATCTTGTTCGGATCTAATGGATATGCCTATGCTATGAACCAAGGAATGGAAACCCTCGCAACTCTCCAACAATTTCAGTATATTCTCATCGGTCACGCCACCTGCGAGCCTTGCCTTATTCTTTATTTGTTCTCCCTCTAAATAGATTTCTTGTGAAGGCTCGCCTTCATTTCGGGGAGTAGCTTCAATCTGAGAATCGTACATTAAAAAAAAGCCACTCCGTCTATCTACTGGATCCTTCGGCGCCGTTGGGCCTCCTTTACTTCCCCCAGAATATAGCTTACTTTCCTCTGTCATATTTACCATCCAGCCTTTCTCAATATCAAATGTGAACCCTGCCTCTGATACAAGTCCGTATATAGAAAATTCAAGGAATTACTAAAAACATATTAACTACTTCTTTAAATCATCTTTGAATCCCTTTATTTTAATAAGTCTCCGCTTCAATCTTTCGGCACTAATTAAATGGTATGCATTCAAAAATGACTTCAAGGGAATGTTATGGATAGAATGATTATCTTTTAAGGAAAGGTAATAAAAAATGGATATTTTGTTTGCGATTTTACCCGCATTTTTTTGGGGAAGCATCGTCCTTTTCAATGTAAAACTAGGCGGTGGGCCCTATAGTCAAACTCTAGGAACTACCATAGGTGCTTTTATCTTTTCAATTTGTGTGTACCTGTTTGTTCGGCCTGTTTTATCGCCCTTGATATTTGGAATTGGGATTGTATCAGGTCTATTCTGGGCAATTGGTCAAGTTAATCAATTAAAAAGCATTAAATTAATGGGCGTATCCAAGACAATTCCGATTTCAACGGGACTTCAATTAGTTGCAACAACATTATTTGGTGTTATCGTCTTTCACGAATGGTCTACGATCACATCCATTGTTTTAGGCATTTTGGCGTTAGTCTTAATTATCGGTGGTGTGATTTTAACATCATTAGAGGACAAAGAGGGCAAACAAGACAAACAAGGTCTCAAATCAGGTGATTTTAAAAAGGGAATTCTGATTCTTTTAATTTCTACCGTTGGTTATTTAGTTTATGTAGTCATTTTACGACTATTTGAAGTAGATGGCTGGTCCGCTCTTTTACCTCAAGCAATTGGAATGGTGATCGGTGGAGTGCTACTAACCTTCAGACATAAACCCTTTAACAAATATGTAATTAGAAATATTATTCCAGGTTTGATATGGGCTGCAGGAAACATGTTTTTATTTATTTCACAACCTCGCGTGGGAGTTGCCACAAGTTTCTCTCTATCTCAGATGGGCGTTGTTATTTCAACCCTTGGCGGGATATTAATATTACATGAAAAAAAAACGAAACGTCAATACATTTGGGTCACTATTGGCATCCTACTTATTATCACAGCTGGCGTACTGTTAGGTCTTGCTAAAAGTTAACAAAGGAGTTTTCATGATGTATGCAGATTTAAAAGGAAAAGTGGTCGTAATCACAGGCGGTTCAACAGGGTTAGGAAAAGCAATGGGCATTCGATTCGGTAAAGAACATGCCAACGTAGTCATAAACTACCGGTCAAATGCAGACGAAGCGGCAAAAGTATTAGAAGCCATTAGAACCGCAGGCGGAGACGGAATGATCGTTCCAGGTGATGTAACGAAAGAAGAAGATGTTATTAACCTTGTTCAATCTGCTGTTAAGCAATTTGGTACATTAGATATTATGATCAATAATGCTGGAGTTGAGAATGCAGTCCCTTCACATGAGCTACCTTTATCGGATTGGAACAAAGTTATCAGTACAAACTTAACGGGTGCTTTTTTAGGAAGTCGTGAAGCTATCAAATATTTTGTGAACAATAATATTAAGGGATCGGTTATTAACATGTCTAGCGTTCATGAGAAAATTCCATGGCCTTTATTCGTTCATTACGCAGCAAGTAAAGGGGGCATAAAGTTAATGACTGAAACATTAGCCTTAGAGTACGCACCAAAGGGAATTCGTGTAAATAACATTGGTCCAGGTGCAATTAATACACCCATTAACGCAGAAAAGTTTGCAGATCCCAAACAGAAGCAAGATGTAATAAGTATGATCCCCATGGGTTATATTGGTGAACCAGAAGAGATTGCTGCTGTTGCCGCATGGTTAGCCTCATCTGAAGCAAGCTATGTTACAGGCATTACATTGTTTGCCGATGGCGGAATGACTAAATATCCATCTTTCCAAGCGGGCCGTGGATAATATTGATATACGTTAGATCAAGCGGTTGGTTTTTACTTGGCCACAATCTAATGAAACAAACCGCGTTTGATCAAAAACGCAGAGCAGCGTCAAAGATCGCATCGTTCAGCTAGATTTACAGCTGCATTGACGAGACGAACTAGGTGATTTTGTGGAATGTCTTCTTCTAAACCCATCGACTAGAAAATTTGATCCAAGGTACATGAATGTACAAAAAATCGCTCCCTTTGGTATGGTTGGTCGTACTTCCATTTTACCAATAAGAGCGATTTTTTTGTTGTTTTGGTTGAAAAGTTGCAAAAATATGCTTAAGGCAGCGCAGAGGACGGAACGATTTCGTAAAAGCGATAGCGGTCGCCTAAAAGCTTTCCAAAGGAAAGCTACTTCGAAGGCATACGCTGTCTCCGAATTTTAACCGCTGAGCGGTTTCAATTTAGAAATTTGGAGACCACAGCGATTGGAGAAACGGTCCGTTCGCGGAGCGTCCTTTCAGAACCACTAGAACCTTACACAATGGAATAGCCGAGCATTTGAATATCTTTGGAGAACATCTGAACGGTCTCTAGTGAGATTTGCTCCATTTTCTTCCCCACATAGGGTAGTTTGCCCAAGATTGCTGGTGTACAGGTAATAATATCGCATCCACATTGGTCCGCCTGAAAAATGTTAAGCAATTCTCTTGGGCTTGCCCATAGTAGCTCGGTTCCTTCTTTAGCATGACAGATGGCTGCAGCTTCTTTCATCATCGGTACAGGGTCTACTCCAGAATCCGCCATTCTCCCTGCAAATACCGAGACCACATTAGTCGTCCCTTGTGCGAAAGCATTCACGGTCTCTTCGACCTGAGTAAGCGTTAATATAGCAGTAATATTCAGTGAATACCCTAGTCCCGATAACTTGCGGATTAAAGGAATAGAAGTTTCTCCTTGAGCGTTAGTAATCGGGATTTTGATATACACATTTGAACCCCAACTAGCAATTTTTTTGGCTTCTTCCTCCATCACAGCGAAATCATCGGAGAAGACTTCAAATGAAATCGGTCTATCTGGTATACTCTGTAGTACTCCCTTAGCAAACTCTTCATAGTCTTTTATTCCAGCCTGCTTCATCAAAGTAGGATTTGTCGTGAACCCCTTTATTTTTCCGGATCGGTAAGCAACTAGCATATCCTCTACAACGGCACCATCTGCATAAATTTTGATATTTAGATTATTCATAGTTAGTCTCCTTTAGTATCTTCATAGTTGTTTAACGTAATTGATTTGGTCTTGATAAAATTAGGGATTAACAAAATGATGATTAATATAGCTACAATAACGTATATTCCTGTTGAACCAGCTTGACCAAGAGTAATACCCAGTACGGCAAAATCAATATCTCCGAAGGTCGTGTTAGAGAAACCTAAATTACCAAGCACAGGTAGCAGAAGAGCAGGAAGGAATGACAGCGCTAATCCATTGACAAAAGAGCCTATAATTGCTCCTTTGCGACCTCCTGTCGCATTACCGTATATCCCTGCTGTCGCACCACAGAAAAAGTGAGCAACGAGACCGGGGATGATAAGCACTCCTCCACTCACACCTAGAATTAACATTCCGATGACACCGCCGATGAAGCTACATACGAAACCGATAATGACAGCGGTTTGCGCATACGTAAAGAATACCGCACAGTCGACCGCAGGGATGGCATTAGGAATGATTCGGGTTGCAATCCCTTGGAAAGCGGGAATTAAATCTGCCAAGATCATCCGGACTCCCGAATAAACAATGGTTACACCGATAGCAAACTTCAACCCTGTCATGACAGCGAACAAATACGGCGACATCCCATCAGATAACGTCGATGTAAATTCGGGTCCGGCCGCAAATGCAGCGATTAAATAAAATACAACCATGGTTAAAGCCGTTGAAATTGTCGTATTGCGAAGGAAATTCCATTTTTCCGGAATTTTTATCTTTTCTGTACTATCTTCGGGTTTACCAACTCTTTTACCAACCCAAGCCGCCAAATAATAACCCAAGCTTCCGAAATGGCCCATCGCCACTTCATCTCCATCAGTAACCTTCAAGGTGTATCTTTGACCGATCGCTGGTGAGATTGCACTCCATGCGCCCAGAAGGAACCCGCCTACAATAATCAAGAGAGCACCAGACATTCCTGAAGTACCTAGTACTGCTGATAATAGACAAGCCATAAAGAAGCTGTGATGCCCCGTTAGAAATATATATTTATATTTGGTGAAACGGGCGATCACCAGATTGAGCACTAGACCAAGCACCAGAATGGACATGGTTTCTACTCCAAGTAGCTTTTGTGCTGAGGCTACGATGGCCTCATTGTTCGGAACGACGCCCTGGATATGAAACCCTTTCTCGATCAATGCTCCTAGTGGATTCAGATTGGCAACGATGAAATCTGCTCCCGCACTGAGCATAAGGTAACCGAGAATGGGTCCCAAAGTTCCAGTTAATACTTTGTGTCCTGGTCTTTTTAAGGCAATCAACCCAATAAAGGACATAATTCCAATTAAAAGAGCCGGTTGGGACAAAATATCCTTTATAAACTCCAACAATCCAGATAAAAAACTCATCATTACTCCCCCTCCGATATTTAATTATTCAACTCTAGTAATATTTCTAATATGTCTTCCTGGATCTTCTTCTTATTGATATAGCTACGGGTGACAGCCACTCGCTGGCTATTATCAAATTGGGATGCCAATTCATTCACTGTAACGATTAGATCACAATTTCGACCTTTGGCTGCATTGAAATCCGAGGATTCAACGGAAGCTTTGATCCCATTTTCAGAGCATATTTCCTCAATCTTCAGTTTCAACATCAGACTACTACCAATTCCATTACCGCATACGGTCACAATATTCAACATGCTTATTCCTCCTCATATATTCGATATCTAGCTATACTGCTCGATTAAAGCAAGGATAGGTTCTAAACGATCGGCCTGAATCAGTTTCTCAATATTCCCTTCTTCCTCAAGTAGTTCCATTAACTGTGTCAGCGCTTTAAGATGTGATTCATTATCTATAGCGGCCAAGACGATGATAATATTCACGTCTTTCTCGGGATCATTGTCCGCAAATGACACACTACGTTCTAGCTTCAATAGACTCATTCCCAACTTGGAAACGCCGTCCCTTGGTCGCGCATGGGGTACCGCTACTCTCGGAGCCAAGACAATATAGGCTCCCAGAGTGTTCACATTATGGATCATTGCGTCAACATATCTGTCTCCTATTGCATTGATATCCAATAAGGGTCGTGCTCCCATTCGAATTGCCTGCTCCCAATTGTCCACCCCTTCTTCAAACCGTATCATGTCTTTCGTAAGCAGTTCCTTTAGCACTGGCTTATACCTCCCGATATTGTCTAGCGTATTTCCATTAAGAGTGTCATTAATGGCGGTATACAGGCCTTCCTCATCATGGACATTCGCAAAAGATTTAATTACTTGCATCAAACGATTCACCTTCGGTTTCAAGGTCTTGGTTCCATGTAAAATGAAATCAACCTCCTGAATGATCTTAGCTTTATCCATCGATGTCAGAATAGGCTGCACGATGATTAAAGGCTTTTGTGTACGGAGAAGAACCGTAGAAAAGATAATATCCACTTCCTCGTGAGAATCATCATATTCGCGGATAGAGCTGACCTTCACAATCTCCAGTTCGGGAACGACTCTCTCAATTTGCCGCTTCAGCATATTGGATGTGGCTAGTCCGTTCGGACATACGATAATACCCTTCTTCCGAGTTACGATGATCGCTTGATCATTCAAGAAAGAAGCAAAATGCAGGGCAATGTAACCGATCTCATCATCAGAAAGTGATGAACCCACAAACATTTCAAATTTCCTAAGTGCTTTTCTAACAAGAAGAAAGAGGTCAAAGTGCTCATCCTTGATCGTTTCCAAGTAAGGATTGGTCAGGGAAATGTGAAAGATATGACGATAATAAGCCGGTTTCAAATGCAGCATCAATGATTTGATGGCATGCTCTCGATTTTTGAATTCCACATAGGCCAGCATTTCAAATTCAGATAGAATTTCGTTGGTAATCCTATTGAACTCTTTGCTATTTTGTTGCTCATAAATCTTCTTATCATGCCTGAGACTTAACCCCAACATAAGGATCGTAATATACGTCTTTTCTTGCTCGGGGAGCTTGGTTTTTAATTCAACCAGCATGCTTTCCACAGCCTGATAGTCCTTTGTTCCCTGAATGGTTTTCATGATACTGCTAGTTACAGAGACGTTGTGTTCTCCTTCTAGTCTTGCAAGCAGAAGGGTCGTAAAGGACGCGAATTCCTTCATGCGCTCCTCAACAAAAGTAATGTCCAAGCTGTCCTCAATTCGATTGAGAGATGCCATGACAGCCTCATAGCTTTGGTCAAAATCTCCGTCTTGTTTTTGCTCATCATATACGGTTTTAAGGACATAAAGTCCTCTTGGCTGCTGAACCACACGTGCTAGACTACTTAAGATTAACGTCCGGATGTCCATCTCATCACCATCCAGCCAGTATCCCTCCTGACGGCTGTATTTCAGCGAGATTCCAGCTCGTTTCGCCTCTGAGCGAACATTTTGGATATAAGTCAACACAGTATTTCTACTAACTTTGAACGTTGAAATAAAATGGTTAACGGATAAATAATCATTCTTCATAAAAATCTTCAGGAGCATCATATCGTTTCTTAACATGGGTGACGGAATAAATTCCTTCAGTGTGACTTTGAATAGTGCACCTGAGATTTTCTCTTTTGTCTTTTTATCAACGGTGAAACCGTGTGCACGCTTATTTTGGATGAGCGGTAAATTTTCTTCTAATAGCCAATCGTTGATTTTTTGAACATCGTAATTCACCTTACGCCTTGAACTATCAAGCTGAAGTTCCAACTGTCTGAGAGTTATAACCCGATTAGACAATATAAGATGCAATACTTTAGCAGCTCGTTCGTCTAACATCTCATCCCTCCTCTGCTCTCGTTTCCAATTATAGTATAGATTTAACAATGTATGCGCTTCCATTTAACCCTATTATCGTTCATTGCTTTGTACATGATTGGGTCGATATCTCAGCTGGGCGAGTTCCTAATTCCCCATGATGTTACCCAAGCTATCCTCCAACCCTTTGATAACTATGAGAAAATGGATTTACTGTTACAACGCCTTTACTTCTAAATATAACTAATAAGCACTCCACAGGTGTGGAGTGCTTATTATATGGCCCAATATCTAGTTAGCGTTAAACTATACCCGTATTATTATTCAACAATGGCTTGGTGAAGTTGCTCAATATAAGCCGATGCGAGCTTCGTGAGTGCAACATTTTTATGAGAAATCCATCCAACATGGATCACTTCATCACAATCCAATGGAACCGGAATGATCTCATTCCCATTCAGATCGGAACTGAGAACACCTGTCGAAATCGTGTATCCGTTCAATCCTATCAATAAGTTGAAGAGCGTTGCTCGGTCATTGACACGAATACTTTTTTGATGCGACAACGTACTAAGAATCTCCTCAGAGAAATGAAAGGAATTGTATTCACCCTGCTCAAAGGACAGATATGGATATTCCTGTAGTTGATCGAGGGTAACTCTAGCCTGCTTGGCTAAGGGATTCTTACTACTAATAAAAATATGTGGTTTTGCCGTAAATAAACGGTTGAACTGTAGATTCGCATCCTTGAGAAGTCTACTGATGACTTTTGTATTAAATTCATTAAGATATATGATCCCGATCTCACTACGTAAACTCTTTACATCCTGGATGATTTCATGGGTCTTGGTCTCATGTAATGCCAATTCGTATTCATCTTGACCATATTCACGAACCATATTCACAAATGCATTCACCGCAAAAGCGTAGTGTTGAGTAGATACTGAGAAATGCTGTGGTGAGGGCTTCGCATCTAGATAACGGGCTTCCAGAAGTTCTGCTTGCTCAACAACCTGACGAGCATAACCAAGGAATTCTACCCCTTCCTTCGACAAGGATATCCCTTTATTTGTTCGTTCAAAAATCGTAATCTGAATTTCTTCTTCGAGATCCTTAATCGCATTCGAAAGACTAGGCTGGGAAATAAACAAACGTTTTGCAGCTAAGTTCATGGAACCACGACTAGCAATCTCGATTACATACTTCAATTGTTGTAGTGTCAAGCGATCTAATCCTCCCTACTTCTCATTCATTCCAAAAGCATCTGCAATCAACTTATAAGAATGGATTCTCGCTTGTTCGTTATGAATTGGACTATTGATGAGAATCTCACCAACATGGAAATCCTTACTCATTTGTAGTAGCTGTTCCTTCACCTGATCTGGAGTCCCAATAATCCGACGCTTACGAATTTGCTCGATGTGTTGCAGATCCATCTCTGTGTATGGATAGTTGGTGGCAGTCTCTACCGAAGGCAAGAACGGAATTTCTAACCCTGTTCTAATACCAAGGAATAATAAATCCCCACTCTTCGCCAATTCGTCCGCTTCTTCTTCCGTCTCCGCACAAATAACTAGTGTTGCAATCATTGAGCGTGGATGCTCTTCTAATACATGATTAGGTTCAAAATTCTCATTATAATGTTGAGTCGCTTGCTCTCCTCCAGGTGTACCAAAGAACTCTGCGAACGCATATGAGGTACCTAGTGTCGCAGCAATTCTCGCACTTTCGCCGCTTGAACCTAATAGCCAGATTTCAGGTGCACTAGAGATAACTGGCGAAGTCACTAATTTCTCAAACGGATGCCCAGCAGGAATGGAATTATGTAAATAGCCGATAATATCAAGCACCTGTTGCGGATATTTATTCACGTCAACGTACTTATCCTGTTGCAAAGCTCTTGTAGCGAGTGGCATCCCCCCTGGAGCACGACCTAGACCCAGATCAATACGTCCTGGATGAAGAGCTTCCAACAATCGAAAATTCTCTGCGACCTTATACGCGCTGTAATGTGGGAGCATAATCCCACCAGATCCGACACGAATGCGATTCGTTGCAGCGGCAAGGTGTGCAACTAACACCTCTGGGCTTGAGAAAGCAAGTGCACGCATAGAATGATGCTCAGATACCCAGAATCGCGTATACCCTAGACCATCCGTAGCTTGAGCAAGTCGTGTGGATAGCTGAAGACCTTCCGTTGCATTTTGCCCTTCATTGATATATACCTGATCAAGCACGCCTAACTTTAACATACTAAAGACAACTCCTCTTCTCTATGGTGGAAATCTTGAAGTGATACCAGTAGAAACCTTACCAAGGTTTATAAAAAGCCCTTTTAACAAAGAGCTTAGTAAGTGATTATCATATTATATCTTCATACTAACTTTTGCAGGTTCCATTCTCTTAGCAAATTAAAGTAACATATAGTATAGCATCATATTCTTGTGTAATCCAATTCATGTAGGGAAGATAACATAATAGAAGGAGATTATTTCAATCTCCCCCTCTTCTTGTACGACTTCGGCAAGCGGTATGATTTAAAATCTATTCTTTTGAATCATCTTGAAGCATTTCTTTCCGTCTATCATTTTTCTTTTGTTGGAATTGCTGTGCTTGCTGACTCGTTACAGGTGTCGTTTCTAAATCTTTTACCGTATTCATCAGATTCTTATCTGGATGTCTTGGGCTCATATTTAATTCCTCCTTGGCATCGATTTTTATTCAGGTTTTCACTATAATAGTGTTGCAGTATTCTAACCCAACTATGCATCACATGCCACGAAATCCAAGAATCAATTTTAGTTTTTTTCTGCTTTTCGCGTATTGTTTGAACCCTTCTTTGGAATCAATAACGAATACTCTTCTCCCTACCCACAGCCGTATGTATATCGACTGAAGTCTAAAAGGACGCAAAATCCCTTTAACTTCAATATATTTCATTACACTTATCTCTCCCCATTACATTCATGGTACAATATTAAGGCTGTCATTTATCTATAATAAACCAATTCATGTGAGGACAATGAGAACTTATGAAACTTTCTACACCATTACGTGGCTTTAATTTTTTGTATTTTGCTCTATTGGCTATGTTTATTCCCTTTCTTCCCGTTTATTTTGCTGAACAGGGATTAAGTAAGTCACAGATCGGATTCATCATTGGAACAGGTGGTATCATCACCATTATTGCCCAGCCTTTGTGGGGAATGATAAGCGACCGGACGAAGACGATTCGTAAAGTACTGTTATTGCTAATTGTTTTTGCTTCTGTCACCGGATATTTTTTATACAATACGAGTAGCTACACTTTACTTGTTCTGTTCGCAATGCTAACTTATTTCTTCTTAATGCCTATTGATCCTTTGACAGAAAGTTTAAATTTCCGGATATCTGAATCTGCAGGAATTAACTATGGTTCGATCCGTACGTTTGGGGCTTTAGGTTATGCGGTTATGTCGTTATTGACAGGTTACTTAATGACTCAATTCGGAGCACACAGTTTAGCGATACTCTTTGCGGGAATAGGACTCCTAAGCTTTATCGTTATTCTTGCCATACCTGATGCGCCTGTCGCTAGCAAACCAGTTACAATAAAGAGTCTCAAGCATTTTTTGAGCGGAAAAGAAACCTTATTATTCTTATTATTAGTCTTCATTAGCTCTATTCCAGCACGGATGAACGATACGTTTCTAGGGGTCTATATTCTCGAACTTGGGGGAACACCTGGACTGGTTGGGCAAGCATGGTTTCTTGCAGCAGGGAGTGAAATTGTCGTATTTGCATTAAGCTTCTGGTGGTTGAGAAAAGGGAAAGAACTCATCGTTATCTCTCTTGCAGGCGGTTTCTATTTCATTCGATTCTTTATTTCCGCTTGGATCACAGATCCACACATGCTAGCTTATTTGCAAGTTCTACAACTACTTACATTCCCGGTATTCTACACAGCGGCCATTCAATATCTTTATCAGATCGTACCTGTTGAATGGCGTGCAACCGGTCAGACGGTATTAGCACTTCTGTTCTTCGGAGTGTCTGGTATTATCTCATCTTATGTTGGAGGAGCTTTATATGAAGTTTTTGGTGGAAAAGCACTTTTTCTAACCATCTCTGCTATGTCCTTTATAGGTATGATATTTGGTCTCGTCCTTTACCGAATGTACGGACGTTCACATCGGAACGCCGAAACCGAGGTGTAAACCACTTTTATCTAACGATTTCCACCGAAAATGACAGTTTTATTGTATAGGGTGGATTACATAACGAGACAACTGCCAACAATTTGAATATAATTAAGATAAGATATTAAAGCAGTTTCTGTTAAAGAGAGGAATTTACAGACCCATGATTATTAAACCGAGAACACGTGGATTTATTTGCACGACATCCCATCCAGAGGGCTGTGCCCGTCAGGTACAGCAACAAATAGAATATGTACAAGCACATCCAGCAATAAAGGGTCCACGAAATGTATTAGTAGTCGGAGCATCGACGGGTTACGGCCTAGCATCTCGTATAGTTGCGGCTTTTGGAGCACAAGCAAATACAGTTGGCGTATATCGCCCTAGCAGCGGAAGTGAGAAACGTACCGCTTCAGCCGGATGGTATAACTCCGCAGCTTTTGAGAAAGAGGCAGCCGCAGCTGGTCTTAAATCGTTCAGTGTGACCGGTGACGCCTTCTCTTCCGAGACAAAAGACAAAACAGTTGAACTCATCCGTACTGAACTAGGTCAAGTTGATCTAGTGATCTATAGTGTAGCTTCCGCGAGAAGAATAGATCCTCAGACGGGTGAAATGGTTAACTCTGTTCTTAAACCTATCGGTAAACCATATACCAATCAAACAGTCAACTTCCATACAGGTGAAGTGAGCCAGATTACGATTGAACAGGCCACAGAAGATGAAGTTCGAGATACCGTGACCGTTATGGGTGGCGATGATTGGGAACAATGGATACACGCTCTTCGAGATGCTGGTGTTCTAGCAGATCATGCGACTACGATCGCTTATTCCTATATCGGATCAGAACTCACGCAAGCTGTGTATCGAGACGGTTCCATTGGTCGAGCGAAAGATCATCTAGAAGCAACGGCATTACAATTGAATGATCAACTTGCTATAGGCGGCGGTCGTGCTTATGTATGTGTTAGCAAGGGTCTTGTGACACAATCTAGCTCTGCAATTCCTGTCGTACCGTTATACATTTCTGCTTTATACAAAGTGATGAAGGAAAAGGGTATCCACGAAGGTTGTATTGAACAGACCTATCGCCTGTTTACAGAACGATTATATACTGAAGAAGGTACACCTGTGGATGAAAAAGGACGTATACGCATTGATGACTGGGAACTCCGCGAAGATGTTCAAGCGGAAGTTACAAAGATATGGAATCAGTTAACAACAGCGAACGTCAATGAGCTTACGGATCTGGAAGGCTATCGCCGCGAATTTTTCCAACTATTTGGATTTGAGTGTGATGGTGTTGATTATGAAACCGAAGTTAATCCCGATGTTCAAGTACCCAACTCTCTTTAATCCAACCCTATCAAGTAAGGTTCGTCATTGACGAGCCTTGCTTTTTTTATTTAATGGATAATCTGGTACCAGCTTGCTGAACGAATCCAACACGAATCTATTACTTGCTATAACGGAGTTGTTACGATTGGAAAGAAGATAACAATTGATAAGCTGACATGAAACAACTATAATGAGAGCGAGTCTGGTAAATAAAGTGCTTACACCAGGATGATATTACTAATTATTCACACTCGGAGGAATTCATATTATGAGATTGGAAACAGATTTTCTGGGTACAAAAGAAGTTCCATCAGAAGCTTATTACGGCATTCAAACCATCAGAGCAGCAGAGAATTTCCCAATTACTGGTCAACGCATACATCCCGAACTCATTCGTGCTATGGCCATGGTTAAAAAAGGTGCAGCTATAGCCAATATGGAGATCCGACGATTACTATCTAGCAAAGGAAATGCTATCGTTCTCGCGGCTGATGAAATTATTGGAGGGAAATGGTTCGATCAATTTATTGTTGATCCTATTCAAGGTGGTGCGGGTACATCTATCAATATGAATACTAACGAGGTCATAGCTAATCGTGCCCTTGAACTGATAGGTAAGGAAAAAGGAAGTTATGCAGACATCAGTCCCAATAATCATGTCAATATGGCTCAATCTACGAATGACTCCTTCCCCACTGCCGTACATTTAGCAGTACTGACTATGATCGAGAAGTTGCTCTCGACAATGAAAGAATTACATACAGCATTCAGTGATAAAGCAACGGAATTCGACAGTGTTATCAAAATGGGACGAACCCATCTTCAGGACGCTGTCCCTATCCGTCTCGGACAAGAATTCCAAGCTTATGCACGCGTACTTGAAAGAGATATCAAACGACTTGCAGCCACCAAGAATAACCTACTTCATATTAATATGGGTGCAACAGCAGTCGGTACGGGTCTTAATGCTGATGTACGTTATATTCAGCGTGTAGCCGAAATCCTTGCAGAATTAAGTGGTTTTCCATTGGAGCCAGCGGAACATCTAGTAGATGCAACACAGAACACAGATGCCTATACCGAGGTATCCGCAGTTCTCAAAATCTGCATGATGAACATGTCTAAAGTGGCTAGTGATCTCCGTCTAATGGCTTCTGGCCCAAGAGCTGGATTAGCTGAGATTACACTTCCATCCCGCCAACCAGGCTCCTCCATCATGCCAGGTAAAGTAAACCCTGTGATGTGCGAAGTCATTAACCAGATTGCATTCCAAGTTATGGGTAATGATCATACCATCTGCCTTGCATCGGAAGCAGGTCAAATGGAACTGAACGTGATGGAGCCGGTACTGGTATACAACTTACTACAGTCGTTGGAGATTATGAATCAAGGTTTCCGCGTATTTAGAGAACACTGTATTGAAGGTATTCAGGCCAACATAGATCATTGTCGTGAATATGTTGAGAACAGCGTAGGGATCATCACTGCCCTTAATCCTCACCTAGGATATGAAGTCGTATCTCGAATCGCACGCGAAGCCATTACCACCGGTAAATCGGTACGTAGTCTCTGTCTCCTGTACAACGTTCTGACGGAAGAAGAACTGAACATCATCCTCGATCCATATCAAATGACCAACCCTGGAATTGCAGGCGCAGCATTACTTCAGAGGGAGTAACGACTTGCTAGTTTACTTCGGTGGGAGTAACGACGATTTACTACTTCTGTAAGGATAGCTTGGCATAACTACAAGCAATTCGATAGTTCGTGTACTAGCACGGATGATCGTGTACAAGCATAAACGGATAGAACTAGCTAAGCTGGTTCTGTCCGTTTTTTATTGTTTTTTTCAGCAGTATGAATTAGGATTATCCCTTTTTCAAAGAATAAGTAAATACAATGTGATGTGTACGTGCTAATGTGGCTTAATTTATCTATATGTTATCTATTATGAATTTTTCATATGATGTATTTTTATATTAGTTTTCATTTTGATAGGATTCGGACTGACAGTTCGAGGCAATAAAAAACCCTCGACTTCGAGGGTTTCAGATTCAAGAATAGATGCTTTTGCAAAAGAAGATTAACAGGAAATTTTCCAGTTAATGTAGCTTGAAAACTACTAGAAGAGAAATTAACTGGACTATCTCCAGCTAATTCGTTAATTCGAGCTATTTTTGAGGGCTAATCGTCGAATTAGCGGTATTTTGTCCAGTTAGAAAGAGAAAAGAGAGGTTCTCATCATCATATAGCAGGGGGTTTTTCCCGATAACTTTATTCTGTATTACAGCACATTAGCAAATGACCCATCATATCGATTGAAAGTACCAGCTAGGACTATATTTTTTGCAATATTTGTAATATCCAAACTCTTGCATCCTGCCAATTCCATCAAATTTCCTCTCATCATCTAGCCTTCTATCTCCATCGAACTTCCTCTCTCCATCTGTTCTTCTCTCTTCATGTTCCGATTGGCGGATAGTAAGAACGGGATGCCGAAGGCTGATGTTACAGCAATAATCGTGAAAATAATGATGGATGAATCTACACCTAAAGCCTCCAACAAAAAGCCACCAAGTAAAGGTGCCATTACATTTCCCAAATTGTTAAATCCTATCATCCCGAAATAGGTCCCACGTAATTCTGGCTTAGCGATACGATCGATAAGCATATCTGTCATCGTAAACATCAGAACTTCACCTATCGTAAATATAACTACACCCACCATTAATCCAATGAAAGATTGAAAGAACCCGAATATCAGTAGACTGCAAGATACGAATATACTCCCTAGGATCAGCGGAATAATAGGTGGTAATTTACTGGCAAATTTAACTACAGGAAACTGGCATGCCAGCACGACAATCGCATTAAGCGATAACATGTAACCGAACCACGTTGCGCCATTTTCAATCCGTGGACTCATCTCCATATATTGCGCTAACGTGGAGCTGAAATGTCCATATCCCAGTACGCAGAATATCATGCCAATCAACACAAACATAAATACTCGATCGCCACTCGTAGCACGGAACGCACCTGCTAATGTCACTCGTTCGCTAGCGTTACTAACTGCAGTACCCAATTTAGGGTATCTAAAGAATTGGATAATCAAGGTCACACCATATAGAATATAGACCACACCCGCAACGGCAAAAGACCAGTTCGATCCTGAAGCTCCCATTTGTAAACCTATAATAGGACCAAATACAACACCTAGATTAATGGCAGCATAACGCAGGTTAAACACTAGAAGTTTGCTTTCCTGGGGTGTAATATCTGCAAGTAAGGCCCGAGAAGTGGGTTCAAACATGGCACGACACAAGCCGTTAAGTGCATTCATAACAAAGAAAATCCATATTTTGTCCGCCACAGCGAATCCTATAAAGACAAGAGCCCACCCGAAGATCGAGATGAATATCACCTTTTTACGACCTATTACATCCGAAATATAGCCTCCATAGAAACTTGCAAACACACCGATCAAAGAACTTACCGCTACAACAATTCCGGTCTGTGACGGGGAAGCCCCCATCGTTTTAATCAAATAAATAGATAGAAAAGGTATACTCATAGACGTGGCCATTCTACCAAAAATAGTCCCCAAGATAATGGTCCATGATAAAGGATGAATTTGCTTTAGTTGTGTCATCATATAATGTTTTTTTGTTCTCCTCTGGCTAGATTTATTTTCAATTCTTATGTATCTAACTAATCTCAACATACTTGTTGAGTTATTCTCTTAAATGAATATTTATTATTCTACCACAGAACATACATTTGCATCATAACAATTCTACATTTCGAGTCAAAACCATCCTTCGCTCTCTTTCTTTTAATTCATGTTTTACAGACAAAATAAAGGACTTCTCGTTCTTATTGTAGAAATATTCGATTGGGTGATACATTCATGCAATCAATTATGGTCGTACAAATCCCGGCAAACATACCGTCGGATTACTTAAACTTTTTTCTGGCTAATGTCTCTGATAAAAAAAAGCAACAATTTTCACGTTTCGTCCATCAAGAGGATGCTTACCGCTCCTTGTTGGGTGAGGTGTTGATTCGTTCAACGTTATCTCATGATATGGGTGTGAACCATCACGAACTCAAATTTGACTACAATCCATATGGTAAACCTTTGCTACACAACAATCCAGATTTAACTTTCAATATCTCTCACTCAGGGAATTGGGTAGCAATGATCTTGGATCATAGAGGTCACGCTGTAGGTGTTGATGTGGAGAAGACTGTACCTTTGAATCTTGCATTCGCAGCAAACCTCTTTGCACCTCAAGAAAACCAAATACTTGCGTCAAAAACAGGTGATGCACAGTTAGAATACTTCTATCAATTATGGACCTTGAAAGAAAGTTATATGAAAGCTGTTGGTAAGGGATTATCTATCCCTCTCACCTCTTTCTCTATGAATCGCAGAGAGGATACCGGAGTATGGTACTCACCAGAAGCCAGTGGATTCCATTTCAAAAGCTTCAGAATGGATGATGCGCACATGTTATCAGTCTGCTCCAACGGTAATTATCTTCCTGATGTGATTCAGCAGGTTTCCATAAATCAATTGTATAATGACTTACTCTAAACATCATACGAAACAGCCGGCTTGCTCTTAAGCAACCGGTTGTTTCGTATGATGTTCCATATATCTATATTTGAATCTCCTCTTGTACCCTCTTAATCAGCTCTGTCACACTTGTAATGCCAAGGTCACCTTCGCTCCGATTTCGAACAGACACACTACTTGAATCCCTCTCATTCTCACCCACAATCAGCATATAAGGAGCTTTCTCTAGCTGTGCTTCACGAATCTTGTATCCTAGCTTCTCATTTCGCACATCAACCTCTACTCTGATCCCAGCCTGTACTAACGATTTCTTCACCTCATAAGCATAATCATTATAATTCTCGGACACGGGCAAGATCTTCGCCTGTACTGGCGCAAGCCACAAAGGGAATGCTCCACTATAATGCTCAGTCAAAATACCGATAAACCGATCAATGGAACCAAATATCGCACGGTGGATAACAACAGGCCGATGCTTCTGGTTATACTCACCAACATAGGACAGATCGAATTTCTCAGGCATTTGGAAATCCAATTGAATCGTGCCACACTGCCAACTTCGTTTGAGTGCATCCTGAATGTGAAAATCGATCTTAGGACCGTAGAACGCGCCATCTCCTTCATTCACACGATAATATATACCGCGGTGTTCCAGAACACTCTGTAACGATTGTTCAGCCGTATCCCACAATTCCTCTGATCCCATATAATCTTCTGGACGAGTAGATAACTCGATCTTATATTCAAAACCGAACACCTTATACATGTGATCGATCAATGCAATGGCTCGACTAACCTCCTCCTCAATCTGATCGGGACGTGCAAAGATGTGAGCATCATCTTGACAAAAGGTACGAACTCGCATCATACCGTTTAACGCCCCTGAGTACTCATGCCGATGCACTTGACCGAACTCAGACAGGCGGATTGGTAAATCTCGATAGGAGTGAAGACTATTTTTGTAAATCAGCATATGCCCTGGGCAATTCATCGGCTTGAGTGCAAATGTTGTTTCGTCCACATTCGTAAAATACATATTCTCGCGATAATGCTCATAATGTCCAGATTGCTCCCACATCCGATTGTTCATCATCAGGGGAGTAAATACCTCTTCGTAATCCCATTGTCTTTGTATGTCACGAGAGAATTGTTCAAGTCCTTTGCGGATCGCCATGCCCTTAGGAAGGTAGAATGGCATTCCCGGCGCCTCTTCAGAGAACATGAATAGTTCAAGTTCTTTACCCAGCTTGCGGTGATCACGTTTCTTGGCTTCCTCCAACATGGCTAAATGTTCCTCGAGTTCTACTTTTTTTGGAAAAGAAGTTCCATAGATGCGCTGTAACATCTTATTATTCGAATTCCCCCGCCAATACGCACCTGCTACGCTTAATAGCTTGAACGCCTTAATCCGTCCAGTAGACGGTAAGTGTGGCCCGCGGCAGAGATCTATAAATTCTCCTTGTTCATATAAGGAAATGACCGCATCTATAGGTAAATCTGCAATGAGTTCTAGCTTTAAGGGATCTTCCAACTCTCTAAAAATACGGATAGCTTCTTCTCGGCTTACCTCTCGACGTAGAATGGGTAGATTCTCTTGGATAACTCTCTCCATCTCGATCTCAATCGCTACAAGATCATCCACAGATAACGGTTGCTCCATATCGATATCATAATAGAATCCATCTTCGATAATCGGTCCAATTCCTAGCTTAACAGCTTTGGATCCGTACAACCTTTTAATCGCTTGTGCCATCACATGTACAGTAGTATGCCTATATATGTTTAACCCTATCTGACTATCCAATGTAACCAGTTCTAAGAGGCAATCATGGTCTATCGCATGATGGAGATCAACGAGTGTGCCGTTCGTTGTTCCAGCCACCGCATTCTTTTTCAAGCCTGTACTGATTGATTCTGCTACTTCCAATATTGTGGTACCTAGCGGATACCTCCTAACTGTTCCATCTTGCAGCGTTACGTTAATCTCGCTCATCATGATTAGCCTCCATTTCTTAAATTTATTGAACGCAAAAAAACGCATCACATCCCCAAAGGGACGAGTGCGTTCAACTCGTGGTTCCACCCTAATTCAACCCGTCACATCACTTATTGGGCTATTCGCCACAACCTGTTAGTAACAAGGTCCTTCATTAATCATTAGTATCCTGTAACGTAGATAAAACGGTGATACATACAACGCGAGTCCATTCACAGAATCAACGGGTTCAGCATCACAGCTACAAAGGGGTAATCTCACAACCGGTACAGGAGAAGCTTGCAGCCATCACTTCACTCTCTGGGCAGTCCGGAAAAGGAAATCATGTCTTTGGTCAGAGCCTAACATATATAAGATTGGTACAATATTACATAACCCCACCGTTGATTGTCAAGTAAAATTATGTAAAACAAACGTATTGCAAGTAATATCTAGTAAAAGATGGTATAAGTTAATTTCTAACCCAACCGTCTTCTATGATGAGTTCTCGAATCACCTTCGCCGGGCTTCCTCCCGCCAATACATTGTTTGGAATATCCCTATTCACGGTACTCTTTGCGGCAATCACAGAGTTATCTCCAATCGTGACACCTGGAAGAATTGTACAATCTGCTCCGATCCAAACATTATGACCGATAACAATTTTTGCACTCAATTCACCGTTGTCCGCAGAATCCATCCGGTGATAATTGCTATCAAAAATACTCGTTCTTGGGCCGATTTTAACGTGATCCCCAATGATAATCCCTGTACTAGCCGCGATCCCTACTCCAGCATTAATATACACATGATGTCCTATTGTTAAGCTAGCTTTTTTATTACTGGTCAGTTGAACTGCCCATGGATGTCCTACGATGGAGAGGTTTTTACCAACCTGAATTTCCCCCATTTTATTAATGAAGACTTTTCCACGTATTTTTGAAGACATCTCACCTAATTTGTATAGACCTCGTAGTTTGCACACTGCTCCCTTAATTCCCATTTCAACATTTACTCCTTCCGAAAGTACGCTTTATGAATAGTATATCAGAAATATCACATGTATTTATCATGTTATTATTCATATTGAATAACTTTTAGAGATGAGCTAAAATAACGAAATGTCCTTTAACCTACGTGTTACCCTGCGAGTTCATCTTCTTATGTCTATACCAGTATGTGTATTTCTCTTTCAAATATGTAGTATTCTACCTCAATATCTTGGCTCACTTCCACAATCGCTCCACATGTCGCAATTCACTTCCTTCCAAATTCAATTTATAGATATCCGGCATTGACGTGGACGCCCAGAAATCATAATCATATTTCGCATCAAAGTGATTCATCATTAAGGTCATGATATCACCATGTGTGCCCAGCACGATCTTCTTCCCCTGATTATCATGAAGTACCTTATCAACCGTTGCAATCGCACGATCCTGAGCTTCATGACTTGATTCTCCATTGGGGTACATGAAATCGAAGTCATTATACAACTTTCTTTTCGCTTCTTTGAAATCCAAGTTTCCGAAGTCTCCTATGACTCTTTCTTTTAAATCTTCTTCTATTGCAATCTCTTCAGAAAGTTCATGGGCTAAGTTCTTAATCGTTTCAATAGCTCTTTCGTATGGACTTGAGATGAAGATGTCGATTCTTTCATTGACCAGTAGCTCTTTAACTATCCTTGCATCCCGTAGACCTTTTTCGGATAACCCTCGAGTACGTTCTTCTCCCTTAATATAAGGTGATTCTGCATGTCTTACGAAGTAAATAGTCGTATGTATCGCCATATTTTCATTCTCACTACTTTCATCAATATTAAAGTATCTGAACGTAAGTGAACCCCCATCCACTATATGATATACTATATCGCGGAAAGCACGGGGGACTTAGCTAACTAATCACTTCGGTTCTAATCACTGTAGGAAGTCTAACCTTCATCAATCCGTTGTTGAATTATCCTTGAAATGTTTGATCGTATTCCCAATCCCAGCAATAAAAAATAAAAATGCTACAAATCCAAAGCCATATGTTATTTTCCAATTACTATGATCAGAGATGACATCTGTTACAACAAATGCAGCAGCTGCTAGAAAATTCAAAATAGCAATTGTAAGATAATTAATTCCCTTCAATATATCACCCCTTTCGTGTTGTACAGCAAAATACGTATAAGTCTGTTAAGGGTCTTAGAAACAACTACTTTTGTATTGTATTCTTTTGCTTTGATACTTTCAATGTTGAATGAGAAGAGAGATACGGTCAACAACTCAATGACTAAAGTCACGAGCTTGTAACTGCCCAGAAGTGCGAACGATTCTTGAGAATCTCCTTCCTTAGTATGGCGTTACATCAGGGCAGGTTGACAGCTACCCAACTACAAAAGACATGCTTATGTAGTTACTTCAACGATGTACTCAATTCCCTTTCGTTGAAGATTCATTGCTCCTACACGATCATCATTAGATGTGTATTGGCACGTTTTGCAACAAAAAACATGATTCTTCTTGTCTCGATTTGCCTTCTCTGTATGACCACATTTTGGACATGTCTGCGAAGTGTATTTTGGATCAACTGCAATAACTTTCGAGCCAGACATAACAGCTTTATATTCAAGCATTTGACGGAACTGAAAGAAAGACCAATGATACGAACACATAACGATCTTGAACTCTAACTTTTTCAGTTGCATTTCGAATACCTGATAAGTCTTCCATAACAAATAACGTATTTGCTCCATAATGATCGACGAGTGCCTTACTGATCTGATGATTTACATCAGTCATCCAACGGGATTCTCGTTGTCCAATTCGTTTTATCTTTCTGCGTGAGGAGGCAGTTCCGAGTTGTTGCAGTTGTTTTCTGAGATGTTTGTATTTTGCACGTTTATGTTTAATTCGTCTTCCATCGAAAAACAAAGTATTATCTTGAGAATCGTAAGTTGTAGCGACAAAGTTTATACCTAAGTCAACGCCAACAACTTGTTCGATATCTTTATCCGAAACATCTTCTACTTGTTTGGTCATAGGAATATGCAAAAACCATTTCCCATACTTGCTAACGAGTTTAGCTGTTCCGAAAGACCACTCAGTATCGAAGTATTGTTCCATACCTTTTGCTTCATAGGGAACTTTTACTCTTCCTTCAAGTGTATTCAAAGAAAAATTATCTTTGGATAGAGAATAATCTCTATTCCAAACGAGATCATATTCAGGCTTCTTGAAAGTGACAAGTGTCCACTCATGACCACTACTCTTGTTGGTCTTGTATCTAGCAATTACAGTTTTCAATACAGATTGTGCCATTTGCGAACGCAATCCATATTGAGTACGAAGGGTCTCATATGTAACCTTATGCAAAGAAGCTTGATTGAGATTCTTAGTGTCAAATACCATTTCTGAAACAAAATTACATCCTTTCTTATACACAGACATTGTTTCAACGATATTTGAACCTCTGTAGGGTTAATCTTTATCTTTGCTGTAATGGTGGTTTTCATCATGCTCACCCCCTTCACTAAATGTTATATTATATATTTAGTGAAGTGAGTAGTGAGAATCAGAAGAAAGGTGTGGAGTATGTTATTATTCAGGATAAGTACAATTCGCTTTCAGCGACACAGTTTCCTCACACGACTAAAGTCGCATGTCTCCACTGTGAAGAGATGAAAAAGAATACATATTAACAAGATTGTGGATCGTATATTTGAAGGATAATAGCTGTTAACATACGTTTCCAAACAATTTTAAAAGCCTTATTACATTTTAGATGTAGTAAGGCTTTTATTTTTTACTATTTTATATAATCAGGAGGTCTAGTAGAATCTCTTATAATTAATTCGGCCGGGAATATTTTATGTGCGTGAGTTATTTTCTTATGGATCAGATCAAAAAGGAGTTTTATCGTTTCTTCGGCAATTTCCTCTACCGGTTGTCTCATCGTTGTAATGGAAGGATTATAGTAAAATGATATATCAAGTCCATCAAAACCAGCTACTGAATAATCATCTGGTACACTCTTTCCAGCTTCAAATATAGCTTTGCATGCACCAACAGCCAGACTATCCGAGATAGCATAAATAGCTGTAAACTCTTCCTTTGATTCTAATAATTCTTTAGTTACAGCATACCCATTTTCCATCGTGTAACTCTCAATGTCTTCCTTCATAAACCGTACCAAATTCGTATTATATGCCAAACCATGATCCTCTAAAGCTTTTTTATATCCTTCATATCGTAATTTCCCGATACTTACATCTTCCATAGATGCAGTAATGATTGCGATTTGGGTATGCCCTAGATTACATAAATAATCAACTAATTTATAACTTTCTTTAAAGTCATCCACGGATACAGAAGAGTAATCATTAGGTTCAAACTCCGTAGTCATTCCTATTGTACTAAGTACAAACGGTACCGTTAATTGTGTCAGTTTTTCTTTAGAGTGTGAGAAATATCCTCCTAGAAACACAATTCCTTTTAGTCGCTTTTCCTTTTCAAGTTCTATAGCAACATCAATTTCATCCTGATTCTCATCTACACGCTGTAGAAAAAAGGAGTACTTTTTTCTCTTTATTTCTTCCTCAAATACTTTAATCATGTGATTAAAGAAAGGATTCGTAATCCCCTTAATTAATACCGCTATCGTTTTCGAAGCAGCACGCTTTAAATTTCTCGCGCTATTATTAGGAACATAATGATTTTCTTTAATTACATGCATAATCATCATCTTTGTTTCTTCATTAATATCTGGATGATTGTTGATCGCTCTAGAGACTGTGGTTACGCCAACCCCACACATTTTTGCAATATCAATAATTGTAATTCTTTCCATTTAGGTTCTTCCCTTACACTGTAGTTTCACCCATGAAATCCCTTGTAAATTCTCTTTCTCTAACCATGCATTATTATCTCTATGGCACAGTCCCGCTATACTTTAAATAGAACTACATATCCAGGTTCTTAATATCATAAATATAGCAATTAAAGTTGTATAAGACAATCAAACAAGATTATTTGCATGTTATCACATATACAAAGATGAAATTAAATTCATATAAATACCAGTATTAAGGACCATGAAGTTAAAAAAAAGAGTAGGTTATTCTCGGATATTAAACACACCAAGAACGGAACCCTACTCTTTGAATAGAATACCCACTCATCTAAAATTTATTATCCTTTGACTGCTCCTGCTACTACACCTTCGATAATATACTTTTGACAAGATAGGTAGAAAATTACGATAGGTACAATAGCTAATACTAGCATCGCCATCATAGCTCCCATATCTATAGAACCATATCCACCTTTTAGATATTGTATAGCAATAGGAATTGTTTTATACTCCGTACCGATAATTAAATCAGGTAACAAATAGTCATTCCATACCCACATTACATTTAGAATTGCAACCGTAATTGCAGTCGGTTTAAGAATAGGCAATACGATATTGAAGAAGGCTTGAACTGGATTACATCCGTCCATCATTACTGCTTCTTCTACCTCGAGCGGTATCGATTTAACAAATCCACTAAATAAGAAGACAGATAATCCAGATCCAAATCCTAGATAGATCAATATAAGCCCGATTGGATTATTAAGATGTATGATATCAGCAACCTTAGACATTGTGAACATGACCATTTGGAAAGGTACGATCATTGAGAATACAAACACATAATATAATGCATTCGTGAATTTACCCTTAACTCTTGTAATATACCATGCAGTCATTGAAGTAAATAGAACAATAACTGCTACAGAAAATACTGTAATGAACAATGACATTCCGAAGGCACTGAGAAAATCGGTCTTGCTTATCCCACCGATATAGTTATCAAGCCCAGAAAACGTTGTACTGTTAGGGAATAAAAATGGTGTGTCACTAATGTAAAATTTCCCTTTAAATGAGTTCATTAGAACGATAAATATAGGAGCTAGAAATGAAACAGCTAATAATACTAATATGATATAAACGATACTATCCTTAAACTTCGAAGTTTGAGTTTCCATTAATTCTCAACCTCCTTTCTTCTAGTAAGAACAAGTTGAATTAATGCGATCAAAGCGACTAGAACAAAGAATACAACTGCTTTTGCCTGTCCTACGCCTTCCCAACCGGTTGTACTATAGAAAGTGTTGAAGATATCTAATGCTAACATCGTAGTCTGTTTCGATGGTGCACCAGCAGTTAAAGCTAAATTTTGGTCAAATAGCTTGAATGAATTTGACAATGTCAAAAACAAACAAATCGTAATTGCTGGCATAACCAACGGAATGGTCACATTTCGTAGAATGTTGAAGCGACTCGCTCCATCGATTTTTGCAGCTTCAACTATATCTTTAGGAACATTCTGAATACCTGCGATATAGATAATCATCATGTAACCTATTAATTGCCAATTCATTAGTATGATCAAACCCCAGAAACCATACTTAGCATCGTACGTAAGAGTAACATCGAAGTAATACAAAACACCATTAAGTATTAATTGCCAAATATATCCTAGTACAATCCCGCCAATTAGGTTAGGCATGAAAAAGATAGTTCTAAATAAATTTGTACCTTTTTTCCCTCTTGTTAATAACATTGCAATAATAAATGCGAACACATTTATGGTAAGCACTGATAAAATCGTAAATTTAACCGTAAACCACAATGCATCTAGAAATTCTTTGTTTGAAAAGGCCTTAATATAGTTACTTAATCCAACCCATTTTGCATCTGTTACTGTTGTGAATTCTGTGAAAGACAAATATATTCCCATAAGAAATGGAATTACAAATGCTATAGCGAAAGCCAGCAATGTCGGCAATGCGAAAAGAGCAAAATATTTTTTTATCGCTTTTTCCATGTCGTCTTCTCCTTACTACTCAGTATTAAAGTTTCTCTTCTCTCTCTATCCATAATATTTAGCCACTGTGTACCGTCAGTACGCAGTGGCATAAATATGATTCCATCATCCAATTAAACTTACGACGGATTGTTTAGGTCAATTAAGCTTGGACTGCGCAATCCGTCGTAATTGTACTTATATTATTTTGCTTTTTCAGCTTTCCATGAATCTTTAACTATTGTTGAAACTTCATCCCAAGTCTTTTTGCCTTGAGCATATTCCAACAATGCATCACCAAATTTGTTTTTGAATTCTTCATTCGGGAATGCTGCAAACGTCCATGCTAATGATGATATCCCATCTTTTTCCATCCATGCTAATACTTCTTTTGCTAGTGGATCTGCTGGTTTTTCGTTGTCTTTAAATGTGTTGAATGGTGCTATAAAACCTAGGTCGTTTGTTACATAAGCTTTACCTTTATCACTAGAGAACAACCACTCTAAGAAAGCGATTGAGTCTTTTTGCTTGTCAGCAGATACTTTACTATTGATTGCAAAATAGTTTTCTGTACCAATAGCTAACCCTTGTTTCTCTTCACCAGCAATACCAGAGTAGATAGGCATAAACTTGATATCTTCTGCTTTAACTACGTTTCCATCTACATCACTAATTTGTCCCCATGCCCAGTTACCATTTTGAACCATTGCAACTTGACCAAGAGCAAATTCAGCCATTGAATCTGTTACTGTTTTACTTCCTAATAACGCACCTTTTGTTACAGAGTTATTGATGTAAAGATCGAAGACATTTTTGAAGTTATCTCCGTATTTGAATGAAATTTCTTTAGAATCCAGACCCGCTAATATTGTGTTATCAAAGTTTGTGTTGTCTTTGAATTCATAGTATAATGGGATGTTTGCTAGATGTGTCTGCCATCTCCATTGTTCACCAGCACCTAGAGAAGTGGAAGCGAATACACCTTTAACGCCTAATTGATCTTTCTTAGCAGTCATATCTTCAACCACAGCTTTTAGTGTAGCGTAGTTGTTAATTTCAGCTGTAGATGAGATAGAAACAGCTTTGTCAGCTAATGCAAAGTACTTCTTCATGATAGCGTCATTGTAGATAATTCCATAACCTTCTACAACGTAAGGGATACCGTACACGCCTTCTCCACTAGTAACTGCTAGTGTTGGATCAGTCAAGTAGCTGTACAATTTCGTATCCTTCAAATCTAGTGCATAATCTTTCCAAGCTTCATAACCAACAGGTCCATTCATTTGGAAGATGGTAGGAGCATCAGATTTTGCAATTTCAGATTTTAATTTTGTTTCATAAGTTCCTGCAGCAGCAGTTACAACTTTGACTTTCACGCCTGTTTCTGCTTCGTAATCTGCAGCTATTTTCTTGTATGTTTCAGCAATTTCAGGTTTGAAGTTTAAGAAGTAGATTTCTCCACCTTTACTTGTTGCAGTCTTGGTCGAATCTTCTTTCACTTCTGCATTTTTTTCGTTCTTGTTACCACATGCAGTCGCTAAACCGATAACCATAGAAGACACTAGCAAGAGTCCTAACATTTTTTTAAATTTGTTCTTCATTTTTTCCCCTTCTTTTCTTTAAATTTGTTTCAAAGGCCATCGTATTGAAACCGTTACCATCTATTCTCAGTAGGTTTTGACAACGCTTCCCTAAACTGTATTGGAACCGTTCTCGGTAACGTTTCCAGTGCTTGGGTCAATAGTAGCATATTGACCTGTATTTTTGCAATAGTTTTTCTTCAATAAATATCCAAACCTATAAGATTACCCAATTCGTTAATTTTTCAAACGTCTCTTACCATTTTTATATGGGCGGTATGATGATTTCCGTGCCACACATAGATCCCTAGCTTGTAATTTAATCTGGTCATTTGTTTAGATTCCGGGTGATGAAATTGTCTATTAAATTGAGTTTCATCCATCGATTTCAATAGAATAGCCCATCTCATATGTAACGCATCAATTAAGACTTTCTCTTCTTCTTAGGATTGGTTATCGTTACACGATGTCAAATATTTCTATTGGATCTTCAATGAAATAATGGGGTTGCTCAGCCAATAACACCTCACTTATATCAATCCCCCAAGAGCTTTCGTCTTTGCCAAATAAGCCTTTGGAAGATTTAATATATTCGAATACATTGATGTCTTTATTTTTCAAATAATCTCTAATATTAGACTCTGTATTGGAAGTAATAATCGAGATCACATATCCCCTTTTCTTGAGCTGACCAAGAACATCAAGAATTCCATCAAAAAAATGAAGTGTAGGTAAATATGATTTATATTTATTTTTAAAGTCCTTTGAAAACTTTCTAATTAATAGCACTCTGGACATCGGAACACCAAGAGCTTTAATTTTCTCATCTAATGGAAGCTTCATAATCATTTGATACTCTTTTTGATCCAACGTCTTAAATTTATACTGTTCTGCTAACTCATTATATACCTTTACGATAATTCCCATAGAATCTACAAGTGTTCCGTCGAAGTCGAATACGATATGCTTTCTCAAGTGATACCCTCTTTCATATTCGATCTGAATAATAAATTGATACTTTTCTACTATACTCTACCAATAATCATTCCACACTAAATATATACAGATCTAACCTATTCTTCTTATTCGACATAAAATTCTCAGATTCCTTGCTTGAATGCCGAAATCTAAAAAATAACTTCTAAATTGTAAACGCTCCTAAAATAGCACTTATTGTTTTTCTATGAGTCTTAACATGAAGCTTTTAACATAGAATGGTACAAGTTAACTGCATTTAGGAGGTATTATCAGTGAGTGTAAATATTTTATTTGGTTATATCATTCTAGGATTAACGTTAGCAGCACCCATTGGCCCCGTAAATTCTGTCCGTTTAGATAAAGGAATCAAAAACGGTTTTTGGCACGCTTGGGTTGTAGGTGCAGGATCTATGATAGCGGATGCTATCTTTATGTTACTGGTATATATGGGGATGGTTCATTTTTTAGATATTCCATTCGTTCAAATTTTCCTTTGGTTGTTTGGTGGTTTTGTACTTATTTATTCGGGAGTTGAAAGTATCATGGGTATTAACTCCGTCACACTTTCTTATAACAGGAAAAAGGACTCTTTAATCAGTTGTTTTCTGACTGGTTTCATCATGTCTATTACAAGTCCATTATCCATTCTCTTCTGGTTGGGGATCTATGGTTCAATACTAGCAAAAACAGCCCAAGTAAATGGTACTAGTTCGCTATTAATTTATAGTTGTATGATATTTATTGGTTTAAGTTTGTGGGATATATTTATTGCATCGCTAACAACCGTATTTCGAAAATTTCTCAATGATCATATTCTTAAAGTGATTTCTATCATATCTGGGATATCGCTTCTTGGGTTTGGGATATATTTTGGTTATCTAGGAATAAAATCGCTTTTCTTTTAGATTGGTAACCATTTTATCTATCCTTCATAAGATACAGGGTACAAAATATCGAGGCTATGGCCTACTTTTCCCTATTTAATTGGAGGACGAATATAATATGCCAACCGTAGTTATTCCCAAGAGTTACGAATCAAAACTGAATTCAATGCAAACAGAGAAAGCCCTTAAAATAGTGAAAGATCACTTCGAACATGAACTTAGCAAATCACTCAATCTAATGAAAGTGTCTGCACCCCTTATCTTGAAAAACGGAACTGGTATTAACGATAATTTGAATGGTATAGAGAGAATGGTCACCTTCGAGGCCTTACATCTAAATAATGTTCAACTTGAAATTGTGCAGTCACTAGCGAAGTGGAAGCGTACGGCGTTATCTAGATATGGATTTAAGCTCGGGGAAGGTTTATATACGGATATGAAGGCTCTCAGAAGAGATGAAGAGCAAGACAATGTCCATTCGATCTATGTAGATCAATGGGATTGGGAGAAGATTATTTTACATGAACAGCGTAACTTGCTAACTTTGAAAACGGAAGTTCTTAAAATTTATAAGACCATTAAATCTACAGAAGCGAACTTACATCAGAGTTTCCCGGAGTTAGAACCTATACTTCCAGAACAAATTCAATTCATTACTACTCAAGAACTCGAATATTTGTATCCTGATCTTTCCCCTTCACAAAGAGAAGACCAGATCGCTAAGCAATATGGTGCTGTGTTTGTCATGCAAATTGGTGGCAAGTTGAACTCGGGAGAACCCCATGACGGCAGATCTCCTGATTATGACGATTGGAGTTTAAATGGCGATATCGTATTATGGTACCCCGTTCTTGACCGCGCGTTCGAAGTATCCTCTATGGGAATTAGAGTCGATAAGCGTAGTCTGTCAGAACAACTAGAACTTTCTGGCACTGAACATAGGAAGTCACTTGAATACCATCAGTCTGTACTTGATGAACGTTTACCTTTTACCATTGGCGGTGGTATTGGGCAATCTAGATTATGTATGTTTTTGCTGAAAAAGGCACATATCGGTGAGGTACAGGTATCGGTATGGAATGAGCAAATCCTTAAAGATTGTAAAGAAGGAAATATAGAGCTGCTATAAAGGGTATCCCTGCATCTTTTCATCAGGTGTAGTAAACAGCGAACGGTTTACTACACCTTTTTGCATAGAATAATTTAAAACGCAATACTATACGCCTTCTTTATTCCAGACCTTTTTCTTCATAATAATTGCAGCTATTGCAATTAGCGCAATCAATAACAAACTTACATAGAACCCAGGTCGAATATGCTTTTCAAGCAATGTTCCACTAACAGCTACCGCCATTAGCAAAAGTCCTACATATGCAAGAACTTTACTCCACCATTTTTCTTTCAAAATTTTGAAAGAAGACAAGATAATGAAAGCCCAGTTATACAATAGTAATATACCAGCCGATGTCGTAATATATTCGTAGATCTTACCGGGCAATAACAATGCTGTGACTATAGATGCTATTAAGCCAATTGTAGCGAGAAGTAAAGAAAATAAAGGTAATTTCTTGAACTTCATTTTTTTGGAAAAAAGTTTAGGCGCATTTCCGTCCTTTGCAATGGTAACTAAAAGATTCGTCACTCCAAATAATGAAGCAGTCATTGTTGAAAACCCAGCCAGAATAATGGCCCCGTTGAATACATGTGGAAAAAATCCCAAATGAAAACTATCCATCGCGGTAACAAACGGACTTTCTTTTTCAGTAAATGCCTCCAGTGAAGCCATGGTTACAGCTAATCCCATAGATATGACATAAATGACGGTTAGGACAAGAAGCATCACTGTCCCTGCTTTCGGTGCATCTTCTTTCTTTTTGAGCTGCATCGCCATCAGACCAATGACTTCAATGCCTCCAAACGCATAAAAGGCATAAATAAGCGATGTCCAAAACCCTTTCAGACCCTTGGGAAATAGTTCGCTATAGGTATTAGGAAATGATGGGGGCTCCGCTCCTTTTAGACCGAACCAACCGAACACAGCACATACCGCTAAAACAATGAACATAACAATTGCAGCTGTCTTAATCACGGCAAGTATATTCTCGACTCGATCGAACCCTTTTGTTCCAAATAACACGACAATGATTGCTATAATGGCGTAACTTGCCGCAAATATCCAAAGTGGAATTTTTGGTAACCAAAATTGTGATAATATCGAAAGCGCAGTCAACTGACTACCCATAATTAGAATATTTGAGAACCAATAATTCCAACCACAGCTAAACCCAGCCCAACGTCCAAATGCTTTGTTAGCATAATAACAAAAGGAGCCTTCCTGCGGATCTAAAGCAGTCATTTTGGCGAGTAGATTATAGACGATATACGTTCCTAAAGCTGCTAAAATAAATGAAAAGACAATCGATGGTCCCGTTGTTTTTATACCAATTGTTGATCCAAGGAAATAACCCGTTCCTATCGTGCAACCGACACCGATTAATGACAGTTGCCACCACTTCATGTCTCCTTGTTCTGCCTTAGCCTTATTAGAGTTGTTACTATTACTAGCTGAACTGCAATCTGCTTCTTTCATTTCCCGAGATCCCCCCTTCATAAAGGTTAGTATTGTTAACACATTACTAAATTATGAAGGAAAAAATTGGAACTTCCCAGAATAAGAATTCATTAGATCCGTCCTTTATATCAAGTCATAATCGTATTTTACAATTATTATGTATGATATCGGCTTCCACAACTAAACTAATTATCTAAACGTTCATTAACTCAGATCTGTTCTACCCGAGTTTGTTCTTCACTAAACTATTGATTCCCCTCAGTTGTTCTTCTGTTGAATAAATAATTAGACAAGATTGGTCTATGGATGTCACAACTAATCGCTTAGAAGATTTATTCTTAATGAGATCATTGAACTTTTCAAAAATTCCAACATCTAACCAATCATAATCCATTTGCAAATCCCATTTAACCTGTTGGTTATCATATGTAAAGGATACCCACACTACTCCATTCTCTATATCTACGCAATCTTTAATATTACGAATATCGAGTTCTGTCATTTTCTTTAGTCTTTCAATCACTTCTGAATACACACCATGATCTTCAATACACTCAGTATCGAAATACCAGATATGATCTGAAGCATCGACAAATGTATCACCCTTAGAGATTTCGCCACCCATACAGATCAATAATGATAGATAGGGGTCTTCCTCAAAAAAATCTCTAGAAACTTCTTCAAGAAATATAGCAGGCTCTATCCCTTCATTAAAAGTTATGCCAAATTCCGCTAACTTCGCAAGTTGGTGATCCAAAGAATCAGCCTTCTTTTTAAAAAGTCCGAACATAGTAAGCAGCTCCCTGTGTTATCTAATTCATGCATTCTCAAATCTATATATTCCAAAATCTTTCAAGGTCAGTCCTATAATTGTTTCTTTCAGTGGATTTAAATCAGGTGTAAATGCTGGCATTTCCTAAATAACACCAAATTTTTCTAATGCATAGTAAATGCCACCTTCACTTGCTTTTTTGGTAACAAAGTCCGCACTACGTTGTAGCTGTTGTTCACCATTCCCCATGGCAATTCCCAATCCTACATACTCCAACATATCGATGTCATTTCCACCGTCACCAAAAGCAATGGCTTCTGATCTAGAAATGTTAAAATGATTCAACACATGTCTAATCGCCAATGATTTAGAGGCTTCCGTGTGATCATACACATTCATAATGTAGTCGTGCCAACGTTTGAAACGGAGCGAAGGAAATTGATCTACGAATTTTTGAGCTTCGTTATCGTCTGCATACAAGCACATACCATATATTTCTTCTGAAAGTGAGCTTATTTTTTCGGGATAATCCGCAAGCATCAAAGTCTCCATTAATGCACTCCTAATTCGCTGATTGCCAGTACCTATCCCATTCATAGCATATCGTTCCGTGAAATAGGAAATACCGTGACCGTTCAATTCGGCGAATGTCGAGACATCTAGAACCGTTTCTGTCGTTAGCACTGACTTATATATCGTTTCCTCCTTACATTTAACAAGAGCACCATTTGCAGAGATAAAAGTATCAATTCCCAACACCTTAAACTCGTCACACATATTGAACGGCCTTCCTGTCGCGACAACCACTTTTATATCTTTCTCTATCAATCTTGCAATGGCTTCTTTCGTGCTTGGTAGCATAGTTCTATCAATCTCACTTAATAGGGTCCCATCAACATCGAAAAATACAACCTTATACATATATTTGTAAACTCTCCTTTTAGTCCGGCACGGATTTCCAGCTGGGTAGACTAATCTTCCAGTTCATCAATCCTATCTGAACGGATCCAACTCATTTCTTGAATATGTAATATCTCTTTAAATTCTTCCACTAGTTGATGATCAGACTCAAGTTGCATCAAATAGTCACTAGTCAACATCCCCGCTAATTCGTTTAATTGTTCATCACTTATACCAAAAAGTTTAAAACTATCTACATTGCAGTTCAAAAATTGCTGATTAATTAACTCTTTATATTCTTTAGAATTTTGAATTTCTTCTTCTAGATTCTCTCTAATCTTGCTGCCATTAACGTCATCATATAAAAATTCATTAGGGTCTTCTTCCGGATACCTTTCTTCTGCAAGACTCATGAGCATAGTGTATTCTAACTCATATGACACATGGACATTTGCTAACTCTTGAGAGTTGCTAACGATACTATACCCCCAACAATGATCTTCAAAATTATAGAAGTACATTACTGGAAACTGGTTTGAAATTTCATATAAACTATCTGGAATATCCTCATCAACAAAAGTATCTTTAGTGATAAAGACTAACCATTCATCATTAAGTTCTGTCATATACGTTGGGGAAAGTTTCGTAAGCCATTCTTTATATTTCACTAATGTTAAACATCCTGATGTAAACTCACTCATCTTCATTTCTCCTTCGTTATATTCGTGAGAGCTACTAAACTGTTATATTGTTTTATGCAAGGAACAACGCATCACAATAAAGTCAACCTCTTCGTCATCCACCTTACTCTTAAAACTACATCCTTGAACAAAGCCCGCACGCTCATATACTTTTATTGCTCTCTCATTAAAAGCGGCTACAACCAATTGAATATTATGAACATTAGACTCTTTCATTAGATACTCGATACCTTGAGACAAGAATTCTAGCCCATTACCCTTACCCGTATAATCCGGCCTCAAGCCAACCCCGAAATCCAAGTATTTATTGTTATCATATATACCTATTGGATATCCACCAGGTACCCGAGAAGAGTTCCCGCTACAGATGTAGCCAACTAACATATCCTGGCTATCTAATGCATAAAAGTAATCACCATTCAACAGATCATCAATACTCTCGCTACTATCACCCATATCGTATAGATTATAAGGTTCCGGGTACATCCATTTACAAATCGCTGAAGCATATTGTTCATTCATTGGTAGATAATGATATGTCGTCATATTGATTCTCCCTTATTTCATTTAGATTTCTTAACTATTACTTCCCACCGTTTATGAATAGTAAATAATACTCTTCTTTCTCTATATCACTATATCCTATATCATCGCTACAAGAAGTTAGGTAATATTCCGTTCCAATACGGTCTTCTTGTGGATCGAGTCGTTGACCCATGATTGTACAACTTGTTTTTCGTACTCCTTTATTTTGCCCTCCAAATTCATCCCAGGTGTTATCGTAGGAATATGAAATCTTATCTCCATCGGACTCAAGGTCTATATAAATGGGGTCACCTTCATCCGTATACCGAGCAAGTGTGATACTATTACTATTACTTTTCTTGTTCTGATAATCTTCATAGAACGTTTCAATTTTATCTATATTCGCTTGGCCTGATGGGCCTGACACAACATATCCTTGCTGTTTAGCCTCACTAGAAGACATATCCGCGTGTAATGAATCATTCTTTGCTTCTGAACTACATGAAGATAATAAGATCAACAATGTCGTAAATACTAAACACTTCCTCAATTTAAGTCTCCCCTCTCTACGAGATACTCTTATGCTTCTATGCTAATTCCCTAAGGACGTCCAATCAGTACCTGACTACGATGTTAGCTGAATTCACTAGCTTTCTTCAAGCTTATTGAGTACATCCCACTCTATAAAAATTTTTCGTAACCCTAACACAGTTGTATTAATAAATTCTTCTAACTTATTCATTGTTAAGATACTTGGCTCACTAATAGGTTCATTCTCACCGTTATTGATGAAACGTATCTTCTCTTCTCTATAATAGTAAACCTCTTGTTCAAACAATCCACCTAACTCAAACGCCTTGCCTGCTTCAAGCCTACTTACTAGTTCTCTAGTCTCCGGCTTATTACGATATATCAAGAATTCAAACTTTGTTACATCCTGCGTATAAATCCTCCGACTATTGGGATGTAATTCATACGCTGGATAAATATCAAATGTCCATACTCGATCAGCATAGACATGGGCGATGTACCCGCATAAATATTGCATAAACCTCAAATCATTAAATGCCAAATATTTGTTGTGTTCAAAAAACTCCTTAAGATCTTCATCTGTTGGGAACTTGCCTTCCTCACGCATTAAATGTGTTTTTGCTTTCTCTATTCTCTCGTTAGTCCTTACATGAATTGAATCGGGAGCAATGCTTCCCAGTAAAAACTCAGAAGATGGTTTGGATAACAATCCACTTGCAACCAAGAAATGGACCATTGGCCAAGGCATTAAAATCACTCCGTTCTATTTCTTTATTTTAGTTCTACAACTGCAGTTTCTTCCATTTACGAATCTTAGAACGAAAACTCTTGAAAGGCGCTACTGAATTAATGTGAATCCATTTGACCATAGCCCATTTCGGATTGGAACCTGTCCAATGCCGAACACCTTGCGTAAAAAGTTCCTCTTCATTCAATGAATCAATCCAATCCTGCCATTGTTGTTCTGTTTCTTTGAATACATATCTTAATTCCTCTAAAGAATAATGCGAGTATGTATGATAAAAGTATTGATACAATCCACCAAGTTGATTCCATTTATAGTCCGGAGTAGGCGTAATGACGGTTTTACCCATTTTCTCATCCCTATCCCACCCCATAACAAGATTCATCCAACCAAGTTGGTAAGCGATGATTTCTGCGGGTGTCCGATCTACCTCTTGAATACGGATATCCTTTTGATATTCTTGAATCCCATCAAATTCATTATCTAGAGATAGATAGCCGTTATGGATGGCATTTTTCAATGCAAGTTTAGATTCATAGTCATGACTAGGCATCCTCATACCCCCTGACCCTCCAATTCATTTAATGTCTCTTATAAATCGTCTGATGTGTAGACTCTTTTGCAATTGGGACATTCAAAAAACGTTACTTGATTTGTTGACGAGATTCTTCTATATATTTAGCAATTCGATCAAATTGACTCAAATATCCCGATACATGATGCTGTAACTTTTTATCATACTCAAATGCTAGTCTCTCAATATAGTTTAATATGACTTCTATATTTGAATCATTTAAATGAGATAACTTAATATAATCAGGTAATTCTTCATTAAATCCATGTCTATGTATATTCGTGTTATGTTGAATGTCCCTCTCGATCATCTCTATTACTAAATACTCCCTAACAAGTTCAAGGAGTAAATGTAGACCGATCAAATGATCTCTTCGAGCAAATTTCTTAATAGTAATAACATATTTATACTATATTTCACCAATTATAGGTTCATAGGAGTTAAAAGAAAATCTAGTCTCATGATCTCTAACCGGTTCACATAACTCGATATGTCCATATACAACTAATGAAATATTACTTGATGCTTCAACCAGTAACCATTCATTGTAAGTACATATAGATACGTCTAGAAGTTCTATTGATTGGTTATGTTCGATAGCGGTTCTATACAATATTGATTCCGGATTGATATACAATTCACTTCCGATAATTTATCCAGATTTATTTATTGTTTGAATAAACACCTCTTCATCTATGTGTACTAATGGTTCTAAGACTACTAACACATCCAAATCTGACCAGAAATCCACTGTATTTTCATTAAGATGTGAGCCTCTAAGAATTATTGCCTGAACCTCAGTTATATTAGCCGTTATTTCATTGATCAGATATGTTAAAAATGGACTCATTATTATTCCTCTTTCTAGTCTTATGACCATAAACCTTCTTTGCTCTTAGCTTTGATTCCTTCTTTTCTTTGATATCTCCATCCTCTTTGCAACAAAAAACAGACAACACTGCAGGGATCTCTCCCTCAGTGCGGTCTGCTACATCATGGGATTAGCTAGTTGAATAGTTGAGGAAGCTACAATTCTGAAATTCCAAATGAAGCGGCTAGGAGATGGAGGCCAGTAAGACCATATCTCTATTATTCATAACAACGCACTTCATAAACTGCCGCAGAAGGATCACCGTTTGTTGCTTCAATGAGCACACGCAACTTCTCTGCAACAATCGTCTCCAGAAATGTATGGCGTACATGCCGGCGGTAATTGTCCACGACATGAACTACATCCTTCCACTCGCAATCGATCCATGCCTGAATTCTGTAATCCTTAACACATTGTGGATCTCGATATAACGGACCATATGCATGATATTCGCGAAACAGATGCCCGGCAAAAGTAATTTCCACTGTCCCCACTCTCTGCTTAGTATCCCAGGACAGTTCAACCCACTGCGGCAGGGGCTGCATCGGATCGGAGCGCCATAGATTGGTTGACCGGTAAGGCCGGGTAACCCCACTTATGATGTTATTGCCGCCAAAAGCCTTTTGCGGCGGGGAGATGATATAGCTCATGGTCATTCCCTTCTCGTAACGCCGCATTCTGCCCTCACCCATCTCGAAGGCGCTGATATGTCCGGGAATAATCGTGCCCGCGGCATGCCAGATTACGTTCGGATTGGCTGTTAGATCCAGCCTGACATAAGAACCCGGCTGCAATCCTTGCCCGGCACCTGCAGGGCTGGCCCATTCGATCCAGTGCCTTCCTCCCGGAGGAACGGTTAGCGTACAGCTGGCCAGCTCTCCGTCTTGTGGCTCAGAGCGGTAGTCCCAGATATGATCCACCTTGAGCAGCACTGCATCTACCGTCTGCGATTCATCTGTCATGTTACTCAAGCAGACAGATAAGCAGTCGATCTGCGGGGAGGAGACGGCAATCCATTGGCCGCGTCTTCTGTGCAGTATCTCATCCTGCTCACTCCAATCCTTACAGTCATTCCATTCTGCCAGTTTCGGCAGATGATCCTTACTCTCCGGCCCTGCACCGTAGACTGCCACCTCACTACTGACAGTGACTGTCGCATCCCTAGCTAGATCAGCCGCATCCACATTCACAGCATTCGGTAGGAAGCAACCATCCCTCAGCAGGGTCTGCTGTAATTCCGGCATCGCTTCTGTCGTAACCTGCTTAATTGCGATACCTTTCTTCAGGGCGATCGCTGCAGCCGTCCCGGCCGCCTGGCCCATCAGCGCGCCGGTTGCCATGACCCGCACCGTACCAAGCGCGGCATGCGTCACACTGACATTACGACCAGCCATCATCAGGTTATCCACATCTTTTGCAAGCATGATTCGAAAAGGGATGCCGTAGGGACCACAGTAGCTTTTGATTGCATATTCAGTAGTCTCGCTGTAGTTTTCGGAGCTGGAATGCTCACTAGTCATGGCCAGCAGTCCGCCTGGTGTATGCAGGTCTAGAAACCAGCCGCCATAAGCGACTTCGTCTTCGAACACCTTTCGGTTGACGGGATCATGCTCGGTCATGAAATATTCTCCCATGATCCTCCGGCTTTCTCGCTTACCCGGCACCTGTCCGATCCAGTCCAGCGCATAGTTGGCGGCCAACTCCTTCGTCTTAGGGTCCCGGTTCTTGATCCAATCCCAGATGCCCAGCGTATGTTTGGTCAGCTCATGCCGGATGTCTTCGGAATCTGTAATGGTATGCCACGGCACCCCAATCTCGATCCACCAGTATCCGCTACGGATATCGTACGGTTTACGTCCCTGTTCGTAGAAATAGGCTGCATCTTCGTATTTGGTGGCCCATTCCGGAGCAACAAACGGAATGGGGCGCCCCATATCCTTGGCCTTGAAATGAATGGAATTACCCATTGTGTCTCCACTAGCCATCTCTGGCGCATGCGGCTCATTGAATTCGGCGCGCCCTTCGGAGCCCATTCTCCACTCGCATCCTGCAAGATCGGCAATGACACCGTCTCCTGTGCAATCAATGAACAAATCCGCTGAAATTTCAATAGTTGTCTCCGCATTGGCTATACGAGCCATAATCGATTGAATCGTCTGGTCGTCCTTCATCACAACCTCATGGACAGAAGTATTCAAATGGAAGGTCAAGTTCGGCGTGCTTTGCGCCATATCGTACATCGTCATATCCCAGACACTGTTCGTCCAACCATTCTCGGTAATCTCCTCGTGATTGCGGGCCCGCTCTTCAACAAATAGCTCGGAGATAATCCCTGTCTCCCTAGCATACGTATGAAAAGCAGCTGCCCCGTGTAGCGTCACCCGGATCTCCGAGGAGCTATTGCCACCGAATACCGGTCTGTCCTGAATCAAACAGGTGCGCGCCCCGTGGCGTGCTGCGGCGATAGCCGCACAAAACCCAGCCATTCCTCCGCCAACGACAACAAATTGATAATGCTCATTTTTATGAATCATCATTTATAATTCTCCCTTCTGTAGTTTCATATATTTAGCCTTTAAGTCCCGAACTGGCAATTCCCTCAACGAACCAGCGCTGAAAGATGCTAACAACGAGTACCAGCGGAGCCAGAGCCGACACGGAAGCAGCCATTATCAGAGGATAATCAGTACCGTTCTCATCCGTAAACGTAGTCAGCCCCAGCGGAATCGTGAACAATTTACGGTCCCGCAGCAGGATCAGCGGATTCTCATATTCATTCCAGTGCCAAGTGAACGTAAGAATGAGAAGCGTGACCAATGCCGGCTTCGTTAGCGGAAGACAAATTTGCCAGAACATTCTCCAATGACCGACACCATCCACCTTAGCCGCTTCCAGTAATTCGCCCGGTAACGTACTGAAGAACTGCCGCATAATAAAGGTGCCTAGCACAGTGAACATCCCAGGAAGAATTATAGCCAGATGCGTATTCACCAGTCCCAGACTGTCAAATAAAATAAACCGCGGAACAAAGAAGACCTGTGCTGGAATGATCATGGTAGCCAGATACAAGAGAAAGATGGTCTCCTTGCCGCGGAAGCGCAGTTTTGCGAAAGCATAACCTGCCATCGAACTGGTAATCAGGGAACCCAACACCTGAAAAAAAGTGATTTTGATCGAGTTCCAGTAATACACGCCAAAAGAAACAGCACCATTCCATACCCTCTTATAGTTGCCAGTATTTAGCGTATCGGGAATCCACTCGATCGGATAGCGGAACAGCTCCGAAGTATTCTTGAAGGATGCGGACAGCATCCAGATAAAGGGAAGCAGCATCAGGATTCCAATCAGGAGGAATACAGCTGTGATGAATATTTTTGCGACCAATCTATAAGTATGGCGTTTATACACTAGCTTCACCCTTCCTCCCTAGAATTGGTCCTGCCATTTGCGCTGCGAGCGCCATTGCACCAGAGTGACAATGAATATAAAGAGAAACAGTAGCCAGGAAACGGTTGCCCCGTAGCTCATATTTCGTAGTTCAAAAGCTTGTTCATAAATATAGAGCGCCAGCACACTGGAGGAACGCATGGGGCCGCCGTTAGTCATGACCTGCACGGACGCGAATACCTGAAAGGATGAAATAATCAGTGTAACCGCAGTCAAAAAAGTTGTCGTCTTTAGCATGGGCAAGGTGATATGCAGAAATTTTTTGAATGCGTTGGCTCCATCGATAGCTGAGGCCTCATATAAATCCTTTGAGATCCCCTGAATACCGGCCATGTACAGAATCATCGCATAGCCGATGTAAGTCCATACTGTCATAATGATTACGCCCGCTAATGCCCAATCCGGGCTTGCCAGCCATCCTGGGGGGTTATCCACGCCCAGCGCCTTGAGCACCGAATTAATTGGACCTTGAGAAGGATTATATAGGACCCGCCAGACTACGGATATCGCTATAATGCTACTCATATAAGGCAGGAAAATCATAGTACGGATCAACGTCTTCATATATACAAGCCTATTCAATATAACGGCTAGTAGCAGACCAATCACCAAAGCCAATGGAACGCTGCTCAAGGAAAAAATCACATTATGCAGCAGGGCTTTCCAGACGATTGGATCACCCCCTAGCTTGATTATATTATCAAGACCAGAAAAACTTAGACCACCCAGCCCTTTGAGATAGTTCCAGTCTGTGAACATCAGCACAAAACTAAATGCCATCGGGAACAGTATGAAGGCCGCAAACCCCAGCAGGTTCGGAAGAATAAATAAATAGCCGGCGATATTCTCCCTCGTTTTTCCTCTCATACACTCAACTCCTTCTACCTGTATTATAGCGAGGCTTCCTCCTCCTCAGAATGTCATAAACTATGCAAATACCGTGATATTCTTTGAACCCTTCTTCTGCGTGACTATAACTATTCCCCAGATAGCAAAAAAAGCCATCTCCGGATAGCTCGGAGATAGCTTTGAATTATTTCTTTGCCGCGACAATCGCTTCATCGGCCCGTTGCTTGATCGTTTTAACCGTTGTATCCAAATCCTGTGCGTCCATGAAATATGTCTCTGCTTCTTCAAGAACGGCTTTGCGCATTTCGGTTAAGCCGGCCGTTTGAGTAACTTCTGCAGTGATGTATTGCGTGTTCAGCAGCTTCACGAACGAATCTACATCAAAGTACTTTGCCTTATCGCCCATAATAGCTTCCGCTATCTGGTTGACATCGGCTTTCTTACTGGATGGAATCCGCCCGCCCGGCAGCATCTCGGTATTGCCCTCTACAAGGAACCAGCTCAGGAACTTCATTGCAGCTTCCTTGTTCGGACTCTTGGCATTGATTGAGGTCATATCATTTAACTTCGAATTATTCACATTGCTGCCTGCCGTCCACTGAGGCATCGGCGCAAAGGCAATCTGATAATCTCGATTCGGATAAGCGGTGTCATCCTTGATGTAACGGACAAAGTAGGCGGAAGTATAAGTAGATGCCGCTCTACCGTTCAGCAACTCATCCTGAGGCTGCGCCTTATTCGCAACCCCTTCCGCATAAGGCATAAGAACTTTGGCGTCAAACAACCTCTTTTGCATTTCCAGACCCTTGCGGAATGATTCATGATCGAAGTTAGAGCTTCCGTCCGCAGCATAAGAGGAATCCTTGGATTGTGCTGAGTTCAACACATCTGTAGCAATCGGTTCTAAGATCGGGTTAAGAAAGGCACCATATTGCCCCTCTTTCGTCAGCTTCTTGACCAATGCCTCATATTCATCCCATGTCCAGCCCGGTTCCGGGACCCGCTCACCCACAGCATCGAGGGAAGCTTTATTGAAGGCAACGTAACGCACATCTCTAGACCCTGGAAGGTTATATATCTTGCCGTCAACTTTCGTAATGTTCTCCGAGCCGATGATTCCCTCTAGATCAAACCCACTAGATTCAATCAAACCCTCCAATGGTTCCACCATTCCGGCCTTTATGCGATGATCCAATTGGGCGTCGGCATAGTTCACGAATAGATCGGGAGCATCCGTATTAGAGAGTAGCGCGGTTTCAAGTTTCACGTTCCCCGGGTCATCATTGACGAACCGAACATATTCGACCTGAATATCAGGATTCTCGGCGTTCCAGCGGTCTACTACCGCCTTGGGTCCATTCTCTTCTGGCACGCCGCCCCACCATTTAAGTTCTATCTTTTTCGAACCGCCAGAAGCATTCGTGCTCTCCTGCGACGTATTGGCCGAGTCTCCGTTATTACCTCCACATCCGCTTAACATCGAGCCAGCCAGCAGAACGGATGTCAGACTTAATAGTAATCCTCGCTTCATTATCATTTCCCCTTTCGTTGTATAGGACGGAACTACAACTTAGTTATAACAAATCACTGCCGAATAACGAACGGCATATTCTTTGTTCTAAGAGGGAATTTCCAAGCTACCTGTTTACCTGCCTGTCATGACTTTGCGGTATTCGAGCGGAAATAATCCTTCTACTTTCTTGAAATACTTGCTGAAATGATTGGAATCGGTGTAACCGACCATTTCCGAGATTTCATATATTTTGTACGTGGGATTGCGCAGTAGCTCTCTTGCCTTCTGCATACGGATTTGCGTCAGATAATCCACAATTTTCACGCCGGTCTCCTTTTTGAACATTACGCTGAGGTAGTTTTCCGCAAACCCTACTTTTTGGGCCAGGTCAGCCACTTTAAGGGATGAAGCATACTCTTCTTCCATTATCTTAATAATCTGCGTCACCTCATCTCGGTATACCGGCTGTTTGTTCTGTCTCGCAATAGCGACCGCCTCGGGAAGCCAGCCAAGAAACCAGTTACTGATTTCCTGGAGCGTTTCGGCATTACGGATCACATCAAAGGGGTATCTCCCCTGATATTCCGGCATGACATAGAGAATATGTTCAGGCTGTCCCATCTGCTGGCAGATCAAATGTAGCCATTGCAACCACTGCTCCCTTACCCAGGCGACTCCCATTCCCTCTTCCTTCTGCAACTGATGGGTCCACTGCCGTAGTTCCTCTAGAATGACATCTTCTCCGGCCCTTTCCAGTAAGTCGGTCCAATGTCCGTTCTGCAAAATGCTGAACTTGTCGCGCACCTCGTCCAAGCTGTCCAACGGATACAGCACATGTCTCGTAGGATGGAAAAAGTGCCGTTCCAGCGCCTGCTCCGCTTGCCGACAGCCTTCATTTAATTGGTATGGGCTGAAGCTGGTTCCAGAGACACCGAAGCTAACATTCACTTTAACAAAGGTTCCCACCGCTTCCCATAGTTCATCTAACATCTCTTCTGAATAGGCACCGCACAGGATCACGAGCTTGTGATTATACATATCCACCAACTGGAAATCCCCGTATTTCCTCATGATTTCCGCCAAGATATTGCTGACCGTGTACATCAGCAACTGCTCGCTTTTAAATCGGTTCTCCTCCAACACCTGCTGGTAGTGATCCACTCCCGCCACAATTACACGACAGCCATTTAGCACAAACGGTGGAAGAAGTCCGTCTCTTTGCAGGTTGTCCACCTCTAGCTGGGAACCTTGCTTGACCAACAAATCGAGTAGAATCAACTCGGTGGATTTCCGTTCCAAATGCTGTATTTTATACTCGAGCTTGTGTTTTTCCCTACGCTTCAGCTGTTCGTTACGTAAGGACTGCTGTATCCGCTTGCACTTATCGAGTAGCTCTTCAGGGGTATAAGCGAGCTTAAGCGTATAATCCACCGCCCCCAGACGCAGCGCTTTCTGCACATATTCAAAGTCGTTATGGTTCGATAAAATGATTACCTTTGTAGCTGGCCATCTCACGCGCACATGATTCATCAGCTCCAACCCGTTCATCTCCGGCATCCGGATATCAGCTAGAATAATATCACAGGACTTACGGCTGAGTATCTCCAGAGCTTCCACCCCGTTCGTCGCTTCCCCGATCACCTCGAATCCTTGCTCCTCCCAAGGAATCAGCGTTTTTATCGCCACCCGGACCAGAATCTCATCGTCCACAATCAACACCTTTGTTGTCATCATTCCTGCTCCTTCCGATGTGGGATACGAACCGTCACCTGAAGACCACCGTCATCCTGCTGCGATAACTGAAGCCCGCATTCCTGTCCACAATGGATTTTGATTCTCCGATCTACATTGAGCAGGCCGATGCCACTTGTCTTCACATGATCCTGTGTCAACTGATTGGAGATTGCACGGATTTTCTCAGGAGTAATTCCTTTTCCGTTATCCCGGATATGCAACAGTATGTATTGATCACGGTGTTCGGCTTCAATGCGGATGTGCAGGGGCACCTGCGAGCCATGAATAATGCTGTTCTCGACTAGCGGCTGAAGTGTGAATTTCAGTACGGTGCATTCCAGAAGTTCTTCCGGGACCTTAATAGAGACGGTAATGTTGTCGTGATACCGGATTTTTTGTAGCGACATGTACAACTCCAAATATTCCAGCTCCTGCCCCAACGTAACAAACAGTGTATTCTGCTTCATGGAGAATTCCATCAGCTTGCCTAATGCTGTAATCATATCGCTGACGTTACGGTTGGTATTGGATAACATGGCCATCAGCTTGATTGAATTCAGTGTGTTGAACAAAAAGTGGGGATTGATCTGTGCTTGGAGTGCTTGGAAATGCGCCTCCTCCTTGTCCCGCTGCTCCTCTGCCACATGCCGAACCAATTCCTCCAGCTGGGACACCATTTTATTGAAACGGCTGCCGAGCATCGCAACCTCATCCTTCCCCCGTACTTCCACCTTGGTGCTGAAATTCCCGCTGCCCACCCGGCTCATGGAACGTACTAGCGTATACAGCGGTTTGGTTAGGCGCAACAGAATGTAGATCACTATAATGATTCCGACGCAGAAGAACAACAGGAACAGGGCAATCGATTTCGTCCGGGAATTATCCAACTGGGCTGAGAAGTCCCCCATCTGCTGCAGCGACACTATAGAAATGCCGATCTGTGGTACGGTGGCCAAATTCATCAAATAAGCCTTATTATGTAACGTCAACTTCTTCATCACCGCCGGACTTGTTTCGCTGTCTCTTAGCTGCTGCTTCGTCAGCGAGTACTGCTTCTTCCCATAAATGTCATACAGGGTTGCGTTCTGATCCAGAATGAGCAGCTGCGTATTATTAGGAAGTCCTTGGGAGGTTTCCCCATAAAACTGGCTTACAGGTATGCCTACTACAGCCAGACCTGAATCGTGGATGGAGGATTCAAAAGAGAAAGACCGTGCCAGCAACATGAACTCCTTATTCGGTCCGTTGTTGGTGTATCCCAGATTTACTGGGAGCCGATAGGCTTTCTTCCAGTAAGGGTACCCTTTTCCGTCTATACCTGCCTTGAACCAAGGTTCGTGGATGATATCGCTGGCGGCCTTACGGTTGAAATTATTCAATGTTGTTACAATATTCGCATCCGCATCAGCTAGTCCTATAAAAGAGCTATCATCCAGTAGAATGTCACGCAAATATCCCATCCGCTTCTGGATCTGAAAGATCGCCCCCATTGCCTCCACATTCCCGTAGTCCCAATTAAAGGTGCGGTTTCCGTAAGTCTGGGCCATATCCGTTTCTAGCAAATAGGTGGCTTGAATCATCCGTTTAGCTTTATCATTAATCGTCAAAGCCGCCTGTTCAATCAGGCTCTGGTTGGCTGCATATACCTCCCGCTCCACCACTCTAGCCGATGTCTTGAAGTAATTGTAGAGTACAATCAACGTAGGTGCCGCAATCACTATTAGTAAAGTAGCAATTAGCTTACTGCGAATGGACTGAAAGCGCCTCCAGCTCCCATTAATAATAAGTCCCCCCTGAACATGCAATTCTGATACTTAAATATATTAATTACATCCATTGGGTATTACATAATCAAATAATCTTGTATGTAAAATCGCTTTACATAATTTATCTAATACGATTATTTAAAATTAAATTATTTTTTAAGCTTCGTATAAATCTTAAAAATATAATATATTATGGATATATTTACCTAGTTCTGATAGACTATATTTGTCTTATGTCATTGAAATTAGGAGGATTATAAAAAATGTGGATGTTTATTAGTCTTATAAGTTTTTTAGCATTTGTTATATTAATCATACTAGGGGTTGTATCTTTGATTAAGAAAAAGAGTACAGCAAAGAAAAAGTTCTTGTATTCATTGGCGTGCTTTATTTTATTTATAGTGGCCCTTATAGCTAGCCCAACCGCTAAAACGGAACCTATCTCCAGCACTAATAATGAAAAAGTTGTGTCCGCAAAGGCTGATGAAACTTCTACCAAAGCAGAAGATGATGCTAAACAGAAAGAAGATCAAGCAGCTAAAGATAAAGCAGATCAAGCAGCTAAAGATAAGGCAGATCAAGCAGCTAAAGATAAGGCAGATGCTGAAGCGAAGCTTGCGGCTGAAGAATTGGCTAAAGAGGAAAGTGTCCCTAGAGAACATAAGTCGGCGTTAAAGAAAGCAGAGTTATATGCAGAAACTATGCAGATGTCAAAGGCAGGAATTTATGAACAGTTGACTTCTGAATATGGAGAGAACTTCCCTCCAGAAGCTGCTCAATATGCTATCGATAACATTGTATTCGATTGGAAAGAAAATGCATTAAAAAAGGCACATTCATATGCAGAATCTATGAGTATGTCAGATTCGGCTATTTACGATCAATTGATTTCGGAATACGGAGAAAAGTTCAGTAAGGAAGAAGCGCAATACGCAATAGATAATTTAGAATAAGATATAAAAACGAGAGTAGCAAAAGTCTTGAATCCCCTATGCTCTAACGTAAGGACCACATGCCCAGTGTGGGTATCATACAAGAATATTAACATGAGTCAATAGTAATAAATTTGGTAAAAAAAAGACCACTTAGGATTTAATCCGGTGGTCTCTACTATTTTCTTAAGAATCACTACTATCTTTTACACTAATTCTAATCTTCAATCATAGTGACATATGAAATTTATCTTTATGTAATATGCGTTGCAGCAAACACAGCTGATAGTTAGTTCATTGTACAGTCTCTGTTACCGGTTATTTAACTCTTCATATTCTCTTTTCAATATACTCATAGTAATCGTGTCCGAATATCGTCCATTAATAAAATTCTTCTCTCTTAATCTTCCTTCTTCTTTGAATCCACACTTTAAGTAACATCTATAAGCTCTTTCATTAAAATCATGTACTTCCAATTGTAATCGATTTAAATTTAATCTGTTAAACACAAAATCCTGTAGCGTTTTTATTGCTTCAGTACCATATCCCTTGCCAAGGTACTCTTTAATTCCAATCACTATTCCTAGTTCAGCCGATCTATTTTTCCAATCCATTCTAAATAAATCAATCTGTCCAATGTACTCCTCAGTGTCTTTGTGTGCAATTACAAACCCTTTCTGCTCTGTCTTCCCTTCAAGTATTGAATTTAAATATTGTTCTGTTCCGTTTACTGTATGCGGAAATAAGAATATATCGGATAGATTATCTACGATTTCCGGGTCATTACACCATTGTCTTATAAATTTTAAATCTTCCTTGCAATACTCTCTCAGAATTATGCGATCACCAAAAAGTCGTGACATTAAGACACATCCTTTATTTTTTTTATTATCATTGCATCTCAGCATTCCTTATTTTTATTCCAAGCATTTAAAAATTCCCTAATCGATTGATATCTCTTTAGCTTGTCTTCGTTAATTGCATTGTAAGCAACATTATAAAGTTCTTGGTTGGCCTCCCACTTCTCATAGGACCTATCAAGCTCACCACCTAATAGCCCAAACGCAATGGCACCCATATTATAAACATTCGTTCGGCTATCAATTTCTGCTCCTAATTCAAATTCTTCAGGTGACATGAATCTTGAAGACCCCCAAAGCCTTCCCATATTATTGTAAAATGGTTTTCTGTGATAAAAATCAATATCGCAAATTTTAGTTTCATGATTCAAGAAATCATAAAGTATACTTCCATCATAAAAATCTATTGCAACATATCCCTTTTCTTCTACAAATACGTGAAAATCAATAATACGTTCTAATGAGTTCAATCTTTGCTCGATCGATAAGTGCTTATATTTATAAAAGGGAGAATCGGGATTTGTGTATTTAGCTGGAGGAGGATACGACCAGTGAGAATGAAGGCATTCGCCATTAAACCATTTGAAAATTGCAACATAACCATAACCACCATTAACACTAAAATGATCCAAGATTTCTATTAAACAAGAATGCTTGAGTTCATAATATAAAGGAATTGCATCTTTCAGTCTCGATACTGCTTCGGAGGGTTCTCCTTGATAATCAACAGGCCTGGTACCAGCGTATTTAACAAACTTCTTCTGCCCTTCACTCTCCACTCCAAAACAGATATTACCTGAATCCTGTTGATCGAATACTGCAAATACATAACCTAATTTTAGTAGCCAACTAAAATCGATATCTTCCTTTAATTGAAATGTTACTTCGTCAATATTGTAAGTAATATGACTAATATTCATTTATTCCTCCTGAAAATTGATTTTTAAGGAAACTAACCTATTAGACTTAAGTAACATTAAATTATTCAAATCATTTGAACTATAATCCCTCAGTACTAATCTTTCCGTTATTATCTGCATCCTGAAATTCTTCCTTCCATAAAAAACCATCATTTCATCTAAGATTGTTGTGATCACGATGTCCCTTTGAATACTTATTGAAAGAAAAAAATAATCAACGATTCCAACAACTACAAAAGACATTACAATCAATTTGAAATTTCTGATAATAATAACAAAGCCTATAATAGACTCTTCTTAAGTAATCCAAAGCTTTCATGTTCCACCTAATTGTAATTTATTTACAATACGATACGATGGTATTTGGAAATTCCTTCAGTTGTTTTTGTGCAAATACGCCACTTAGCCGACTGAATGTATCCGGTGAATTTGCCTCCCTGAAATATCCCTTCCGTACCCCATGGCCGGGCTGGTTCCAACACCCAGCGTTGAATGCGATGTTGGGGTAATGAAAATATTCCATCTATTAGGATCAAAATCACTTGTTCTTAATACAGAGTCTATATTTAACTCGCCATAGATATGGGGATATACTCCATTCACTAATGCTGCTCTAACTATCGTATCGTTTGAATATAAGTAAGCCATTTCTTGAAATTATTTACTTGATACTTCTTCATGATTAATATTCTTAATAATTTCTTTAGTACCATCTTCTTTTACCACCATTACTTCCACATCTTTAATAGGATTAATTGCATACCAAAACTTCTTATCCTCTTCAACATCAACGATTACCCCAGTTTCATCACCTGCATATACTTCGCTAATCGAATTGCCACTTATTGTACCAAAGTATATAAAAGGTGTTTGGTTCATTGAAGACCATTTCACTGGGGAATCCCATTCAGCCCCTATTGTCTGTATCCAACTCCATTGATTATCCTGTTTCTCAAAATAAGCTATAAAAATTTGCTCTCCATGTTTATTATTTTCTTTAAAAACTGCCACCACATCATCATGATGTACTACATTAAATTCCTTGTAAACAAGCTTGTAGAAATAATCTTGTTCCCCAATATGCATACGCTCCATCTTTTGATGAAAAAAAGTTTCAAAGGTTTGTTGCTGTGAACAACCAACAATTAAAAATATTAAAATGGCCGATATTGTTAAATATAAAAACTTCAATTTCAAATTTCCCCCTTATCAATTAATTCACAATAAATTTCATTGGATCTAATCTCTATTTCTATCAAACTAATTAATTCAATAAACTCTTCCATATGAATTCCTAAGTTTAGATGATTTGACTTATAGCTGATCTTCCACATAACTTGCGCATTCCTCACATTGAAGCGGCTTAAGTGACCGAAGGGAATGACAGCTACTCATTCAAACAGTACACATGTATCTTTAATTCCCATCATTTCCTTTAGAGTTCTACCTAATGAATATTGGTTTGGTTCATCCTTTTTTATGACACAGATAATATTTCCTGCTTCGCCATGAGATAGGTTAGTTAATTGTAAGTATTCATTATTATCGTAGATATATGATACTAGGTAATCACAATAGTCTTCAGCCTTGTCCTTCACATTTAGACCAACACCATACAATCTAACTTTCGTCCCTGTCCAAATATATTGACTATCATTTAATTCATCGAGAGGAATCCACCCATCAGTTTTCATATATTTATTCCTCCATGACAATTCTGTCAGTATGTTGCGTCAATGTATGAGTGTTCTGTTAAGTAGTTACGGACATCTATGAATCTTCTCCCTTTCTTGCCTTAAAAAAACAGTACAACTACAGTTAGAACCAGCTGTAAAAAATGAACTTTTCTCTTAATCTGCATCTCTTTCATAATAACGTTGCGCATTCCTGACGTCCAAGCGCTTAAGGGCCGTAGGTCCGGGTCGTCAGACTTAGCCGGTTGGATGTGTCGCCTGATTCCACTTCTCAGAAAATACTCTTGGTGACCGAGAAGCGTACGAATGTATCCGACATCTTCTAAACCATTTAATCAATTGTTTTTATAGGTACTTTTGTTATCCAATTTAATTTTTTTCCAAACTTCTCTTCTTTATGAACATAATAAATACTTGGATTTTTTAGCATTTGGATATCTCCCAAGTTACTTAGTGTGAATTTCATCATATAAGTTCCAATCTCACCTGGTACAGAGAACCCTATTTCATCTAGCTTTAACTGTTCACTCTTGATTTCATTATTCAGTATTACATAACTTTCAAAGTCTGTTCCAATGGAAGAAGGACTATATAAATTATCTTTCTCTATAAAGGAGAGATTCCCAAGTCCTTGAATTACTGGATAAATAAAATTAGACTTCGTTTCTTTTTTCGTTCGAGTTATTGCTAACTCTACTAGATACATATCCTTGTCAAACTTTTGAATTTCACTTTCAATAACTAAATCGTCTTTAGAAATTTCTGGCGATAAATTATAATAATAAACAAGTCCAATGATCACTATCATCAATAACCCTAGACTCCAGAAAATCCTTCTGTTGTTCATTGGGTTCCTCACTTTCTATGCTTTGGATATTTCGCTTAACTTTCTCGCATCAGCAACACACGATCCAGCTTTAGATTGCTCTTATCTTAAGTGGAATCTCCTGAATCTGCTTCCCCGAAATTGCCGCAGGCAGAGGCGACGCATTTTATGAATCTACACAATTCATTGTTTCAGGGGCAAGCAAAATTGAAGAGATGCTATGTATTCCCAAAATGTTTAGTAGGAAAATCAGGAACTAACTTGATAAAGTTAAATTGAATTAAGGCACCATGAGAAACCACCAACACCTTTTCTCCTTGGTGCTTCATCATTATTTCTTCTAAAAATTCTCCACCTCTTTTTTGGAATATCTCAATTGGCTCAAGTCCAAGATCTAATTCTCTACAACCTGTTCCCCACTTTTCTATTCGTTCCTCTTCAGTAGTACTTTCAATCAATCCTCCTGACCTTTCCCGAAGACGATCATCAAGGTGTATATCTACTCCTATAGCCTCCCTACAATAAGAGCAGTTTGCTTTGCTCTTGCTAAAGTACTTGAATAAATATGATTCCAATCCTCTGATCTTAATCTCGTCGCTAAAAGTTCTGCTTGATTAACCCCATCCTGATCCAGCGGAATATCAGAGTTCCCATGTGCTCGTCCTTCTTTATTCCAACTGGTACAACCATGCCTTATCAGTGCTATAGTCGCCATATAGTGCTCCTTCAATGCTCAGCCTATAGCAAGATTTGCAATGAAAAAAATCCATACAAGACAGACGCGTAAAGCAGAAAGAGTAGATGCTTAAACCAAAACTTTTAATCAATTCGAAATTAGTATTTATATTAAAAATCAAGACAACAGCTACAGTTTGTCTTGGTTTTTTTACTTTATTCCTGATATTCAAATAACTTAAGTGACCGTAAGAAAAGGGTCGTTAGACTTTGAGCTTAGCGAATATATTCAACAGCTCCTTGTTATATGTCGCCAATGCCAGCGTTGGACTGGACTGCATGGTGAAACACAGCTTCATTTTCGCGCCGTTCTTGATCTACTTTTCCCGGGTATCGGCTTAGGAAGTCTCAACTTCGTAAAGTAAAGACGGATACTGCTGACGCTTACCTTTTGGGAGAGTCGCAGGTTTAACTACTTTGCATATCAACCCGGTACTCCTGTGGTGTTATCCCAGTCCATTTTTTAAAAAAACGGGTGAACGACTGCGGCGTCACATACCCGATTAACGAACCGACTTCAGCCACCTTCAGTTCCTTTTTTTTGAGCAGTTCCTTGGCTTGGCCGATTCGCATTTCCTCAATATATTCTGACAGATTAACGCCCCGTTCCTGCTTGAACAGACGGGACAAATAGGAGGGATTGAAATGGATCACATCTGCCAATCGCACAAGTGATAGGTCTTGACTAATATTATCTTCAATATATGAGCACACCTTGTCGATGGCACTGGCCGCCCTCTTCTGCTCCCTGTTTTTTCTGATCGAGAAGAGGAAATTCGCATTGTCCTTCAAGAAGCCGAAAGCTATTTCCCAAGAACGGTGTTTCTCCAATTGTACTAAACCGTGCGCGCCTATCTGCTCATCTGCTTCCCACCTGTTGATATAAGACATAAGTATCAGTGCTACGGTGAAATACAACTCTGTGAGGTAAGGACTTCCCCTCTCCGATTCATGACCGGCAGGTTCGACCATCTCGTCAAAAAGCGTGAAAAATTCACTTTTTCTTCCAGCCTCCAAATGTGCGGTCAGCGTCTCGGATTTGTCGCGCAATGACCGGTCACGAACGGAGTCAGGCAATACAGGCTCCATTGGTAGCACCTTCTGGACCATCCGGTTTCCATCACCGACCCGGTAATGCTGGAATTGTCTTATTTTCTCGTATGAAAAAGGGAGCGAGACCCAGGCTGATTCTTCTACGCCCAGCGTAACGGTAACCATTATATCCAGTGATTCCAGACATGCTTGCTGAATTAATTCGAACGTTCCTTCCAGAAATATAACTGTCTGTTCAAAGGTGTCCGGTTTGTCCGCGTATTTTTGCCGATCCGGCTGAATGAGCCAGATCAGATCTCCGTGTCGATCGATTATCCCGAGACAGACCGTCCTCTCCTTCAGCAGCCTCTCCGACAGAAACTTAACCGCGAGAGCTAACTCCTGGCGGTCGGCATACGATTGGGATGATTGCGGATAAGATAAACTGCCGAGTGCAATCAAAACGGGTATAGATGCATCCAGCGGTATGCGCAATTGCTTGAAATCTTCCTCCACATTCTGCTCAAGTTTGATACTATGGACAAGATGGCGGAAATACTCTCCTTGAGCCAATGTCTCAAGCGTATCCAGTTGCTCTCTCGATTGGCGGATTAGATTGTTCACCCTCATGGTGTCATCCAATTCCTTCAATGCCCGCTTTACGGCCTCAATCAGTTTCGGATACCCTTCGTTTTTCAACACATATTGAACACCCGGGGCTTGAATTGCCTGATAGACATAATCAAAGTCACTGTGTCCCGTCAGAAAAACCACTTTACACTGCGGCCAGTTCAGGTGAATTTTTTTCATCAGTTCCAGCCCATCCATTCCAGGCATACAAATATCAGATAAGACGATATCCACTCTCGTACTCCCCAGCAGACTCAGTGCTTCTTGACCGGAGTACGCTTTATAAAGATCCAGTTCGAGGTTCATTTTTCCAAAAATAACTGCAAGGCCATCCGTGATAATTTCTTCATCATCAACGATAAGCATTCTGTACATCAGTGTCGTCACCTCCAGCCAGTAGCAGGATTGTCACCTTAAGTCCCCCTAACTCACTTCGGTTGGCCCGCAATCCACTTTTCTCACCAAATGTAATGCGAATCCGCCGGTGAATGTTCACCATCCCCGTCGTCTCGGCCTGGTCCTGATAAACCTCAAGGGTCTTCTTCATTTTCTTTAATGCTTCATCAGTCAACTGTTCACCGTTGTCTTCAATAATAATGCGGATTTCGAGACCTTCCTGTTCAAAACGGACAATAATTAGGCCATTCATGATCTTTTTCTCAAGACTATGCTTGAACACGTTTTCAATAATAGGCTGAACAATCAATCGGGGGACAAGTACTGTCCTAAGCTCTTCCGGCAGCGGTTCAAAATGGACTTGAATCCGTCTGGAGAATCGCATGGCTTGAATTTCCGTATACATTCTTGCATGATGAATCTCCTGTTCCATCGAAACCACATCGGATGCATTTCTGGTCACAAATTGAAAATACTCGCCGAGAAGTGTCGTGAGCTGTTCGATCCGTTCTGTGTCGCCCGTTTTTGCCATGGTGTTGAGGATAAAGAAGCTGTTATACAAAAAATGCGGGTTAATCTGCGATTGAAGCTGTTTCAGCTCCGCTCTTTGCGCCATAATCTTCTGTTTGTATACCTGGTCGATTAAGGAGTGTAAATTTGCGGCCATCTGATTGAAGCTCTTGTACAAGTAACGGAACTCATCATTGGAGCCATGCGCGATATGAATATCCAATGCCCCTTGCTCCATTTTCCTGAAGCTCTTCACCAGGGTCAACATTGGCTTATGGATAAACTTGTAGGTGGATAGTGCAAAAGCAATAATGATGGCGAGCGCAGCTATGGCAAATACCCAGGCCCATATATAAAATTTTCTTATAGGGGTCTTAATGACCCCTTCCGGAATAATACGGTAAATGGACAATCCCAATTTCGATGAGCTAGCCTGAACAATATAATATTGGTCCCTATCAATCATTAACCTTTCGCCAGATGAAACCAAACGTATTTGCCGATGGTACAAAAACTGGTCGGCCTCCGCCAACGTCCCTGTCACGCTGGACAAGGCAACGGTAGCACTATCCGACAGCAGCAACGTGCCGCTGCCGGGATACGTGTTGAATTGTCCTAGCGCTAATTGAAGCTTTTGGGTATCAAGCTCGATCTCCACCGTGAACAATGGCTCCGCTCCCTTTATTCCCGCCTGCTTCATAGCGTTAAGAAAAAATCCTCCGTGCCATTCAATGATCTGGGAACCGCGTTCTCCAAAGACGGAGCGGATTTCATGGAAGCGTTCGGATTCAAATTCCCGCACTCCGCCAACGGCTGAAACCGTTCTGCCGATGGACAAGATATGGATTTTTACATCCTTAATATACATACTGCTGTTTTGAACGGTGAACAGCCGTTTCATCAGCGAATTGAGGTTCACCGTGCGGTCAATCGTCGTCAGCGTTTCCCAAGTCAGAGCCAGCTTGTTCAGATATTCATCCTCCAGCAGGCTGTACTGCAGCAATTTTATCCGGTCTATCTCATTTTCCATATCGTTTAGGTAGAATACGGTTTGAGCATTCGAAGTCTTCATAATGTCCGCGCTTGTGGTTTGCACGATCCATTGGTATAGATAGACCGCAAACAACAGAATAGGCAGCATAATTAGAAGAAAGGTCACAATCAATCGTAGAAATATCGTGTTCCGCAGCGAAAAGTCCTTTTGGAAAAACAATGCCGATACCTCCAAAGTAATTTCTTTCAATTATATCCCAGATTTAAGGAGACAAACAGATTATATTTGAAACCTTCCCACTGTCACCCTTTCACACTGCCGAGAACGATGCCTTTAACGAAATATTTCTGCAAAAACGGATATGCCAGAATGATTGGAAGCGAACCAAGAAAAATTTGGGACGATTTTAAGGTCCGGTCCGAAATAAGTGCCAGGTTGAGCATTGCATCGCGCGACATGTTCGACAGGTTCTGTTGGATTACGATCGTCTGAATATAACTTTGCAGCGGATAGTGGTCCGGACTCCCCATAAGTAGCAGTCCGTCAAACCAACTATTCCAATGCTCGACCATCGAAAACAAGGCAAGCGTAGCAAGTGCTGGCTTCGAAATCGGCACAAAAATGGACCACACAATCCTCCAATGGCCTGCTCCGTCAATGAGCGCTGCTTCTTCAAGTTCCTTCGGAATCTCCCGAAAAAAGTTAAGCAGCAGGACGACACTGAACACGGGAACCGCACCGGGCAGCACTAGCGCCCAGATCGAATCAAGCAAGCCGTACTCTTTGATAGTTATGTACCAGGGAATCAAACCTCCGTTGAACAGCATCGTAATAAAAAAGGTCCAGGCATAGATGCTTCGGAACCGGAGAGCATGCGATTCCTTTGATAACGGGTAAGCAACCAAAATGGTCAAAAGTAGATTCAGCGGAGTTCCGATACCGATCCGTGTCAGAGAAACGAGCATAGATTGCCAAAATTCATTACGGCTCATCGTATACATATAGGAAGCAAAAGTGAAATCGACAGGCCAGAGTCTTACGTAACCTGCGGAAGCCGCCGCGCTTGAACTGAATGATACGGCTATGATATGAATCAAAGGCAAAAGGCAAAGCAGTGATACGAAGATCAGAAATACGGCATTCATTATGGAAATCCAGTCTAAGCGTTTTTTCTTGTGACTGACAGTTAATTCTGCCTGATTGGGCGCTAGCCTTTGCTCCAAGGTACTCCCTCCTCTAAAAAATCCGATATTTTGCAAACCGGTAGGCCAGTAAATACGAGCTTGAAATTAAAGTAAGCGATATGACCGATTTAAAGAAACCAACAGCGGTTGCCACGCCGTACTGCGCATCCAGCAAACCGATCCGGTACACAAAGGTGTCCAGGATATCACCGCTTTCATATACCTGCGGACTATATAAATTAAATACCTGATCAAATCCGGCATTTAACAATTGTCCCAAACTCAGTACCGACAAAAGCACGATGACCATCCGTATTCCCGGAATGGTGATATGCCATGTTCTACGCCAGCGGTTGGCACCATCAATCGTGGCCGCTTCATATAACCCCGGATCAATGCCGGTGATTGCTGCCAGATACACAATCGTCCCATATCCAAAGTTCTTCCAGACATCCGAAGCGATGAGTGTAAAGGGGAACCAGTCGTTGTCACCGAGGAAAAAGATCTTCGAAATTCCAAATAATCCAAGAAATTCATTTGCAATTCCTCCGGAAGGAGAAAGAATATCGATCAATATGCCTCCAAGTACAACCCAGGATAAAAAATACGGTAAATAAATCGCTGTTTGTACGGACCGTTTAATCACATTGTTCTTGAGTTCGTTCAAAAGCACGGCGAATATAATTGGAATAATCAGACCCAGAATAAGCTTGAGACTCGAAATAAACAGTGTGTTCCACAATATTTGCGTGAAACTCGGCAAGTTCATCACATATTCAAAGTTATCCCAGCCGATCCATTTCTGGTCCCCGAACAAACCCTTGGCAGGAATGAACTTTTGGAAGGCAATCACTACGCCCGCCATTGGAACGTACGAAAATAAGACTATCATCACCAATCCCGGCAAAAGCATTAAATGAAGCGGTAATTCTTTTAATAGTTTCGTTCTCATTTTTATCCTCCACATGTGCAAGCAAGAATGGAATGGAGGAAGAAACCGTTGATTTCTTCCTCCAAGGCAAATCATCTTTTAGTCGATTCGTACCATTCGTTGACCTCTTGCGTAATTTGGTCTCCACCCAGCTTTCCCCAATCCTTCACAAACTGGTCAAATTTCTCAATAGGCTCTCCTAAAATGATCTTGACGAACATCTCATTTTGCTGCTTATCAAGCGTCGTTTTGCGCTCTACCATTGTCGGAGTCGGAGCGCCGACGAATTTTTCCTGCAAGAACTGGTCGTTCTTAATGTACTGGTCGGCTATACCCATGGAACCCTGCTCACTGTAAATCCGCTCCCAGCCCCACAATGCGAAGCCTTCCTTCGATCCCGATGCATACGACTCTAACTTTTCCTGAATCGTCTTGGCTTCTCCCACCAGCTTGGAGAAATCACCAGCTTTACGGGCGGCATCAATCTCTCTGAAAGCATCTACATTCTTCGTAACTGGATATGGCGTTACCGGCGATAGTTGCCATACACTTTCAGCTTCCGGAGGCGCAAAGTACTTGCCGAATTCAGCAGTCTCGCCCCAGTTCTTCTCCAGATGCATATTGAACAATTTGATTACCGCTTCCGGGTGTGCGGCACCTTTCTTGACAGCAAAGAAACGGGTTGTGCTAAATTTAAGCGGCACCTTTGGCGTTTCCCCTGATTCAGAGACGATCGGGAATGCCTGCCACTGTGCATTTGGATCATTGTCCCGGTTGAGTTGAAGTGGCCAGATGGAGTTCCATTGCTCTCCGTATTCCATCCCAATCTTGCCTGCAGATATCAACTCGGAGACCTTGCCTCCGTCCTTAACCCCGAACTCCTGGTCCAACTGCCCTTTTTTGGCCATATCCTGTAACACCTGAAGCGCCTTCTTTACTTCAGGCTGAATGCTGCCATATACGAGCTTGCCCGTACCATCATCCACCCAAATATTCGGGTAGGCATTATATCCGGCCATAAATCCCTCAAGCCCCATTGCTCCACCCCATAAATCTTTGGTGAGTCCAAGACCAAAAGTATCCTTCTTGTCGTTCCCGTCCGGATCCTTCTCCGTAAAGGCTTCCGCTATGGCGAGAACATCTGCCATAGTCTTAGGCGGCTGTAACCCTAACTTCTCCAGCCAATCCGTACGAATCCAGATGTACATCGACCGTTCAATTGAAGATTCTAGATTAGGAATCGCCATCAGCTTTCCCTCGAAGGACGCTGCATCAAAAACGCTCGTTCCTTCTCCCGAGAGCACTTCTTTAGTGAACGGGGAAGCATATTTTTCGTACAACTCTGTCATATCTTCAATCTGGTCTGAATCCGCTAATTGCTTAAGCTGTGTAGCATTCACCGGAATGACATCCGGTAAATCCCCGGAGGCTAGCGTTACGTTAATTTTCTGAAGGTATTGATCTGAGGTGTCGTCGCCTTTAACGATCCAGTCATACTTTATTTTGATGCCTAGCTGATCCTCATACAATTGTGACCAGCGATTATCTTCGACGGTTTCGTCTTTCAGTACGCCCAGCACATTATTCTCCACGACATCGCTCAAGTGTCTGACAAATGATACTTCAATCGGGGGATCATATTTCCCAAGCGGACTCTCATCCACCACCACGTTCTGATTCTGATTCTGGTTATCCGTTGAATCCTTGTCCTTATTTCCGTTGTTGGACCCTCCTTCTCCAGAGCATGCGGCCAGCAACAGTGAAAACAACAGCAAGATTGAAGTTCTCTTAAACCAAACTGATCCATTCTTTATACCCGTTTTCATATTCAACCCCCAATTCAATTGTAGTCGCACTTTGGTTACGCTTTCATTATGGAGTAACTAATATTTATTAACAACGTTCACATTTTTACTTTACTTAACCTCCGTTGACCAAAACAAGCTCCTGATTCAGGCTGTAGTTCCCTTATTAGGCAGGGTTACCACCTGCTAAATGACATAACCTACTTGGCGCACACGTCCCTTCCCCATGTAATCGGCTCTCCCGATCTCGGAGTACTATGAATAGATCCGATTCCCTAATCGCCATCAGCTTTCCTCTTTTTCGCTTGTCGAGCCTACCTACTCCTTGGAGTAGGAGCTCTTAGGGACTCCCAAGTTCCTGACTCATCTCTCCATACATGACACGACAGACCCTCCAGAATCTTACCTCCAAAAAAAAAAAACGCACTTCGTATTTTCTTTTAACGTTTCTCTTGCTTGGACTTCCGTGACGTTAAACATGTCGTCTGTTCTTTGTTCTTTTTCCCGAACTACATTGACGAGACTGAATATACTTCAGGAGGTACATCTCCTTTTGGCACCTACATGGCTCTCTGTGTACACTTCACTTAGCAGTTACCTGTGTCAGCGCAACACTCGATAGAGGTAGTTGGTTAGACCTTGCCCCACAAGGAATTTCACCTCTTCAGATGAGCCAAGCTTCTTGGCGTACTAACGGTTTGGCATTCCTGACGTTCAAGTGGCTTAAGTGACCGAAGGGAACGGGTCATTAGAATTAGACAGTTACATGTGTCACCTGATTCCACTTCTCCGAAATCCCTCTTGGTGACCTAGGAGCGAAAGCGACGACTTAGGAATGTTCTGTTTAAGTGATGTTGTGGCCTTCTTCGAATTCACTTTCATATATATGTAAGTTTCCTTTATGTCCCTAGTCTAACTCCTCTTCGAATTAATACTCAAATTGATCAAGGTTATGCGTAACAATAATCATACCCACCCAAAGAACAGGGATATCAGATTCAAATTCCTACATAATAAATACATAATTGCAACAAAAGGTAATACACGCAAACGTTGCATATTGTTACTTGGGAGAATGATAAATAACAATATTGCCAAAAACAAATCAAAGCCTTGAAGTAGAGAATGAGTATGATAGAAGCCATCTCCATTTATCAAAAGTAAAACTATCGGAGGTGCTGAACAAAAAGCAGCAATCCAACCACTTCCGCGGGCATACCATATAATATACGCACAAATTGGCGATAACACAGCAAAAATACCCCAAGCAAAAAAATAATATTTAGGGAAGAAACCAAACAATACAGTAGAGAAAGAATAATACGCTACCAGCATTCCTACGAAGAATATAAATACATGTAGTGCCGCAGCTTTGGGAGAACGACTCCTCGAAGCGAGAATTGTGCCTATTAGAACCCAAATTCCTAGACTGGTTGTGATTTCTCTGATAATAGTTAATCCATATGTATAAAATCTATGTATAGTTTTACTGTCTGCGTTAATGGAAACAGTATCCGCATATTTAGCCAAAAAACCCAATATTAACCCTAACGAAAATACAAACAATACACGAAGTAATTTTTGCTGTATTGTAAAGTCTAAATATGACCTCACTCTTATTTGATTCATCCTGTCCTTCACGCTTATTCTCACTTCCCAACTATAAAAATATTTGTTTTCTAAGATAATCGATCTATTCGGTTTAGTTGTTTTAAACTTTACCAGAATTTCACATAACGTAATATCTGCGGCACCCTTCGCAGATTCTTCCCCCACATCTGTATTCATGACGCTCTTTATTACATTCGTGAAATTTGTAAACATTCCCTCTTTCCACTCGCTTTTATTCATTAAAGAGTAACTTATTTATCACACAAAAAAAGCCACTTTCGTGGCCCTACTTCTTATTAATTTGACATGATGATGGCATTATTCTTACTGTCCCATGTTACTTGAATTCCAGATAACTCTAAAATATTACGCAGTGGGAGCATGATCGTTGTGCCCTGATAAATGGAAGGTGTAATCGTGATCGCTTTTCCATTCACTGTCGCTTGGTTGGTCAGTGGCTTGTGAGTTATCGTTCGACCACCTATGATGATGGTTGTCGTCTGTGTTTTATTGTTCCACTGTACTTGAGCTCCTAACATTTCTAAACATTCTCTCATCGGTATGAAAATACGTGAATCGACGATTGCAAGTGGATTATTTAGTTTTCGTTCTTCACCATTTATCACTACTTTGCCCTCAATAACCTTAAGTCCCAATACATACCCATTCTTCTCTGCAATCTGCTCAAACGTTAGGTTAGAAGAAGTGATAACGGCATATGAGTTTACTTTCACTTGTGTGAACAGTTCATGTATCTCAGCATTGTGCATGCGAATGCACCCAGCACTGACATACTTACCAATCGAATTTTCATTGCTGTTTCCATGTATGGCATACGTTGTTCCCATGGTACCATTTACTTCTAGTCCGATCCACCGATCTCCCAATGGATTGCGCGGGTCTCCTCCAGGAATTTTTTCTTTGTAATACGGTCTATTTTTGATTTTGTTCGCTATCCTGAATTTCCCTTCAGGAGTTAGTTCGGGATCCTTTCCAGTAGCAACCGCATATTTCTTTTCCAATTTCCCATCCCTAAAGAAAGCCAATGTATTGGTCTTCTTATTCACCACAATTAGATCCGAACCGAATGAACTTGCACTTGCTGCACTTACTCTTTCTGCAAATGGATTGACCCATAGCAAAAGAATTACAACTGTAAACGCAAAGATGCGTTGAACATAATGAGACAGTACGCACGACCTCCTTTTTTAACTAATATATTAATGTGAAGTCCGTCCTACAACAGATATCCAAATCAATATGTGAGACTTATTTATATTTGAAAATGAGTTCAACAAATAACTGAACAAATGACTTGATTCCAGCCAATTAGGGTATAAGAATAGAATATGCGACAATAAATCACATCACACAAACACTAGGGGCAGCTGATAAAATATGATTACACACATGACATACATATCCGATGGTCTGAGGGTAAAAGGGTATCTTAGCTTCCCTTATGGTTATGACCTACCCATCTCAGAATTGGAAACCCTTATTCATCAATCCATAGGTTCTTCTACTGATCTTCCAGTGACACAGTTATCCTGCTCTTATCTGCCAGCACAGCAAGATATTCGATCTAAACAATGGCCTGTATTGATCTATTGTCGTGGAGGCATCGGTAAAGTAGGCCGAGTTAGGACCGACTGGCTCGAGCAATTTTCAAATTCCGGTCATATTATCTTTGCGCCCACCTATCGAGGGAATGAGGGTGGTGAAGGTCGTGATGAATTCGGGGGGAGCGATCAAGAGGATGTTCTTGCTGCTTATCGCCTTCTTGAGAATCTCCCTTTTGTAGATGCCAATCGAATTTCTATCATGGGATTCTCACGAGGTTCAATCAATGCCACACACACGACAGCAACCCTTCCTAACGTTCATAGATTAATCTTGTGGGGTGGGGTGTCGGATCTCGCACAAACGTATGAAGAACGAATCGATCTACGAAAAATGTTAAAACGCGTCATTGGGGGTACACCCACCAGAACACCCGAATCCTATAAGAAACGCTCACCTATCGATATGGTACAACAGATTCATTGCCCAGTACTGATCATGCATGGCACTCAGGATACTCAAGTCGATTTCAGTCACGGACTGAATATGTATAACAAGCTTATGGAAGTAGGGGTACCCGTTGAATTCCATCCGTATGAAGGGGGCGATCACCATCTCCCACTTAACACTCATCTTGTCGCCATTGAACGAATGTTTCAGTGGATAGATCAATCACATTAGGGATATCCTTTACCCATTTCCATTCTACTAGGAAAATATTCCAGTCATACAGTCTCAGGTCTCATTTTTATGACCATATTATTTCTCAGTAGTGGTTGATTCCTTGATGGCAACATCATCGGTATGATGATGAAATGAACACATTAATTTAACAAATATTGATACGTTCTTCTGTATAATAAAATAATAGCTAATATAATCACAGATAGATCGGAGTGAATGAGATGAAGTCAATTTGTGTTTTTGCAGGCTCCAATCTAGGAGAACGTCCGGAGTATCAACTCAAGGCAGCTGAGCTTGGTAATTATATGGCCCAAGAACAATATCGCTTAGTCTATGGTGGATCCAACAAGGGACTTATGGGTGTGATTGCAAATACCGTACTCGCTAATGGTGGAGAAGTGACGGGCATTATGCCCAAAGGGTTATTTAAAGGCGAAATTGTGCATCAACAATTAACCGAATTAATTGAAGTTGAAGGCATGCACGAGCGCAAAGCCACGATGGGGAAATTAGCAGATGGGTTTATTGCCCTTCCCGGAGGATTCGGAACATATGAGGAACTATTCGAGGTTTTATGCTGGTCTCAGATTGGAATACACAGCAAGCCAATTGGAATTTTAAATGTTAGTGGTTATTTCGACCCACTTCTGAACATGATCAATTACAGTGTACAAGAGGGGTTCTCTAACACTTCGAATCTAAGTCTAATCAATGTTTCTAGTGACCCTATAGACCTTATCCAACGCATGGAACACTATGTTCCACAAGTGATGGATACCAAATGGAAACAGCTCAATTAGCAGCAATCTAGATCTCAATAATTCGTGGAAGCTACAATAGGAATTCCAGAGCAATATGCGGACGTCAATGGTATGGGAAATCCTCAGATTCCCATACCATTGACGTCCGCATTTATATATTTAAAAGATTCATTATTTTAAATTTAATTTT
>NZ_JCAIUL010000012.1:0-128982 GCF_059445505.1 Paenibacillus sp. Y301 | reverse complement strand
CACATGGATGCAGAAAACCTCCATTACTTTGAAAAAGCACCGGTAGCAAAAGCTGTCGCTCACTTCGCTGTACCGATGATGCTAGGCACGTCAATGAGTGTCATATATTCCATCTTGAATGCCTACTTCCTTGGTACACTGGGCAATACGGCCATGTTAACCGCACTCGCATTAACCTTGCCGTTATTCGCAGCTATTATGGCGATAGGCAACTTGATTGGTATGGGTAGCGGTACATTCATCTCCCGTTTGCTGGGAGAGAAAAAATATAACGATGTAAAACATGTGTCTTCATTTGCCTTTTACAGTAGTTTAGTTCTTGGTCTTATCTTGATGGCCGTCGGCCTTCTATTTATCGATTCAATCGTACATGGCCTGGGAGCGACGCCTGACTCCTTCGCTTTCACGAAGGATTATGTCACGATAATGCTTATGGGTTCACCCATCGTCGTATTATTCTTCACACTGGAGAATATCGTGCGCTCGGAGGGTGCAGCCATCACGTCGATGATCGGTATGATTCTCAGTGTTATCGTAAATATCATTCTCGATGCGCTAGTCATCTTCGTCTTCCATTGGGACGTGATCGGCGTTGCATCAGCTACGGTCATTTCTAACTTGGTTGCGTGTGTATTTTTTGCCTTCCATATCAGAACTAAGAGTCAATTCCTAACCATTTCCGTAAAATGGTTCAAGGCTACCAAGAACATTCTAAGCAATGTATTCAAAATCGGAGTTCCCGTCTTTATTATGAGTATCTTCTTGGGTGCAATGTCGCTTATCTTTAACCATTTCCTTGTCGAATATGGGAATCAGGCCGTAGCCGCTTACGGAATATCATCACGTTTATTACAATTTCCTGAGTTTATACTGATGGGTTTATGCGAGGGTGTCGTGCCAATGATTGCCTTCTCTTTTACAGCGAATAAATTACGAATGAAGCATACCATTGGATTCACGATCAAGACGATTGTAGCCTTAGCCTTCGTGTTCGGCATCATCGTCTATCTGATCTCCGACCACTTAATTGGATTATTTACGAATGACCCGCAATTAATCGAAATGGGCAGCTACATTCTGCATGTAACGTTCTTATCCTTGTTCATTACAGGAATGACCACGTTGTTTACGGGCATCTTCCAAGCCACAGGACAAGGAACCGCCGCATTTATCATGTCCATTATTCAAGGAATCACATTGATTCCTGTGCTGTATCTCGCCAATCGAATGAATGGCTTTCACGGGGTGGTCTGGTCGATCGTCATAGCGGATGCCGTCGCGTTCCTTGTTGGAGCCCTCATTCTGTATGCTCTGCGGAACAAATTACAACCGGATCTGGATAGTTTGGTACAATAGAAAATATATAATAGGCAAAAAGGCAGGATAAGGGGGAATAAGGGCACTCCTCGATCCTGCCCTTTTTCGGTACCTGTTCGTATTCAGATGTTGCAAACCAGATAGCCTTCGATTTCATTCGCAGAGGGTAATTTGTCTAGATTTCGGCTGTATTTGTAACGTACAAATGTTGAATATAGAGTATGTGGATAACATATAAGTAACAGATAATTAAACTATTAAAATTAGGAGGGATTTTTATTTTATGAAATGGCACTCCGAACTCGATGTTGTAGTCGTTGGTAGCGGGGCAGGCGGAATTGTATCAGCAATTACAGCGTCACGCAACGGGTTAAACACATTGATTATTGAAAAGGGTGCTAAGTGGGGCGGCTCTTCAGCGCTTTCAGGTGGTGGGTTGTGGATTCCTAACAACCATGTATCGAAAAAGGCCGGATTACAGGATAGTGAAGAAGAAGCTTTAATGTACATGCAAGAAGTTATTAAAGATGTTGGACCGGCATCTACTTATGAACGCAAAGTTGCCTATGTAAAAAACGGACATGAAATGGTGAAATTTTTAGAGGATCTCGGCATGAAATGGGTAGCTGCCCCCCTTTATCCAGACTATTATCCTGAGAAACCCGGAGGAAAAATAGGTCGATCCATTGAAGGGGAAATCTTTGATTCCCGTGTATTAGGTGAATATGAACAGACCTTGCGCACTGGCGAAATCAAACCTCCGATCCCACTCTATTCAGGTAAAGTAGCATCCTTACCTAAAGCATTTACGAATGCAAAAGATTTTAATACCGTGGTCGGCATGTTTTTAAATGGCTTTAAACATAAATTGAAAGGCGCTCATGCTACTTCAATAGGTGCAGGTCTAGTAAGTCAATTACTCAAAATTGCATTAGATCACCAAATACCACTATGGCTCTCAACGCCATTAAAAGATTTAATCATTGAAGAAGACAACGTCGTAGGCATCGAAGTTGAAAAAGATGGGCAACCACATTTCATTAAGTGTAAGGCTGTTATTTTAGCAGGCGGCGGCTTTGAGCGAAATCCTGAATTAAGAAAAAAATATCATAATATCAGTACAGATTGGACGTCAGCAAGTGAAAGTAATACGGGAGATATGCTTTTAATTGCGCAAAAACATCAGTTAGATACGGCACTCTTAGATGATGCTTGGTGGGGACCAACGGCGATTGGCGCGAATGGCACAAGAAAATTCCTGGTTTACGAACGTTCTATGCCACACTCCATCATTGTTGATAGAACTGGAGTTAGATATTTCAATGAATCTGAATCATACGTGGATGCTGGTCATGCCATTTTTGAACAGCAAGAAAAGAACGGAAAAGCCATTCACTCTTGGCTCGTCTTAGAAAGCCGTAATCGAAATAAATATTTATTCGGAGATATGCTTCCTCATAGAACTCCCAAAAAGGAAATTAAAAGCGGTTTCTTAATTAAAGCAGATACAATTGAAGAATTAGCGCAACAATGTCAGATTGACTACGACGGATTAAAAGGAACGATCGATAAATTTAATCAGTTTGCAAAAAATGGAACAGATCAAGATTTTGGACGCGGAAATTCTGATTATGATAACTATTACGGCGATCCAACTTACAAAAATCCAAATTTAGGCGCTATTGAGAAACCTCCATTTTATGCGGTCAAAATTTATCCTGGTGATTTAGGAACTAAAGGCGGAATTGTGGCAAATGAACATGGTCAGGCATTACGTAATGGTCAACCCATCACAGGTCTTTATGCTACAGGGAACTGCTCGGCATCCGTTATGGGGCATGTATATCCTGGTCCAGGTTCGACCATTGGACCTACAACTGTATTCGGATACATATCCGCAAATCACATCAGCAAAACACTTATTAATTCAAAAGATTTACATTAGAATATAACCATAAGAGAAAGGCTATCTCTTTGAAAGAAATAGCCTTTCCTAAAGTCACGTAAATCTTCCATCTGCTGATAAGTCTTCAACCATTAAGAATGATTCGCTTCTTTACTACTTCGAGCATTTTTCTCATAACGGTATGCAAACCAAGTCGCCAATAAAGAACCCGAAATGTTATGCCATACGCTGAATATTGCACTCGGAACGGCTGCAACAGGATTGAAATGCGCGGATGCCAATGTGGCCCCAAGACCCGAGTTCTGCATTCCTGTCTCGAACAGAATGGCCTTGCGCTTGCTAGTATTCATACGGAACAATTTGGCAAATGAATAGCCTAATACATAGCCAAGAAGATTATGCAAAATAACGACTGCAAATATCAGCATGCCACTTTCAATAATTTGGGCTTTGCTGCCCCCTACCACAATTGCCACAATCACGATAATAGCAAGTGTTGATACAAGCGGAAGTACTTGAACACTGGCTTCAGCTTGTTTTTTGAATAATGCCTTTACGATAACACCGAGAATAATAGGAACAATAACGACCATTAGAATGTCCTTAATGAGTGCTCCCCCATCAATAGGCATCCATTGTCCTGCAAGTAAACTAATTAATGCTGGCGTAGCCAATGGAGCAATTATCGTGGATACCGAAGCGATGGATACACCCAGCGCAACATCTCCTTTTGCTAGCAACGTCATTACGTTAGAAGACGTACCGCTCGGACAACAACCGACAAGAATAACACCTACTGCGATATCTGGTGGTAAATTTAGCACGAGAGCCAACACATAAGCAAGTAGCGGCATAATTATGAAATGGCCAACAACACCAATCAACACTTCTAGCGGTCGACGAAATACTTCACGAAAGTCAGCAGCGGACAAGGTTAGTCCCATCCCAAACATGACAATCCCAAGAAAAAAAGAAATATACCCCTTTAAAGGGATAAAGAGATCAGGTATAAAAAAACCTAAACAAGCAAATAGAATGACCCATAGCGAAAATGTTCTTCCTACCAAACCACTGACCTTTGAAATTGCATTCATTTTACTGAGCCCCACTTCTACTGTAATATCTCGTTGTACGACAAATCCGATTATAATATTTCATTTTACGACAAACCCGATCAATAATCTATGGATTCCAATAATTACAAATTCTCTTTTTAGGAAGGCAGTTTGATATTTTCCTCGGTATGCTTCAGAAAAAATTAAAGCACCGAAATCAATAGGCCACTTCAATCTGCTTACACACTTTTAAAGATCGTTTCATATATTTGAATCATCTTTTTCTCAACACTAAATTGTCCTTGTTCGAGCTTCCATTTAACAATAAGCCCGATCGTTGCTGAAACATATGTATCCATTAATATTACGATATCTTCATGTTTCTGTATTTCATTCTTATCTATTGCTTGTTGAAGTAAAGATAATGTTCGCTCACGCGGTAGAAAATACGTGGAAAAATGTCTTCCTTCCATTGCAAATTCCGCCATTAAAATATGGTACATTAAATCATAGCCAATGGTTTCTATCATCTTCCCATGAGCTAGTTGATAAGCTTTAAGTCTTTCATTCGGTGATTCAATGGATTCGTTGAATTCAATTATTTTAATTTTTTTTTCAAACCAATAAAGCAACAAATCGTTTTTACTTTGAAAATGGTGATAGAATGAACCTCTTGTTACACCGATTTTTTTACAGATCAAATTGATACTAGCATTGTCAAACCCATCCTTATAAAATAAATCGATTGCGAAATCACATAAGTCTTCTTTTGTTGTAATCACTAATAAATCCTCATTTCAAAAAAGCAAAGTATAAAATAACCTTAATTCAAGTTTATTTTATACTTTGTTTCGTTTTGTGTAAATTATTCGTTTCCAGCTTAATATTTTATTCTAGTATCGAAGGATCTTCCCATTGCAAAGGCATCTTCTTCCCTACCCCAGCTCCGGAATCGATCGGAATGACTGCACCACTAATGAAACGCGCTAGATCAGAAGCTAAAAATAATGCAAGATAGCCTACCTCTTTTGGATCACCTAAACGGCCATTGGCGCTTAAATACCCAACGACTTCTTGAATTTTTTCTTCCGGTGTATTGGTCCAGACCCCCGTTTTAAATGTTCCAGGGCATATCGCATTCACTGTAATATTATGCATTCCATATTCTAAGGCAGCCGTTTTGGTATAGCCAACAACACCATGTTTAGATGCCGTATAAAGGCCCATTCCCGCGTTACCTAAGATCCCGGCCATCGAAGCTATATTTATAATAAAGCCGCTTGAGGATTTTGATTTCAAAATGCCTTTAATACCATATTTCATACCTAAAAAGACACTCTTCAAATTGATCGCAGTCAGCCTTTCGTATTCCTCAAGCTCATATTCGTGAGTAGGGCGATAAGAAGCTGCAATTCCAGCGTTATTAACGATCCCATCTAACTTACCGAATTTCTCAATCGTTGTTGCTATTAATTTCACCATGTCTTCTTCGGAACTCACATCGGTTTTCACGAAGAACGTAGTACCACCATTCTGATTTAACTCATCAGCTAATGCGCTTCCTTTTTCCTCGTTTATATCTGCCATAACCACGTTCATGCCATTTTCAGCAAAAGTTTGTGCGATGGCTCTTCCGAGTCCATCCGCTGCACCTGTGACAATAACAACTTTCCCTTTAACGTTGAATAACGTTTCCATTGAATCCCCTCCTCATCAAAACATACACTTGTATGTTTTGATTATATGAACTACAATAATCGGTGTCAAGCCATTGGTGTCAATCCACTTTTTATCGGAGGGATTCTATGAATCGAGAAATGTTTGATTTCATCGTTGTAGGTGCCCGTATAAAGCCTCCTATCCTTCTGATCAATTCTATTTGTATTACTCTGGCATTACTCTGGCAATGAAAAGTGCTACCCGTACAATCAATCTGCTCATCCAGCACCTAGAGGACATCGTGTGTTTGCAAAGGGACCGAGTTACTCATTGAACATAATGAAGTGAAAGGCGTGCGTTTTACAGGTGTAAAAAACTACGAAAACGCGATTTATTTTCAATAAAGAAATGTTAGCCGAATACGATGTTAAAGATGCAGCAAATTTAATGCCTTTAGGTACGATCTATGATAATGGTAACGGCATTCAATTAGGTATTTCAGCTGGGGGAGCTACCGATGCGAAGTACTGAATGCATCCAATCAACCGATTGCAGGATTATATGCAGCGGGGAGAACAGCTGTTGGAATATGTTCAAATAGTTATATCAGTGGTTTGTCGTTAGCCGACGCCGTTTTCTCGGGTAGAAGGGCAGCAGGACATGTGGCGAGTAAAGTAAGCACTTAATGTAGCAACAAACTGCAATATCCTAACAGGATATTGCAGTTTGTTGGTTCGCAGAGCAGTAGCCCTTTCGCGAGCCTTTCAAACCTTCTCCATGCAGCCATTTGGGCGCATTCTCCCTACCCTTTAATCCTCAGGTAAGTTTCTTCATCCGAGACAACATACAATTTCGCACCTTCGGGTATAGGCTCGTTAAGCTTACGGTTAATACTGAGGTCGCTACGATCGGACAATAGGGTTGCACCTTGAAGAAGTAAGTCCTGAAAGGCTTCTCCATAGGTCTTCCACGCACGATTTAGTGGTATCTCATAAATGTCATCGCCATGCTGGCGACTCAGCAGTTGCGTAATCACATCAGAATTGCCCTCTTGCAGAGCGGATCGTACAGCAAGTCTAGAGATGGCATCATGAGAAAGTACGAACTCATTTACATTAACGTGTTTGAAATTCCGAATATTCTTCTCCTGCATGATTTCTACCGTCGTATGCACCTGCGGGGCGATGCGCTCAATACTAGAAACGATCAACAAAGATTTACCATCAATTAGAGAAGACTCATCAATACGTGTGTCACCAAATATAATTGCCGCCTTTGCCTCATGTATATTGGCTTTAAGAAGGATTTCATCGCTAGAGGCATCCCCACTAATAAAATGAACCTGATCCATATGTTCTAGTGGATGTTGTCCTATCTCATCAATAATTACGATGTGACATTTGGGTGAATAACACAGGATCTCATCTACAGCAGACTGTGCTTTTTTGCTCCAATTCATTAAAATAACATGATTCTCACCACGAAAATTCAATGTACCCGCTCCCCTCCTTCTCTGCACCTCTCCAATGGAGTCAATGACCTTACCGATGACTAAGCTCAACAGACCTATACCAAAGATATATAGAAATATCGTAAATACCTTACCCATGATCGTTGCTGCAAAATAGTCACCATACCCAACCGTAGCCATCGTTGTCATGACCCAGTAAAATGCATTGAACCAATTGTGAAAGGTATCTGGCTCAAGTACAAAAGCAATGGTTGCACTCAGAACAATGAAGAACAGAATCATTAGCCCGATGGCTCTTTTCCTTAACCGCATCAACTTCGTGGATACCCTTAGAATAAAATGCATCCGCCTACCTCATCTCTGATCCAATAAATCTGGCCGCTCAAATGAATTAACATGAGCGGCCAGATTGACTCTTTTTTTGAAAACAAACTTGAATTAAATGATTAGACTACTAACTGCAAATGCTGTCCCAATAAATACCATACAGAGCATTACGCCAACAGCCACATTGCCTTTTTGCAGATGTTCTGAAATTCTAAAGCCAGGAGTTACTAATTCAAAAATCCAGTAAGCTGCGATCAGGCACAGATAACCTACCGCAAACCAAAGCATCATAAACCATATCGAAGTATTTGTAAAAGCTGCTACTCCTAGAATGATAGCGGTCGATACGAACTTTCCTCCCAGAGCTAGAGCTACTGCTACGTTTCCTTTTCTGAGCTCCTCCATATCCTTGAACGGAGTCATCCACATAAATATGGCCATACCTAACCATTGAAGAAATATGATTACTATTAAACTTACTACTAAATTAATAACGATCGTCATTTAGCCCACCCCCGAAATTTCGCATAGGCCGAATCATAATCGGCGAAATCATGTACTTCTTCTAATACCACTGATGTGGTTTTTTGTTTCTCAAGTGAGGTATAGCGCTTATCATCGATCGGCTGTTTGATCCGATTACCTGAAGGTAATTCAATTACGGCAAAATTTCTTGTTTTATCCTTATACTTCGTCTTATATACCCCTACAACATCAACATCGGTGGTTATGGATACTTTAAGATTCTTCAGGTCCTCTGCAGCTGTCTTCTGGTCTCCATATGATTTGATTGGGGTCCATGAAGACAATCGGATATCGTTACGTTGATTAGCATCTGTTGTAAGTTCAGCATCCATAAACTGCAATATCCATACTTTGTCACCTGTTGCATAGTTCCCGTCATTCGGTAAAAGCTCATTATCAGGCAAGACTGTCATATCGCTACCTATTAAGTCCCCTACTGAACTCTCCACAACCCTATAATCCCAAGGAACTCGCGATACGTTATCTGTCGTTTCTGCCGTAGTATCCGTGTGAAATACACTATTCTGATTATTAGAGCATGCACTTAACAAAAAGACCGTTAAAATCAGCAAACACACCGTAACTCCAATTCTTGGTGTTCGAACAAACTTATAAACGCCTTTTTTGCTATCTCTCTTCATATTCACTTATCTCACTCCTAACGCTATAAAATGACTGGCATTGCCTGTGATCAGTCCACCTGCTCGCCCGAGTAGCCCACAAGGTTTCCCGTTGATGACGAACATTCCGGTCAACAGATGAAGCTCACCTTCTGCTGTATGTATCCTAGCTAATTCAGCTCTCTTTTGATAAACAGAAGGAAATAACACGCTACTATCAAAACCATCCTCATCCTGAAGTTCTAGCGAACCACTGTCATCAAAAAGACGCACAGAGCCCCCTTCACGACCAAACACTGATTTGGATACAAAATTTCCTGAAAATACCGGTTTGTTATACGTAGGTAGAATGTATCGTTCGATAGCCCCGCGTTCTTCATCATTAAAGAGCAAGCCCAACTCATACATCCCCCATATCGCTGCCATGAGTCCCTTAGATTGCAGTAATATGCTGTGTGGTGAATTGAAGAGTTGTAGATTCCCGGTCTCTACCGCATAGGCCAGAGCATCTCCACCTTCGTCAACCGCCATCCATTCTTTAGGGTACAAGGCAAACATCCGTTTAATGATCCTACCCTCACCATCTTTTACGACACCGTTATCTATCGATAAATCTAAGCAGTCTACACATGTAATATCGAGCCCACTATGTCTTACAAGCGCTTCAATCGTACCAGAATCCTCTTGGTGACTTCCGTATGCAACACAAGCTACTGTATCTGGTCGCTCTTCTTTCCACGCTTCTGCAAGTAGCGCTTGCATCGATTGGTTCCCATGGGATATTCCTGCTTGCTCACAAATCCAAGGTGTAGCAATCGACGCTTCAACATAACCTGTAGGCGTATCTGCATTTAACTCCAATAGTTTAATATTCCCTTCATCATCCACTGCGTAATCGAACCGGGCATAACGACTGATAAGTCCCTGTTCGGGTAATGGACATGTGTCAAGCATCTCCCACAGGATGGGTGGAATACCGATCAGTTCATACAAATCATGTTTGTGGTGAACATAGCGAACGGTCTTGTCGAATATACCCCAGAGCTTACATGAGGCTTCTTCAAGCTCAAGATAAGTGTCCTTGTGCATGACGGCAATTGCATCCAACCAGTACTCCTCATCCTCAAGGTTTGCCCATGTAAATCCTAGCTTGTGCAATTGATCTACACGTGGTGCCCTTTCAAGAGCGGATTGATCCAGGAATTCAAATATAGGCTGACTATGAATCATCCTCCAAAACCACCACTCTTGCTCGAGCTTGATTTCGAGGAAGAACTAGAAACTGAGCTTGATTTTGAACTAGAAGAAGAACTAGAAGAAGAACTAGAAGAACTCAACCCACTAGACTTGCCCCCGATACTTCCTGCTTTTGTCGAAGTAGATCTTCTTGTAATGGAGCCACTGGAGGATGTTGATGTTTTGGGTTTGACCACAGAACCAGCAACATTCTTATTCTGAAACTTATCACTACTATAAGTATTAGGTTTATATGTGGTCTTTGTACCTGCGTAATAGGTAGGGCGATTGTTGTTCCATCCTCTAGAAGAATAATTAGATCCACTGTTAAATAACATGTGGTACAATAACAAATCATCCCAACCGAAACCAGAATTATAACCATTATAGTTGTTCACTACAGTCGTACCATTAGATGTCGCTACATCTTGAGCCTGTTGCACAGGCTCTTGTTTGTCTTCCTCTGGATATGGAATGTTCCAGTCAACATTTTTGTCGAAATAAGCTTTGACTTCTTCAGTAGACCAAGACAAGAGCTGAGGATCTTCCCCAGAGGCACTAGTACTCCCACTTGCGCTCACAGCACCCGGAACAAACAGAGCATTAGCCAGTAGAGCAATACCTAACGAAGTAGACAATATGCGTATTGGCTTTCCTTCAGAGGTGAATAATTTCGATACCGGTAGTTCTTTAGCATTTTCATTTTTAGTCACCATATAGTCCTCCTTCCCTGATCAATATCATTCATTACGCATCGGGACAAGTAGAAGCTCAAGCTTCCCTTCATCCACATTCAATCTTCCTTCGACTGCTTCATACTCCTTACTACCTACCACAAGATAATTGACATGCTCTAATGCAGTAATCATATTCATACTCCACGTACGTTCCTCAATGACACGTAGCACACCTTCTGGCATTTTTTCAAACAAAATGACACTCATCCCATTATCCATCTATCATCCCATCCTTCCTCATAACCCTTACATTTCTGATACGGTATTCGTAGCTATATGTTTCATTTCCCAATGATTTAACCCATTCCATATAACAAATAATCACATTTTCTCAATGGTGTTTTTGAAACGATGATTTTACAATATACTTCTATATTAGTGCTCTTAGTTTGTTAAGGATAGAGGTCTATTTTGTTTTAATTTGCAAATAAAGTTCAGTTAAAGTAGAAATTTGTCGAAATATGTTTTTCAATGAACAAAAATGAATTGAAGTTGTTATTAGCTATTCCACCAGGGTATATCTAGAATTGGTTGAGCTAATCTTCCCTTTCAAGCCTGGTGTCATATAGATGTGATTATCTTCCATAATAAACATGGCTTCTACATCCTTCTTCTCACTTACATACGCCATTCCTTCTTCTAAATCCATAACAACCAAAGCTGTCGAGAGCACATCCGCATCCGTCGCCGTCCCACCAACAATGGTTACACTCTTGATGCCATTCTGCGTAGGAAATCCTGTCTTCGGATCTAGAATATGATGATATCTTACACCGTTCTCCATGAAGAATCGCTCGTATACCCCCGATGAATCAATCGTTTCATTGTCGATTTGAATGAGCGCCAATTGTTCCCCACGCTCACGATCAGGGTCCTGAAGACCAATACGCCATGATTCACCGCTAGGTTTACTACCGATTGCAATGATACTGCTGCCCCCAAGATCAATAATCGCACTTTCAATCTGTTCTTGATGTAAATAATCAGCAACAAGGTCTGCCGCATATCCCTTACCAATCCCACCAAGATCAAGGGCCATCCCTTCTTTTGCAAGTTTAATCGTGGAACGTTCTTCATCCATTTCAATATCATTATAATTAACGAGAGATTTCGCCCGAAGGATGTCATCTGCATCCGGTACATGCTCACCACCATTTCCAATCTTCCAGAGATTAATAAGTGGACCAATGCTCGGATCAAATGTTCCTTTCGTATCTCGTGCGTAATCAATAGATACCTTTACAAGGTTGAATGTCTCTGAAGATACTTTAATCGCTTCTTTTCCTGCTGCTTGATTAACGTCGTAGATCTCACTATTGTTATTTGACATATTGATCTGTTGATCAATGACATCAAGCATCTGCTCAATCTTAGTCAGATGTTTGTCAGCTGCATCATCTCCATACAATTTCAGATTGATCACCGTATCGAATTTGAAGAGCGTCTTTGCTACTAGTTGTTTGGATGGATCATCCTTCGTTGAACTTGAACTATGATTCCAATAGAATAGCCCTATCCCTGCAACTACGATTAGAAGAACCACGAATCCCCAAATCTTAATCTTTCTACTCATCATCATGTTGTCCCACCTATCCACAAAAAATCTTCATATTAAAATATTAAAATCAAATAGATTATCCATGACTGGACCTCTCTCTGTAAGTGATATTCATCATACTACAATGTAAACTCACACAACATAAAAAAATGGCAGACCCGAACAAAATCATCCTGTTCGGAACTACCATTCTTAGTTATATGCATTACGTTACGATCCAAGCACCTCAGAGACTCGGTCTGGCGTGAAGAAGAGTGGTAGATATTCTTTATTAGCTTCCAACATTTCATCCAGCATATGAATAGCTACTTCCACAGATGGCACGAGCGGATGATGTGCTAGCGCTTGAATCGCAAGACCGCGATCTCCGGTTACAGCTGCATCTATGGCTAATTGCTCATAGATTTTGACAGCATGGATTAACCCTTTAGCTGAACGCGGGATCTTCGTGAGTGGTAAAGGGAGTGGACCGTTTTTGGTAACAATACAGTTCACTTCAATGCTAGCGTCATCCGGTAAAAAGTCCAATATCCCATTATTCGCAACATTGAGTGTTTGAATATCATTGGTGCCATTGTATAAAGACCTCATCAGATTGACCGCAGCTTCAGAATAAAAGGCTCCTCCACGTTGTTCCAGTTGTTTGGGCTTATCTTTCAGTTCTGGGTCACTGTATAACTCAAATAGTTCTTCTTCTACGCGTTTCACGACTTCCGCACGATTGCCGCCTTCTTTGTAGGATTCAAGTTGATCTTTCAACATATCATCCGTCATGTAAAAGTATTTCAAATAGTATGATGGCAAAGCTCGTAGAGACTGGAGAAATTCCGGATTCCATTCACAGGCAGGTACGTTCTTAGCACTGTATCCTGCTGTATCTGCTAACATCTCGTCTAATTTATCCTCGCCTTCAACATCAATACGAGTAATCCAGTGAAGATGGTTTAACCCTACGAATTCAGCGTATATACGATCAGGCGCAACTCCGTACTTTGCTGAAGTCTGCTTAATAAGTCCAATCGGCGCATTACACAGCCCAATACTTTTTACATTAGAATACTTAATGATCGCCTCAGTGACCATACCAGCTGGATTCGTAAAATTAAGTAGCCATGCGTCGGGAGCAAGTTCTTCTATATCTCGGCAGATATCTAGTAGAACTGGGATTGTCCGCAGTGCCTTCATCATCCCGCCAGGACCCGTCGTTTCTTGACCAATGACCCCGTATTTCAGTGGAATGGATTCGTCTCGACCACGTGCATCCAACATCCCTACACGCATCTGGGTACTGACAAAATCGGCACCCGCAATGGCCTGACGTCGGTCTGTTGTTAGATGAATCTGAATTGGAAGTCCTGACTTCTCAACCATACGTTTAGCTAGATTACCGACGATCGTAAGCTTACGTAATCCAGCTTCGATATCAACGAGCCATAATTCACGAACAGGAAGTTCTGCATAATGTAGGATGAAGCCCTCTACCAACTCTGGCGTATAAGAAGACCCTCCGCCGATCACAGCTATTTTAAGCGTTCTATTTGTAGACATATTTATAATTCACATCCTATCGTATCGTTTGTTTGATCCGTTCGAAATCATAGAACGATCCCATTCTCTCATATACATCTTTACTGATCGTCCGTCCGTCTTCTTCCATAGCAGACCACACAGCACCAACAACGGGTTCGGCTCTCAGTGTTACGATAGACGCATGAGGTGCAACCTGATGTAGTGCCTTCTCGATAGGACCACGAATCCATCCTCGATCCCCCCTTGTTAGCAGACTGCCTACAAGTACAACATCAAATAGATCGGTTTCCATGCCTAATCTCTGCACAATCGCTGTAGCCGATTTACCAAGTTCAACACCCTGATGATGTAAAATTTCTAGTGCTACGGCATCCTGCCCAGCTGCTGCTTCGAATAACAATTTCGCCGCATCTACGGGTACACTTCTTGCGTTATCTTGATAATCATTAAACATGGTCGTAACCGTGTCATACCCAAGAAACTGAAGTAACAAATCGGTTAATCGAGTTGGCTGTTCTCGACCGTCCCATGCACGGATGACAGAGCGGAACACCTCAATGTTCAGCGCACCTCCGCCACCAAAGTCACCATACATATAATCAAAACCACCACATTGGTAATGTACACCTTGTGGATTTCTACCAGCGGAATTCGTTCCTGTTCCGCAGATGATAGCAATGCCGTATGGTTGATTGGTTCCTGCACGAAGGCCAATCATGGTGTCGCAGTTAAGGGTATAGTTCGTAAATCCAATATGTCGGATCAACGGATGTAAAATCATGTAATCCGCTTCGCGATCTGCACCTGCAAGACCTAGATAGGTATGTTGGATGTCCTCAAGCCGAATACCCGCCTCCGAAATTGCACTTAGCGTAGCCTCTCGTATACTATTTGCTGCTATAGTAGCGTTAATCTGGTGGTTGCCGTTGCCGCTCTTGCCTTTCCCCAATACATTTCCGAACTCGTCAGTAAGCAAGGCATACGTCTTCGTTCCTCCCCCATCGATTCCCAAGTAGTAAGCCAATAGTCGTCACTCCTATAATAAATTAAATATCAGCAAGAATACGTTTTCCTGATGATTCCCTAACAATCAGTTCCGGTTCAATTCTATGGCTTGATGCACGTTTCATCGAACCGTCTATACGCTTTAACAACATATCTGCCGCAAGGAGTCCAATCTTGTCAGCCGGTTGGCGAACAGTGGTTAGATGCGGACGAAGTTGAGAAGCGATGTATTGATCATCATACCCGACGATGGCTACCGTCTCTGGAATACGAATTCCAGCTTCCATCAAAGCATTAATCACGCCAAGAGCAATGTTGTCATCACCTGCAAATACCGCAGACGGCAATGTGCCTTCACGGAGCCATTTGCTACAAGCCTCATAACCAAATTCAATTTCAAATTCTCCATGTAACGTCTCAAATGACGTGAGCCCTCTCTCCTGCAAGGCTTGAAGAAATCCATTACGACGTTCACATGTACTACGAAACATCTCATTACCGCACAGATGAGCAATGGACGTATGACCTAAATCAAGCAGATGGCGGGTCGCTTCATACCCTCCCTTGAAATTATCAATCGTTACCGAGAAGGCATCATTCTCCGGCTTCTGATTATCGATCAAGACGTATGGGATATTGCGTCGCTTTAATTCTAAAATATAGTTGTCTTCCTCTATAGGTGAGAGCAAGATCATCCCATCCACACGGTCTTCCTGAATCAGATAGTGATTTCCATCGGAACCGATATCAGTAGATACAGAGACAGCAAGAAAATAACCGTGTAATGCAAGTACATCGTTGAGCTCCTTCACGACTGCATCAAAGAATGAATCCTGTAATGTTGTCACGATGATTCCGATGATACCTGTTTTGCCACGTGCAAGGCTGCGAGCAGCCGCATTAGGATGATAATCCAGCTCCTTAATAGCATCAAGCACACGCTGGCGGTTTTTTTCACGTACCGATTCTGCACCATTTAATACGCGAGAGACCGTTACGACAGACAATCCTGATTTTTTTGCTACATCATAAATGCTTACCTTCATTATATTAATTCTCCTTGCGGCGTAATTTTCCGTTCATACACACTACTCTTAGTATACATGGACAGAAGCCTTACCGCTAAGCATATGCTTTCAATGCTGATACACCGTCCCTCCCGGGACGGTGCAGGAACATCTAGCGTTTGATAATTTCTTCAACTTTCTTTTGAATGATTGGCATAACTTCTTCAACGGTCTGGTGTCCGCTCTCGATCGGTTGCATTTCGTTAATGAACATATCATTAATCTGCGAGTAGTTCGTAATCAGATGGTTATACGATTCAAATCCGTATTTCACACCACCTTCATACACCCTTTTCACATCTTCAGGATCGATCCCTTCAAAGTGTTGATAGTAGGTTTCGGCTGCATCTGTATTGACAGGAGGATTACCTCCACTTAGTTCAATAGACTTCGTCTGAACATCCGTTGTAACCAAGTACTTAATCCACTCGAAGGCTTCTTTTGGATGCTTAGAGCCTTTAAGAATTAGCAATGGATCCACAAACAATGTACTGCGGACTTTTTCATTACCACCCCAAGGAACAGCGGCTATACCGATTTTGAATGGAAAATCATTAGCTCCTGCAAGACTCCAAGAGCCGTTAACAGACATCCCAATCTTGCCCGCGACAAAAGGATCCCCATTCTGTCCTGCTACACTCTTACTCCATTCCGTCGTTGGTGCAACCTTCTCTTTAAGGACAAGTCCAAACAATTGGTTGTAGGCCGCCATCACTTCTGGAGAGTCAAAATGTGTTGCAGAAGGGACACCACCGTTCGTCCAAGTGTCTTCGGAATAGGGCTCTGCTCCGAAATAGAGTGGGCGCATATCGCGTTCTGCCCATGTGAAGTCAACCCCATACTGCGTTTTGCCAATGTCGTCGGATACAACCGTCATTTTTCTAGCATCTTCCACCATTTTATCGAATGTCCAACTCTTATCTTCATAGTCACTAGGAGGATATGGTAGATTCGCGGCATCAAACATATCTTTGTTAAACAGCATGAGCGTTACATACATATTGACTGGTACACCATAAGTGCGATCTTTGACCTTATAAATGTTCATTAGATTGTCCGGTATATTGTAATCAGCAGCTTTAAAACCGTCTTCTTTAATGATATCTGTCAGATCAAGCAGCATATCTTTATTGTAGTACTCTGCGAAACCTCCATACCCATAATGGCTTGTTACATCTGGTGATTTCCCCCCAGCAATTAGCGTCTGAAGCTTGCTATCGAACTGTTCATAAGGAGCCTTCTCAACCTTAACTTTAATGTTCGGATGATCCTTTTCGAAGTCAGGAATAAGCTTCTCAATAAAGGTACGGTCTTCGGAATCGATGGTGTAATGGGTAATCGTCACTTTTTCACCTTTACTAGAATCGCTGTTACCCCCGCTATTCGTAGGAGCTACTTCACCTGCAGATTTGCCTCCACTACATCCTGAGAGTGCCATAACAATACCCATTGTCGTAGCAAGTAGAAGTACAAACGTTCTTCTTTTCCTGTTCTTGTTCATGAGTCATTCCTCCATTGATTCAAGTGATTTCGTTCCGCAATACTACGGTGTGTCGGTTACTTGATGCCAGTAAGTACAATGCCCTCAACGAATCGTTTCTGGGCTATGGCAAATAAGGTGACGATAGGTACCATGGCCAACACAGAGGCGACCATCAACAAATGCCATGGAGGAATACGGAATCGTGATGATGTAAGTGAAGACATACCCACGGGAAGTGTGAATTTCTCAGATGAACTTAAGTAAAGTACAGGGGTAAGCAGGTCATTCCAACTATAGATAAAAGCAAAGATCGCGACAGTAGCAAGTGCGGGTCCAGAGAGTGGCAGGGCGATCTTCAGCCACATTCGGAACTCACTACAGCCATCAATACGTCCTGCATCGAACAACTCATCAGGTAGCGTCGTGAAAAATTGACGTAATAGAAAGATGTTATATGCTGAACCGAAGAAGGCAGGAACGATCAGCGGTAGAAATGTATCAATCCAGTTCATTTTAGAGAAGAGAATGAACTGTGGAATCATGATGGCTGGATATGGAAGCATCATCGTACTAAGCAGAAGCATGAACCAAACGTTTCTACCCTTCCCCTTATATCTAGCAAATCCATAAGCCACTAACGATGAGGACAACAATGTTCCTATAACCGTCATTCCTCCAATAAATAAGCTGTTCCCGTATAAGGTCCCGAACTGTAATGTGTCGAAAATCTCCTTATAGTTGCTCCACTGCCAACTTTCCGGAAGAAATGTGGGTGGGAACTTGAGCATCTCCCGCTTTGACTTCAACGAGGTAGATACCATAAAGAATAAGGGCAACAGCATAATAAATGTGATAATGATTAGTGTAATAAAGCTGCCGATACTCACCACATCAAATTTGCGCTTGTGTTTAACTTTGGAGGACGGAGAATTGGGCTCAGTAGCTGGTAGTGTGCTCATTTATTTCCGCCTCCTTCATAGTGAACATAACGGTTCGATAACTTCATAATTAAAGCTGTGAACAGCATGACCACGATGAGTAACACCCATGCAAGCGCGGATGAGTAACCTGCTCGGTATTCTTTGAAAGCGCTGGTGTACAAGTTATAGACATAGAACCACGTCGAATAGTTCGGTCCCCCTTGTGTCATAACAAAAGCTTGTGTGAACACTTGGAAAGAATCAATCACACCCATGATGAGTTGGAATAGTAGTATTGGTGAGATCATCGGCAATGTCACGTTCAAGAAAATTTTGAATCGTCCTGCCCCATCCAACTTGGCTGCTTCAATCAGACTGGAAGGCACACCTTGAAGACCTGCTAGAAACAGAATCATACCAGTCCCTGCCGTCCATAAGGACATAATGATCAAGGCATACAATGCAGTATCAGGGTTCATGAGCCATGCTGGCCCTTTGATACCAACCCATGAGAGCATGTAATTAAACAGACCAATTTGAGGATTGAAGATCCAGTACCAGAGGAGAGACATCGCTACACCTGACACCATGCTCGGAAAATACATGGCTGTCCGGAAAAATCCTCGAAAGCGAATTTTCTGATTCAGTAGCAAAGCAAATCCTAATCCAAGCAGAAGCTGTATAGGAACGCTAATAATCGTATACCTAAGCGTCACCGTAACAGATTTCCAGAACAGCTCGTTGTTGAACATCTCTGTGTAATTAGCAAGTCCGATGAACTTGGGTGGGTGAATGATGTCATACTCCGTGAAGCTATAATAGAGTGATGACAGAATGGGGTATAGTGCAAATACAAGGAAGCCGATGAGCCAAGGAGAAATGAACACGTACATGTAAAAAGTTTGCCGACGGCTTTCACGATGGGTCACGGAAACACCAACCTTTCCCAGCTCATAAAGTTAAAGCGCTTTAACTTTATGGAATAATAAATCCATCATAATGAGCTATACCTTACACTTCATGTCTGAAAGTTAAAGTGCTTTAACTTTCACTTCATCCTGTTGACAATATCATAGTGGATGTATTTCAAATAATCAATACCTTTTTTGGCTCAACAACATAACTAGTCTTTGACAGTTTCTCATAGGATGCCCGCTACAATGACAGATTGTCCTTACGATCGCTGTTGCCCTCCGATTTCTTGATTGTGTTCCGCTTCTAGCGGTTGAAATCAGAGGGCAGCATATGCTTTCGAAGTAGCTTTTCATATGAAAATCTTGTAGGCGAACGCTACCGCTTCTTCAGGACAATTCCGTCACCTTCGCTACTTCATTCATATTCCATCCTTATTCCATATCTTTGTACATCCATAAAAATCATTAACATATACCAACTAGAATAGCATTGGATCAACCCTTAGGTTCTCCAATGCCATTCTAAGTTATAGCGTATTCTGATATTACACTAGACAGGTTTATTAATGACTCGAAAGGTTCCCGTTCCGAATGCACATAAGTCGCCGTTCTCTTTTCGTGCAAAAGCTTGTGCTGTCATCATTTTACGAGAGCCATGAATGAGTTCTGCGGTTACAATAACCCTACCTTTCTCAATCGGTGCAACGTAGTTCATCGTTAGATTACTTGTAACTATATTGTCATGTGGTCTAGCAATCATCGCGATCAACCCCATTGCAGAATCAATTAAGGTTGCATAGACACCTCCATGGAGAATACCGAGTAAATTCAAATGATGCGGCTTAATTTCAATGGAGATGATCACCTTGGACTCGCTTAGTTCTTCAATCTCGCACCCAACGAATCCCCAGAACGTAGACTCCGCTATCTTTCCCCAATGTTCGAAATCGGGATGTACGTTGTCTGACTTCGCTTTCATAACTAATCCTCCTCACTTCTCCTCTGCCCGTAATCTAGCTCGTGCACAGATAACTTACTTAGGCATCTTGTCAGTATCTTCTTCGATCAGTTTTCTACGAAGTACTTTACCGACCAATGTCTTTGGAAAAGTATCGCGAAACTCATAAATTCTAGGCACTTTATACACGGCAAGTTTCTCTTTACACCAACGTTTCAGCTCCTCTTCGCTGACTGTAGCTCCTTCTTTCAGTATAATGTACGCTTTCACCGTTTCACCACGATAAGGATCGATTACACCTGCAACAACGGCTTCTTCTACATCAGGATGCTCGAACAACACCTCTTCGACTTCTCGCGGATAAATATTGTAACCTCCTGCGATTATAAGGTCTTTACGACGATCCAAGATATAGAAGAACCCATCGGCATCCATCCTTCCCAAATCTCCCGTATATAACCATCCATCCCGAAGGGCTTTATCCGTTTCATCCGGTTGTTGCCAATATCCCTTCATCACCTGTGGGCCACGGATGATCAGCTCACCAATTTCACCTTGTGGCATATCTACTCCGGAATCCGGATGAACGATACGAGCCTCCGTATTTGGGATTGGAATGCCTATAGAACCGACTTTGCGCTTCTCCCATAGATTGTTTGCATGCGTTACCGGTGAAGTCTCTGTCAAACCGTACCCCTCGATCAACGTGCCACCGGTTAGACTCTCAAAGCGTTCCTGCACCTCAACCGGTAAAGAGGCTGCACCGCTAATACATATTTTGACGGAAGACAGATCGAATTTGTGAACATCAGGGTGATTGATCACTGCAATATACATAGTAGGTGCTCCGGGAAATACCGTTGGCTTCAACCGACCCATTGTTTTCAAGATTTGAGTAATGTCGAACCGCGGAATTAATATTAACGTACCAGCCATAAGAATAGATTGATTAAGTAACACTGTCATCCCGAAGACATGGAAAAAGGGGAGTGCTGCTAAATAACGTTCTTCCCCAATTTCAGCACGGTAAAACCAGAGCTTACTCTGAATGGTATTGGCCACTAGATTCATATGTGTCAGCATGACACCTTTCGCGAACCCTGTAGTCCCTCCTGTATATTGAATAAGTGCTAAATCCTTCTCAGCCTCGACGGGTATTTGATAAGGCGCTGCTGTTGACTGCTTTAAGAACGGAAGGAAGGGTAATACGCTATGATTATAAGTGACTGGTGTTTTCGTTTTATTCTTCAAAGGGTATAATAAATTTTTGGGAAACGGTAAGTAATCCTTAATCGACGTTACTAGCGTATAATTTAAAGGTTCTTTCTCCGTTGCTTTCTTTACCCGATCGAATAGAATATCCAGCGTTACAATCATTTGGACATTGGCATCCTTCAATTGATACTCCAATTCACGTGGCATGTAAAGAGGGTTCGTCATGACAACGATTCCGCCCATCAATAGCGTTCCATAATACGCGATCACAGCTTGTGGACAATTCGGTAACATGACGGCTACTCGGTCCCCCTTACGAATACCCAGCTTGAGCAGGGCATTCGTAAAACGGTAGACTGATTCCATTAGTGTTTGGTAGGAGATTCTATTCCCTAGAAAATCCAATGCTATCTTATCTGGATATTTCTCTGCGGACTCAACTAAAAACTGCGCCAAATTCTGTTTCGGATAATCATATGTTATGGGTACTTCAACCGGATAATGTTCTAACCAAGGCTTATCTACCATGCGAGCCACCCCATTCTCAAATATCCGTTACAGAGGATGTTCAAAAAGTCCACCTTTTTGAACATGTACTTACAAAACGTACTTCTCCGCTTCGATCACCTTCGCTGCAATTTTCCGCTTCAATCCGAATGTATTTACCTGTGTTTTTCTTGTCAATTTCTTCAGGACAGAGAGCTGGGTACGAAGTGTATCACCTGATTCCATAGCAGCAAGGGTTTCTTTCGCCCAACATTCGATCCGATCGAACTCCTCATGGATAAAGGCCACTGTCATATCAATCGCATTCGCCGCTTTCGCTTCGCCAACTTGATCGATCAGCTTCAGGGTACGGAATAAAGCACTCTCCATAGCGAACACTGTAATCATCATATCTGCTAAATGACTTAGTACTTCTTGTTCTTGATCTAACTTCATTTGATACTTTTGAACAGCTTGCGCACCAACCATTAGGAATATCTTCTTCGACATCGATAATAAATGATTCTCTTGCTCTAACGTTCCCTCGAATAGTTGACCTGGAACTAGCCCTAATAACTCTGATTGTAGCGCTAATGCCTTCTGCATTAAAGGTAATTCGCCTTTCATCGCGCGCTTGATCAACGTGCCCGGAATGAGGAGGCGATTAATTTCATTCGTTCCTTCAAAAATACGGTTAATGCGCGAATCGCGATAATTGCGTTCAATACGATATTCTTGAATAAATCCATATCCCCCATGGATCTGAACACCTTCATCCACGACGAAATCAAGTGTTTCTGAACCGAATACTTTGTTAATGGAGCATTCTAGCTGATACTCTGCAATGGCTTTTGCAGACTGATACCCCACATTCGGACTGTCATAATCAACTTCAGCTAAACCAATGTCGAACAGACCTGCTGTCCGGTATACCATACTTTCTAACACATAAGTTCGCATATTCATGTCAGCCAGTTTTTTGCCGATGAGAGAAAAAGATGATATTGGGCGATCAAATTGCGTACGTTCATTGGCATATTTAGCAGCGTATTCAATCGAATCTTTCGAAGCACCGACACAACCAGCGGCTAACTTGAAGCGTCCGATATTTAATATATTAAAGGCGATCAAATGACCTTTACCAACTTCCCATAATAAGTTCTCTATCGGAACTTTGACATCCTCGAGAATCAGTGGACATGTTGAGGAGCCTTTGATTCCCATCTTCTTCTCTTCAGAACCTATGCTAACCCCTTCCATCGTACGCTCCACAATAAAAGTACTGAAGTCTGTACCATTTACTTTTGCGTACACGATAAAAATATCCGCAAATCCTGCATTCGTAATGAATTGCTTACTTCCATTTAGAATGTAATGCTGACCATCCTCGGTCAATGTAGCTGTTGTTTTGGCTCCTAGTGCATCCGATCCCGAAGAAGGTTCTGTCAGACAATAGGCCGCAATTTGCTCACCTGTTGCTAGTGCCGGCAAGTACTTCTGCTTCTGCTCCTCCGTACCGAAATAGACAATCGGAAGTGTACCAATCCCTACATGTGCACCGAAGGATAAAGCAAACGATGACGCTTTTGTCAACTTCTCATTAATTAATGTTGCACTTACTTTATCCAGTCCTAGCCCCCCATAGTTCTCTGGGACTTCAGCTCCGAGAAGACCTACTTCACCGGCCTTCTGTAACAATTCCACGCTCAAAGCGTAGTTCAGTTTCTCGACCTCTTCGTCCCTAGGAGTAATCTCTGTAGCCACGAATTGCTCTGTTGTCTCCGCAATCATCCGATGTTCTTCCGTAAAGTCCTCTGGGGTCATGATTTGTCTGTAATCGATATCCTCAATCATGAAACTTCCGCCTAACACTTTGCTCATCGTCTTACTCATCAATTTTCTCTCCTTTGTTCTCACGAATAATTTTTATTGCGGATGAACTTCAAATACGCCTGCAGCTCCCATTCCCCCGCCGATACACATGGAGACTACCCCATAACCTCCCCCTCGACGACGCAGTTCGTTAATAAGCGTAGTAGTCACCTTTGTACCCGTACAACCCAACGGATGTCCAAGCGCAATCGCACCGCCATTAACGTTGACTTTGTCCTCATCAATGCCTAGTTCACGAATGACATGGATACATTGAGAGGCAAAAGCCTCGTTAATCTCAAATAGGCTAACGTCTTCTAACGTAATTCCAGCCATTTGTAATGCTTTGGGTATAGCCTTGACGGGTCCCACTCCCATGATGTCTGGCTCCACACCGGCTAATGCAAAAGATCGAAAAGTTGCTAATGGGATCAGACCAAGTTCGTCAGCTTTTTCTTTACTCATGATCACGACCGCTGCTGCACCATCACTCGTCTGAGATGTATTTCCTGCTGTAACCGTGCCACCTAACTTGAAGGCAGGTGCAAGCTTACTCAATGCTTCAACCGTAGTATTGGGACGAACGCCTTCATCCGTATCGAATACAAAAGATTTAATTGTGACTTGACCACCCTCATCCACACGTTTCAATTCCGCTTGAATGGGAACGATCTCATCTTTGAATTTCCCTTCAGCGATCGCTCGTGCTGCCTTCTCGTGAGATCTTGCAGCGAAGCGGTCCTGATCTTCACGTGAAACATGGAATCTCTCTGCGACATTCTCAGCCGTATGCCCCATTCCGATATAGACTTCTGGCATTTCCTCAACAATTCTCGGATTGGGTGACACCTTGAAGCCCGTCATTGGCACATGGCTCATACTTTCTACTCCACCAGCAATCAGAATGTCAGCATTCCCCAACATAATGCGTTCGGCCGCGAATGCTATAGACTGTAGGCCTGATGAGCAGAAACGATTAATCGTCATGGCTGGAACCGTAACTGGAAACCCTGCATACAGCGACATAATGCGGGCAAAATTTAAGCCCTGTGCGCCTTCCGGCATAGCACAACCGATAATGATATCCTCTACATCCTCTTTTTTAAGACCAGGTGCCCGATCAATTACAGCTTCTAGAACCGCCTTCCCTAACTCATCCGCACGTGTCTGCACTAGACTTCCCTTTTTGGATTTGCCGATCGCGGTACGTGCCATCGATACGATTACAGCTTCTTTCATAGCAATTCTCACGCTCCCTGGATTGTTAATTTCGTAGCGCTTTCCCTTTGGTCAACATATGATGCATGCGTTGTTGGGTCTTCATCTCCCCACATAAGCTTAGGAAGGCCTCCCGCTCCAAATCGAGCATATACTGTTCGCTTACAAGGCTTCCTGCTGGTAAATCCCCCCCGGCAAGTACATGAGCCAACTTCTTTGCAATCAGCAGATCATGATCGCTAATATAGCCACTTTCTCTCATCCCAATCGCACCAAGTTGCAGAACAGCCTTTCCTTCTGATCCAACAACACGAATTTTCTCTTCTGGAATCGGTTCATAACCATCTCTACTCATCCGAAGAACAGCCTGTTTGGCTTCATATATTAAATGATCCTGATTCGCAATAATCCGATCCGTCGAACGTAGATATCCTAATCTTTTGGCATCATGGCCACTCGTGGAGACTTTAGCCATTCCTACGGTTTCAAAAACTTGATTGAGATAGGGTTGGAGTTCAGCTTCGGGATGTCCCACACGCTGGCTTACCCTCATTGCAAGTTCCTTGCATCCGCCACCGGCAGGAATTAACCCGACACCCACTTCAACTAACCCATAATAGGTTTCTGCCCCAGCAATAACCTGATCCGCAGGCATACATGCCTCTACTCCTCCACCTAATGTCATTCGATGTGGAGCGGCAACAACAGGTTTTTCAAATCTTTTCACTTTGTACATCGTGTTCTGGAATAAGCGGATAATGCCATCTATTTCATCCCACTCTTCGTCTTGCGCTTCCATCAACAACAACATAATATTGGCACCCACACAGAAATTCCTACCCTGATTCGCGATAACCATTCCTTCAAAGTTATTCCGCACTTCTTCCAAACTCTGCTGGATCATCGTTAGAATATCTGCGCCAATAGCATTGTTAGGGGAATGAAATTCGAGACAGGCTACACCATCTCCAAGATCGATTAGACTCGCACCATCATTTCCTTTTACAATCTTATTCTGCTCCTTCAAGCTACTTAGCGTAATGATTGCTGGAGGTTGTTCAATCTGCTTGTAGCCCTGTTCAGACATCACATATATAGTACCTTTTTCTTTCTGATAAAAGGATTGATTCCCCTGCGCAATCCACTCCTTCACCCATGAAGGAACGCTCAGTCCTTCCTTCTCCATACGCTCAACAGATCTAACCAACCCAATCGCGTCCCATGTCTCAAATGGACCTAACTCCCAATTGAAACCCCACTTCATCGCTTCATCGATATCATGAATGGAATCCGCAATTTCACCGACTTTTTCAGCGGAGTAAATGAGCACCTGTTTAAGAATATTCCACCCGAATTCAGAGTAACGATCCCCTGTAGCGATTAACGCTTTTGTTTTGTTCCTAGCTCCTTTGGCCAGTTTGGCCGCTTCAAGCGAACCGGAGGTTACCTTCTTCTGTGGTGTGTATGCCATCGAAGTTAAATCGAGTGACAATATTTCACTACCGTTAGCACCCTTTTTCTTCAAATAAAATCCTTGACCCGACTTCTCACCAAGCCATCCTCTTGCAACCATTTGAGTCAGCGCTTCTGGAGCATCAAAAGTCGCTTTCTCCGTTTCATCTGTTATATTAACGTACACGTTGTCTGCTACATGGATAAACGTATCAAGACCTACCAGGTCGAGCGTCCGAAAGGTGGCACTTTTGGGTCTACCCATCGCGGGTCCAGTGACCGCATCCACTTCCTCTACCGTAAAGCCGTTGTTGAGCATCTCTTGTAATGTAATAAGAAGTCCATAAGTTCCAATTCGGTTAGCAATGAAATTCGGAGTGTCCTTTGCCAGAACAACACCTTTACCTAGAACATTCTCACCGAATGATTTCATGTGTTGAACAATCCCTGGATCCGTGTTGACACCTGGAATGATTTCTAACAACTTCATATATCGGGGTGGATTAAAAAAGTGCGTACCTAGAAAGCATTTCTGAAAAGGTTCGCTACAATCAGCGACCATCTCTTGAATGGATATCCCTGATGTATTAGAACTAACAATCGTTCCAGGCTTCCAATAGTGTTCAATTTGGCTTAATAGATTCTTTTTCACTTGAAGATTCTCAACGATCACCTCAATCACCCAATCTACTTCTGAAATGTATGAGAGGTGATCCTCCAGGTTTCCCGGAGTTATTCGTTCTGCGAATGCTACATCGTAAAGAGGTGACGGCATATTCTTTTTCAATTTCGCAAGGGCTCCAACAGCCCACCGGTTTCTCACTACAGGATCCTCAAGTGTATATCCTTTGGCTGCCTCATCTTCAGTCACTTCTTTCGGTACCATATCCAACAATAAGCATGGAATTCCAACGTTAGCTAGATGTGCCGCAATCCCTGAACCCATAATTCCTGATCCGATTACAGCGGCCTTGCGAATAGATTTGTTCATTTACGATTTCCCTCCAGTTCAGATCAGTTCTAATTAACGAATAGGGTGATCCCCGAATACGGATTGCTCCAAGATTTCTGCAATATCCCTCGCTTTGACTTGCTCTTCAACTTCCTTCATCTTAGTACCGTCCTCCATCATCGTCAGACAGTAGGGACAAGCACTACTAATCACTGTTGGATTCACTTCCAGCGCCTGTTCAGTCCTTGCTAGATTTACTCGCTTACCCGATGTTTCTTCCATCCACATCATGCCACCACCGGCACCACAACACATACCGTTCTCGCGGGATCGCTTCATCTCTGCCATTTCCACGCCTGGGATTGCTCTCAAGACATTTCGTGGTTCATCATAGACATTGTTGTACCGTCCCAAGTAGCAGGAGTCATGATACGTAATTCGCTCTTTCACTTCATGACGGGGGTTCAGCTTCCCTTCTTGAATGAGTTGGTCAAGTAACTGTGTATGATGAGTGATCTCCACCCCCGCAAGACCAAATTCAGGGTATTCATTCTTCAATGTATTGAACGTGTGTGGGCACGCGGTAACAATCTTTCGAACACCATATTTCTGAAAGGTACTAATATTATCCATACATAATTGTTGGAACAACATTTCATTGCCCATTCGGCGAGGGGTATCCCCCGAATTCTTCTCCTCATTCCCAAGAATCGCGAAGGAAATGCCTGATTCATTCAACAAGCGAGCGAACGCTCTAGAAATGGACCGACTACGAAGATCATAGGAACCCATCGAACCGACAAAAAACAAATATTCAAAGTCCGGATTCTCTTTCACCGTAGGCACTTGAATTCCCTCAATGTCTCCCGTCCATGTAGCACGGTCATTACGATTCAATCCCCACGGATTCCCTTGTCTCTCGATGTTTTGCATGGCACGTTGTCCCTCCTGCGGAACACTGCCCTGCATCAAGACCAGATGTCTGCGCAGATCTATAATTTTATCGACGTGTTCATTACTTACCGGGCATTGATCTTCACAGTTACGACAAGTCGTACACGACCAGATTTCCTCTTCCGTTATGACGTCCCCGATAAGCTCTAGCTCTTCTATTTGTTTGTCCTGTGTGATCCATGTGGATTTATGCCAGTCAAGTGTCGGAACAATATTCGTAATGCCACCATCTTTCACTTGCCAATCAACTAGAGGTTTCTCCTCATTAGCTAGTGCATGAGCTCCACTCGTCGCGAACAAATACGCAGGCACCCAAGGAGACTTCCCTGTTACCACCGTCCCCTTCTCCACCATATGGTCCCTTAGCTTCGTGATTAGGTGCATAGGAGATAGCACTTTCCCGGTGTTACTTGCAGGACATACATCCGTGCATCGTCCGCATTCCACACAGGCATAGAAATCAAGCATTTGCTTCTGCGAGAAATCCTCGATCTTACCAACACCGAAAGTCTCCGCTTCTTCATCTTCTAAATCTAGCTTTGTAAGCCGACCTACGGGTTCCTTACGACGAAACCAAATGTTCAGGGGAGCAGTTATAATGTGAAAATGTTTCGATTGTGGCACATAGACCAGAAATGATAATAGAATCAACAAATGCATCCACCAGAATCCAATAAACCAACCGTAAGCTGTAGAACTAGAGATTCCGGTAAAAGCTAACGCAATGATGGAGGATATCGGAGCGTATCCGCTAAAGTCTAGATCTAGCCACAACCGCTCGAAACTTAAACTTAGCAGAACAGACAACATCAAGAAGAAGATAAAAAAAGCAACAATGCTAGGCTTCCAACCCTTTTTTAGCCGTGCCAGCTTTTCCCCATACCGACGATACGTGCCGTAACCCATAGCGAGCAATATTAGCACTACTGTTACTTCCTGCATAAGTCCGAACACTTCGTAGCCAGGAATGGGCAGATGCTTACCTGCTGTTAACCCTTTGACAATTAGATCCAGAGCCCCGAACTGTAAAATAATAAATCCATAAAAAATAATGATGTGCATTAATCCACTTTTGGGATCCTTCAATAACTTCTTCTGACCGAAGACCTGTGATAGGAACTCCGCCCATCTTCCCTCACCTCGTTGCTGAAAGTCTGCCGGTGCTCCGAGCTTCAAATACAGATAACGATGATAGACTGTTTTGTAGAACAAATAGAACCCATAGCCCATTACTGCCAGAAACAAAATGAAATTTGTAATCTGCCACCCCATCTCTCCCCATCCTTTCTTTGATTGTCAAAAAGTCATCCATCAAATGTTTAAGAAAGCGGTTACAAAACGCTTGTGTAGTCCAATCATATGGATTGAATGAATGAATGAAAGTTCAATCTATATCGATAGAATGAATTAAAGTGACACTTTCCTTTCATTCAATCTATATAGATTTTGCATTGACTTCATGCCCCATTTCCCATATGATAATAAAAAATGAATGAGTATTCATTCATTTGATTTAAATACTAACACCGAGGTGTCTCCATGACAAGTAGAAAACAGGAAAAATTTGAATTAATTTTAGAAGCTGCCCTAAAGGTCATTGCAGAGAATGGGTTTCATGGATCACAAATATCCAAAATTGCTAAGGAGGCGGGCATAGCAGACGGTACCGTTTATCTTTATTTTAAAAACAAAGAAGATATTCTCATCTCCCTCTTTCAACAACGATTAGGTGACTTGGTCAGCATGTTCAATAGCAGTCTTCGCGAAACCAATTCTGCCGAAGAGGCCATTCGTACAATTTGTGGGATCCATTTCACGGAGCTAGAACAAAACGTTAATCTTGCCTATGTAACTCAGATTGAGCTCCGCCAAAGTTCGCTTGAACTCCGCAAAGCAATAGGTCTTGCTGTGAAGCCTTATATTCAATTGATCGAGGAAATTCTAGAACAGGGTATAAAGGATAATTCTTTTCGTCCTGACCTCGATGTTAAGTTAACCCGTTTGCTATTATTTGGAGGCATGGATGAAGTTGTCACGTCTTGGCTCATATCAGGTAGAAAATATTCGTTAACCGCCCAAGTAGATAAGACTGTTGAATTTTTCTTGAAAGGCTTGAAATAATCGTTCGAGAGGAGCTAGTCATATGAATATCTATGTCATTCTCAAACAAACGTTTGATACGGAGGAGAAGATTGTTATTCAAGATGGGGATATTTCCGATGACGGAGTTAAATACGTCGTTAATCCGTATGACGAATACGCCGTTGAAGAAGCTTTACGCCAAAAGGAACAACATGGAGGTAACATTACCGTTGTCTCCATCGGGCCTAGCCGTGCAGCAGAAGCGTTAAGGAGCGCTCTCGCCATGGGTGCTGATGAAGCGGTTCATATTTCTGACGAACGGATCATGGGTGACGAGTTCACACTCTCTAATGTATTAGCTTCCTATTTCAACAAGCAATCATGCGATCTTATTCTCGGTGGTAATTTCTCCATTGATAGTGGTGGGGGTCAAGTGGCCATTCGGCTCTCACAACTGCTAAATATTCCGCATGTTGCTTCGATCGTCAAGATGGATGTTACAGAAGACCAAGCGGTTGTCCTTCGCGATTCCGAAGGGGATACCGAAACATTACATGTTACTCTCCCTGCCCTGTTCACTGCACAGCAAGGTCTAAATGAGCCACGTTACCCCTCATTACCTGGAATTATGAAAGCGAAGAAAAAACCCTTTCATCTATTCAACCTAGATGATTTAGGTCTTACGGAAGCTGAAATCTGTGCCAAGACCGAACGTCTCTCCCTCTTCCTACCTCCTAAGCGCAAATCCGGACAAATTCTACAAGGCGATCTTAACGAACAGGCTATCCAGCTCGTTCATCTTCTTCATTCTGAAGTGAAGGCGATATAATCCTATTATTAAAGGGGATGTCCATATGAGTAAATCATACGTTGTTATCGCAGAAGTTCGCGATGGTAAGTTACGTCAAGTCACTTTGGAAGCGCTTCAAGCTGTTCATTTAGCTAAAGAAGATGGAGATCAAGTTTCAGTCATTATATTAGGACATCAATTATCCGCTATAGCCGCGCAGGTATCCCAGTACGTTAACGGTCAGGTTCAGGTCATCGACCATGTGGACTTAGAGGTATATAATTCCGAAATATACTTCTCTGCTATTAAAGAAGTATTGGATGTCTTGAATCCACATGCGGTGTTCTTAGGACATACTGCTTCTGGACGCGACCTAGCTCCCATGATTGCATCGTATTTACAAGCGGGTCAAATCTCGGATGTGATTGCCATTGAAAAGGCAGCAGAGGTCCTTTATACTCGACCCCTTTACGCGGGTAAAGCTTTTGAACAAAAAAAATTCACAGAGGGTCCACAGGTCGTAACCATACGTCCAAACAATATAGCGGTCGTTGATAAGACTGACTCACAAGCAGAGATAATTACGATCGACTATGCTCCTCCTTCATCATTACGTGCCGTTGTGAAAGACGTCGTTCGTAAAACCTCAGGGAAGGTAGATTTGACTGAAGCCAAAATTGTGGTGTCCGGTGGAAGAGGTGTGAAGAGCATCGATGGATTTAAACCTCTTCAAGAGTTAGCTGACGTATTACATGGCGCCGTTGGTTCATCTCGAGGAGCATGTGATGCCGGATATTGCGATTATGCCATGCAGATCGGTCAGACAGGTAAGGTGGTTACACCTGAAGTATATATTGCCTGCGGGATCAGTGGTGCTATTCAACATCTGGCGGGTATGAGTCAATCTCGCATCATTATTGCGATTAATAAAGACCCTGATGCACCCATATTCAAACTAGCTGATTATGGGATCGTCGGTGATTTATTCGTTGTCGTTCCACTCTTAACGGAAGAATTCAAGAGAGCGTTAGCTTGATATAAGAATGGCCCGTAGCTACTCACCTATAGCTACGGGTCATTTTTGATATGGCTGTTGGAACGTTTTAGTTGATTGTAATTTCAAAGCTACCAAGCTACTATTAATAGATACACAGATGATAGATGATATAGCCATTTGTACCTAACACGAATAATAACACGAATAATAAGGAGTTCTTACATATGGATTTTGTTGCAATTGACTTTGAAACCGCGAATGCGAACCGATCAAGTGCCTGTTCTTTAGGTCTTGTGGAAGTTAGAGATGGAATAATTACCTCCGAACAAGTCTGGTTAATTGATCCCCAGCAGCAATTTGACTATAGAAATATACAAATTCATGGCATCACGCCAGCTATGGTCAGTGGACAGCCTACTTTCTCTGAGCTCTGGCCAACGCTTGAGCCCCTCTTGCAAGGAAGACAGATTGTTGCACATAATGCCTCTTTTGATATGAGCGTTTTAAGATACTGTTTGGAACAATCTTTCTTAGATTATCCTACTTTTCAATACTTCTGCACTTACTTACTAAGCAAAAAGATGTTACAAGACGTGTCTTCCTACAAATTAAATGTGATTGCTGAATATTATGACATTCCACTGAACCATCATGAAGCGTTAGATGATGCTCGTGCGTGTGCAAAGATTCTATTGAAACTACTAGAACAAGAACAGCACACGGATCCATTGCAACTCTCAATAGCTCAGGGTTGTAAGATCGGTTCCATGTATACAGGAGGTTATACGCCATTCTCGGCTCCTGCCAAGAAACGTCCGAAGACGCCTTCCTCTAGAAGTCTCTTAACAACCACTAGATCATTATAGAATGCAGGTATTCAACAACTAACCAATGGATTAATTCCGTTATAAAACAACAAAGAGATCAGGAACGTGATGTTTCCTGATCTTTTTGTTGTGAGATGCATCATCTATCCCAAAATATATTGTGATAAAACACTTTGTACCTCATAAATATTTACTGTTTTATTAAATGTCTTTACGATAGGCACGGTATTACTAGAAATATAAATCTTGAGTTCCGCATCCAGATCGAAATGCCCAGCTGTCTCAACAGAATAATGTGAAATGCTCTTGTAAGGTATAGAGTGATACTCCATTTTCTTCCCTGTTATTCCTTGCTTATCAATCATGATAAGTCGTTTGTCTGTAAATATAAACATATCTCGGACCAGTTTATACGCTCTCTCAATGCGTTCTTGTGGTGCTAAGATTTGTTCATATTCTTTCTGAACTGCTGGCAAATCCACTTGAGAAGCATTCCCCATTAGACTATCTAAGAAGCCCATCTCTATTCCTCCTCATAACTTCTGCAATAACCCTGCTATCCCATCTTATTACAATTCGTCATCATCTAACATACCTGCTTCCAAATAGTTGATAAATTGACGTAACTGGTTAGCTTCCCCACGAGTAATTTCACCTGATTCAAACATGTTCTGAACTTCATCTCTTTCAATTTGAATCGCTTTAAATTGAAATTCAACCCTGTACTTCTGGAAGTCTTCATCTTCGCGTAATTGACTCGATTCATTACTGCTCATTCTTTCTATCGTACGATGATAATGCGAAATCACTCGTAATGAGCTGTCTCTATTGGCATCATTCATTTGATTCTGAACAGCTGAAATGGCAGAGCGAGCCGTTAGAATACTTACTTCTTTTAAAGAATCCATCGGGTCTTGTGAATCATTGATTGCCGGTTTACATTTATTTGTATGCACCATATTTAATATAAGCCGTCTAATTCTAAACATCGACACTAAGAAACGCATTTTAAATCTGTGCGATAGTAGAATCTCCATCTGATCAATGATCTGCTCGAATCGGTCAGCCACTTCTTGTGACACTTCCTTTTCGGCTAACAATCTTTCCATTTCGTTCCGTTCTGCTTGGATCGCAATGAGTCGAATATGAAAGACCATTTGGCGAGATTGGGAATCGTTATTCTGAAGAGCTTCCTGTCCCAACAACTGTCCTATCTTTTTCTTATAATCCGAAATTACTGATAATGCTGCAGCTTCGTTATCTTCGTTCATTTCTTCCTTCATTCCACGAATAGCTGCTTTGAGAACTTTTATTTTAGAAGCTTGCTGAATACCCTCTGAATCCTTATCCTCTGCATCATTTTCTTTCTTCGAAAGGAGTGGTAACGTGATACTCGCGATAATTAAAGTCAACAAAATGACACCCGCAGCAATAAATATAATTAAATTACGTTCTGGAAATGGGCTGCCATCCTGAAGTACAAATGGAATAGAGAACGCCCCTGCTAAGGTCACCGCACCACGTACACCAGATAACGATGTTAGAATAGCCTCCATTAATGTTGGCTCCTCAACGTTCTCCTTTTTATTAACGGCCCATGATCCTTTAGAGTACACATAGACCCATACAAAACGCAGAATAATTAACGCAGCTGTAATCAAGAGAATATAGCCGATCACAAGGTAGTTATTAAATGATCTATCCTCAAAAATAACACTTATCACATCTGGAATTTGTAATCCCAGCAGAACGAATACCAATCCATTTAAGATATATAGAACAATAGACCACGTACTCTCCGATACAATTCGCAGCTTCATATTGGAAGAGGATTCTGTGCGATCCCTCTCAATAGCATGGACAATCCCACCAGCTACTACTGCCAAGATTCCCGACATTCCTAGTTCTTCTGCAATTAAATAAATAACAAATGGCGTTAGTAGCTGGATAAGCATATGCATCGTGATGTCTTCCATCCCGTGGCGACGCAGAAATACTCTCAACCAAATAATAAACAGAGACACGACAGCACCAACCACAAGCCCACCAATAGCAATTACAAAGAAACTAAACGTAGCATTACCAAGTGAAAAAAGACCTGTCACCATAGCTGCAACTGCAAATTTAAAAGCAACTAATCCCGATGCATCATTAATTAATGCTTCCCCTTCGAGTAAGCGCATAATTTTCTTTGGTAGATTAGCTCGACCCGCCATTGCGCCAACCGCAACCGCATCTGTCGGAGACAGTATGGCTGCAAGTGCAAAGGACGCTGGTAATGGGATCGAAGGAATCATCCAATGAATCATATAACCAACGACAAGTACGGTAGCAAATACAAGCCCCAAAGCAAGCATGAGTATAGGTGCTCGTAAATTCCATAATTCATCCCTTGGTGTTCTTTTACCATCATTAAATAATAGAGGTGCTATGAACAAAACAAGAAATAACTCGGAGTTCAAAGAAATATGTATTCCAGGGGGTAAGACTACAACTGCCATTCCTAGCGCAATTTGAAATAAGGGAACAGGGATAAATGGAACGAAACGATTCAATATATTGGATATGCCTATAATCCCAAGCAATACCAATATATCTAGAAAAATCTCCATGATGATCAACTCTCCTATGTATGTAATGATTTATTCAAACGTAATTATTACAGTATACCATCGTATTTTTGGGAGATTCTTCTCCCACTATCCATTATTATACTTTATATACTTCTATATTGACTAAGTAGGTGAAGTTCATCTACAATTAATAGGACAAAAATTCATTAGGCAAGGTGATTAAGAATGACTCAAGATCAACTTCAATACAACATATTATTGTTCTATAAATTTGTAACAATCCCTGATCCAGAACAGTTTACAGCAGATCATTTGCAATACTGCAAAGACCTCGGAGTTAAAGGACGAATTATCGTTGCTGAGGAAGGAATTAATGGTACCGTATCGGGTACGGTAGCACAAACGGAACAATATATCAGCGATTTCCGGGCGAACCCCATGTTTGCCGATATGATATTCAAAATTGACACTTCTGATGAACATGCATTCAAGAAAATGTTCGTTCGACACAAGAAGGAGCTTGTCACTTTCAGATATGAGAAGGAATTAGATCCTAATCAATTAAGTGGAAAGAGATTGTCTCCTGTCGAATTCCATGAACAACTTCAAGAAGAAGATGTTGTTGTCATTGATGGCAGAAATGATTATGAATATGAGATTGGACATTTCCGGAATGCTATCCGTCCTGATGTCGAATCCTTTCGAGAATTCCCCCAATGGATTAGAGAGAACTTAAGCCAATATAAAGATAAAAAAGTACTGACTTATTGTACTGGCGGAATCCGCTGTGAGAAACTTACCGGATTCTTAATGAATGAAGGTTTCAATGACGTTGCTCAATTAGAAGGTGGGATCGTTACTTACGGTAAAGATCCTGAAGTCCAAGGTAGACTTTTTGATGGGAAATGTTATGTGTTTGATGAACGAATCTCCGTACCTATTAATCGTACAGATGAAGATATTATTGTTGGCACATGCCACCACTGTGGTAAGCCAGAAGATCGATATATTAACTGCGCATACACCCTATGCCATGCGAAGCATGTCTGTTGCGTAGAATGTGAAGAAATCCATCACAGTTTCTGTAAACCAGAATGTGAGGATAATTTTGAGAAACTGGTAGCCGCAAAACAACAATCATAACCATGGAGGGTCGTATGAATAAACTAACAGAACTCTCCACCCGGGAACAAATTGTCCACATGTTAAAGACAAAAGCACCTCTTACAGCCAAGGACATTACGAACGAATTACAGATTACAGAAATGGCTGTTCGTCGTCATCTAAGCACGCTTGAGAGAGATGGGTATATTGAGTCGGGTATGATTCGCCAAAGTATGGGAAGACCTACGGCAGTCTATCGGTTAAGTGAGTTGGCAGCAGGTTTCTTCCCTACGACCTATCATACGTTAACCCTTGATTTACTTGGTGAGCTTGAACAAGAATCTGGTGAAGAATTGATTAATCATCTCTTCGAGCGACGCAAAAGCAAACTAGAAAAAAAGTACGGCAAGAGTATGTCAGGTCTCCCTCTAGCTGAAAAAGTCCTTATACTTACACAGCTTCAGAATGAAAATGGATATATGGCTGAATGTGAAGAAGGAGAAGACGGGACCTATATCATTAAAGAACACAACTGTCCTATCTCTCAGATTGCCAACCAATATACACATGCTTGCCACTGTGAACTTGAATTATTCAAATCCCTCCTACAAGTAGATGTAAATCGTACCGAGTGTTTATCTACAGGTGGCAGCAAATGCTCTTATGTTATTTCTAAATCCCAATGTTAAACCTGATTAAGTGCTCCATCGGTCATGAGACTGGTGGGGTACTTTTTTTCATTCAAAAAAAGTCCATACATGATGAACAACGTTTCATTGACGATTATGTCACGACGTGATATAGTCATGACGCGATATAGTCATACCGTGATATAGTTACGATATGATCTAACAACGGAAAGGTGATCTTCTTAATATGATTGAAAAAGTAATAAAAAAGTATGTTCCTATGACAGAAACAGCATTTTATATTCTCTTGTCCTTAACCGTACCCCGTCATGGATATGGCATCGTTAAACATGTAGAGGAAATTTCAGGATTACGTATTCGATTAGGATCGGGGACAGTTTATGGGACTCTTACAAAAATGCAGAAAGATGGCATTATTACTGTATTTGCTGATGAAGAGAGAAGAACCGTTTACGAAATTACTGAACTTGGGAAAAAGTTAATCCAGGTAGAGATAAATAGAATCAAAGAGTTACACCAGAACGCATTAAAATACGAGGAGGATTTCGATGATTACAAAAGTATTTAGGCCATTCTGGAGCTACGATGTGAACAAAACAGAAGCATGGCTCTCGTCTATGGCGGAAAAGGGTTATTATTTTGTAGAACTGAAACGTGGTCAACGTTATTTTTTCTTTCAACAAGGTATTCCAAAAAAAATAACGTACCGAATAGGGTACGATAAAATACCTAGTGACTCATTGGCTAAAGCTTTATTAGATAATAATTGGATAAAGATTTCACAGAGTGGTCACTGGTATGTCATGGCGAATGAAAATCCTCTTGAACACATAAAGACCTCCTCTGTTCGAGAAGGGATTATCAAGCATAATAGAGTAATTATGTACATTTTCGGTAGCATTTTAACATATTTGACAACGATGACTATCTTTTTTGTCGGTATCATTAGTCTGTTTTCATTTTCCCAAGATGAACCCCTAAGAGTTGGTGAACACGTTGTCAAAAGTCCTTATTGGATTTTAACATACATTTATTTTAGTGCTTTATTAGCTCTGTGGGTTCTTTCTATCTATTCTGTTATTAAAATTAATAAGTCGAACAAGACATTAATCCGTGAAAATATACCTCTTCATAACCTACACAACGTAAATCAAGCTGAAAAAAGACGAAGTCAGAGCGAAGAAAAAGAGATGAAACGTTCAGGAGAAATGATTGTTAAAAGAAAATTTGGATGGATGGATGCACCGGATAAGTTGGAAAAATGGCTCGAAACCATGGAAGATCAAGGTTATCATCTTTATCGTATGAGCAAAGCAGGAACCACTTTTTATTTTATAATAGGTAGCCCGCGGAAGGTAAGTTATTGTGCTGACTTTCAGAATACTACAGATGAAAGTTACAATACCATACACAGAGAATCTGGCTGGAAGAGTGTCTTTATTTCCAATTCTCCTTTTCTAAAATGGACGCTATGGAGCCGTAAATATTCAGAGGGTGAAGAACGACCCCAGATCTACAGTGAGAAGTCACATCATTTAAAATATGCAAAACGGATAGCGCTAACCTATTCATGTCTATTTCTCCCTACATTTCTCATTTATATTTTAAATATTAAAATAAATATGGCATCTACGTTTGATAACAACTTAGATACACTACAAATAATCAGCATGATTTCACTTGCGTTCGCTGTCCTCGCCTTTGGTTCGTTCATCGCCAGAACATGGCTGTATTACATGCGACTTAGAAAACGATATGCCAATACATAAGCATCACGTATATGAAGACTCAAACAGATGAGTCTTTTTTTGTTTCAATATAACATTTGGCATACTTGTTCGTTATATAGGTGAAAGGCGGTGAAGCATGGAGCCCGGGCAGCTACAGCAAGCACTCCAACCTAAGATAACTGAAATAAGAAAATACTTAATCCGTCTTGGAGCCACGCCACCTGATGCTGAAGATATCGTACAGGATACCGTCTATAAAGCTTTCTTATACATTGAATCTATAGAGGAGACTAAATTCAGTGCATGGTTATACAAGGTGGCGATCAACCGTTACTACGACCTATGCCGCCGAAATAAATGGATTCAAGTTCCTATTGATTCAGTAGAGGTAGCGGATTCAGACTTGCCAGAAGACCATCTGTTGCAAAAGGAGAAGCGATCAGAAGTAGAATCTGTGCTGAGCGAACTGCTACCTCACCATAAGCAACTCCTTATTATGAAGTATGAAATGGAATTCTCTTACCAACAAATTGCCGATTTGCTTGGGGTGAAGGTCACAAATATTAAATCAGGGTTATTTCAAGCTCGGAAGCAATTTCAAAAAAGATACAGAGGTGATGTAGAATGACGGCACCATGGGAAGATCAAGATAACGAGAAATTATCAAATCTTATTAAAAAAGCGAAACGAAAAACATTCATCCGAAATATTATCATCTCTTTAATCGTCACAGTCATTGTTTTATTCGGAGGATTCCTGCTTAATATACAGCTTATTAATTCAGGCTTCTCTCAAGAAAGGAAAGATGAATTTGCGCTCAAGAGTATCAGTGGACCCAATCAATATTTTGCAGAAAATACAGGGGAAGGTGGTTTTTTGTCCGGGAAAATAGAATACAACTTATACAAAGTAATTGAAGGCGTACCGATTCCTTGGCTGACTAAGAAGACTGTTTATAATGTATTTCCATTCCTCCCCTTAGCAAATGGTGGTGATACCTACGGCATATCCATATCGGTTCCTGATCCTGATATGATTAAACAAGAGTATGGATATACGCGTTCATATAACGGACTTAACGGACAACGGTTGATGGATTTCTACATTCCGGATGTGAACTATAACGGTAAGGTGTTGAATGATCTGTCTGCTCTTCAACAGATGGACCAAAATAAGCTGGTTGAAATGGCCATTTCTTTAGATAAGCCTTATTCCCTCTCTGAGGTACGGGCGATGATTCCTGCAGAACTAACACAAGTGTGGTATTGGGTAGATACGTATGATAATAGAAAGTTTTATGATCCCTACAAAGATGAAAATGGCAGCATAAGTTACGCAAATCCACTCTTAGAGAGCTGGGTATTTGGATTCGGCATCCACTTGGATGGACTACCAATTAACGAAAAGGACTTTATATCATCACTGGAGCAAGGCCTAGAGGGAAAATATGAATATGAGTTCAATCGAATTTACAATTATCTGAGAGGAGATAAAGCGAAACCGAGCGAGTCTGACATTCGGATTCTAGGGGTAGTCCTTACAGGAACTGCACAGGAACTGGAAGATCTTAAAGGGCAACCTTACGTCAGAGGAGCTGTTCTAGGAGCTATTGTTGATAAATATTAAGGGTAAACCAAACAACTTCCTAAATATTGTTTAACAAAAAAATAGAGGGATGTCCCAGTACCCATTGTTAGGTTACTAGGACATCCCTTTGGAGTTACAAACAACAAGATTGTTATTTTCTTCTACAACAACTCTTTACGAAGTTGCTCTGGTGATTTCGGTGATAACATACCAAATGGAATATCAAAGACTGTCTTAGCTCCAGATTGGCTTAGCTTAGCTAGCTTGTAAGCCGCACGTGCATAAGCAACTAGAACACTAGCCGTAAATTCCGGATTGCTATCAAGTTTCAATCCGAATTCAATAATCTGTGTGCTGTTCTCTCCTGTACGTCCGCTGCGAAGTACAGTACCGCCGTGAGGCATCGCGGAATGCTTGTCCTTTAGTTCTTCTTCAGTAATGAAGTTCACAGTAGTGTCATAATCGGAGAAATAGTTCGGCATTTGTACGATCTCTTGCTCAATACGAGCTAGATCTGCGCCTTCCTCAGCCACAACATAACAGTCACGTAGATGCTTATCACGAGTTGTTAACTGTGGATTCTCACCCGCACGTACTTTAGCTACAGCCTCTTCTACAGGAATCGTATATTGAACACCATTCTTCACGCCTTCAACACGGCGAATAGCATCCGAGTGACCTTGACTCACACCACGTCCCCAGAATGTATATTCTTTACCTTCAGGTAGAATAGCCTCAGCTAACATACGGTTTAGAGAGAACAATCCTGGATCCCATCCCGTTGAAATAACACTAACATGTCCATTTCCAGTGGCTTCAGCATCTACCTTAGCGAAATATTCTGGAATCAAAGCATGTGTATCGTAACTATCTACCGTATTGAACATTTTGGCGAAGTAAGGGCCTTGTTCAGGTAAATCCGTTGCGGAACCCCCACACAAAATCATAACGTCAATCGTACCCTTATACTTCTCTGCTTCTGAGATATGAAGAACTGGAACACTTGCAGTTACACCTTGTGGTTCACGACGGGTAAATACAGCGGCCAGTGTGAAATCTGAATTTTGTCGAATCGCTTTCTCTACACCTTTACCTAAATTACCATATCCTACAATACCAACAGTTATTTGTGTCATATGTACCTCCTAATAATTTTAAAATATACTGATAAACATTCCATAGGCTGTTATTTATTATATACAGGATCAAGTTTCAAATCCAATCTAATTAAAATTTTAAAGTAACGTTCCCTTGATTTTTACAGAATTTGAATATAAAATAACTGTATTCGATTGAAGAGGAGGTGAGGTAGGAGTGAAAAGTAATTTTGGGAATGAGAAGTTTTGCCAATTGCCGATGGCAATGTTCGGCATTTTTTACAATGTGATAGCTGACGCTACCCGTCTGTCTACTTACAGTAACTCTCATTCTAATCAAAATTACGAAATGCCACTCCTACCTTAACCTCAACGGTGATATAACGGCTATGTTGCTCCTTTATTAAGGACTCTATCCGTTTCGCGTTAAACGTTGTTTGGTCTAGCTGCAGGGACATTTCCCTGCGGCTTTTTGTGTAGCTTTAGTGGCATCAATGGAGGAATATAAATCATGATGATTCAATGTAAAAATGTTCAGAAATACCACGGTGCCCAACTCGTACTAAGCGATATCACATTAGATATACGTGCAGGTGAAAAAGTGGGGTTAATCGGCCGTAACGGCTGCGGCAAGTCCACTCTTCTTCAGCTTCTGATAGGGAATGATCGCCCAGACCAAGGACAGATTGCGATACGTAAAGGAGCTAGAATTGGTTATCTAGATCAGATCCCAACGAATACAACAGACTTAACCACATATGAACAATTATTGAGGAGTTTTGCAGCCCCTCTGGAATGGCAAGAACGAATGAAGGAACTTGAGCAATGGTTATCTGAACCTCAAGGTGCAGAACATGAGAACGTTTATGAAGGCTGGATTCAGGAGTACGGACGTCTACAGGAACAATTCGAACAGGCTGGTGGCTATGAGATGGAAGCATCCATAGATCGTGTCGCAAATGGCTTAGGAATTCCAGCTAACCAGTATGGTCGAGACTTCTCTTCCCTCTCTGGCGGTGAAAAGACGAAGGTAGGGCTTGCTTCTCTTCTCCTGAGACAACCTGATATTTTATTACTCGACGAACCAACCAACCATTTGGATATGGCAGCGATTGAATGGCTTGAACAATTCATTGCAGAGTATGACGGTAGTGTTGTTGCCATTTCACATGATCGATATTTTCTGGATACGATCATAACCAAAATCATAGAGATCGAAGACGGTGAAGCCATTACTTATCATACAAACTACAGTGGTTATATGAAGGAGAAAGAGACTCGGCTTTTATTACAATTCGCTGATTATCAAGAGCAACAGAAGAAGATCAAAAAGATGCAAGATACCATCAAACAATTAATTGATTGGGGTAACCGTTCAAATCCACCTAATCCAGGTTTCCATCGTCGCGCGGCATCGATGCAGAAAGCATTAGATCGGATGCAAAAGTTAAAAAGGCCTATCTTGGAGCGTAAAGCGATGGACCTCCAATTATCTCAAGAGGATCGTTCTGGAAAGCAAGTATTAGTGCTGAAAGAGCTTAGTAAAGCATTTGATAACCGTACACTGTTTGAACAAGTTCATGAAATCTTACATTATGGGGAATCTGCTATGCTATTAGGCGATAACGGTAGTGGCAAGAGTACCCTTTTAAAAATAATCCTTGGAATGGAGTCACCTTCAAGCGGTGAAGTTACGATCGGCTCACGCGTAAGTGTAGGTTATTTAGCCCAAGAAGAGACACCACAGAACTGGAAACAGAACATTCTCCAATATTTCCGTGAACAGGTCGGTATGGAGGAAGGTGAAGCCCGGGGTGAGTTAGCACGCTTTCTCTTCTATGGTCCGGATGTATTCAAGGATGTTCGTAACTTATCAGGTGGTGAGTGGACACGATTAAGATTCTCTATACTCATGTACCAGAAGCCCAATCTACTTATTCTCGATGAACCTACGAACCACTTGGATATCGACTCAAGAGAAGCCCTTGAAGAGGCCTTAGAGGAGTTTCCTGGTACTCTTCTTGCCGTATCTCATGATCGGTACTTCATCAATCGTATGGGACGTAAGATATGGGTTCTGAATCAAGGAACGCTTGATGTTATTCAGGGGAACTTCGACGACTACAAAGCAATACAAACAAAGAGATCTCAAAGTGTTGGTAAACAATTAGCCCCTACTACTTCGCTTCATGTTAGGACCTCAAAAACGAAGCAGAAGCAGGCTATTATTAAGTCTGATACAAAGACATCCAGAAGCAATCGCTCCTCATCCACGCAATCTCATGGCTCCCTAGAGCTTCAAATTGCGAATATGGAAAAAGACATTCAACAACTTGATGACCAGATGCTTCATCCCGAAGTCTGCCATGATGCATTCCAGCTCCATAATCTACAGCAAGAGCGAGACGAGATTCAGGAACAATTAGATTCCCTATTTGAACAATGGATGGAAACGATGGAAAGCACAGAATAAGATTCTCGGTTTCCATCATCTTCATAAGTACACATGTGAGAAATGAACTTCAAGACATTCAAAAAACCCCAGCCATAAATGGTTGGGGTTTTTAAGTTGATTATTTATATTTTAGCTAAACGATTATTCTTCTTTAGCTTCTGTAGCTGCTTCAGCTTTCGGAGTAGCTTCTTCTGACGTTTCAGCATCTTCTTCAATTACTGCACGTGGTGCTGTTACCGATACAAGCAAATGATCTTCTCCAGTTGTAACCAATGTAATTCCCTTAGGTAGTTTCACTTCAGAAGCCATTAACTTGTCTCCCATTGCAAGATGAGAAACATCAATTTCAATCGTAGTTGGAAGATCAGCAGGTAGTCCTTCCACTTCTAGTTCAGTTACCAAATGTTGTACAACTCCACCCGATTCGCTTCCGATTGCAGTACCGTGATAATCAAGAGGTATGCTAACACGAAGAGGTTGGGATTCTGAAATTTGTAGGAAATCGACATGACTCCATTTGCCGTCTTTTTTCTGGAAATCTTTAATAATGACAGATAGATCTTTCATACCTTCAACATGTAATTTAAACATTTCAGAACGACCCGTACGAGCCAATTTCATCATGTCTTTATAATCAACATCCACCGAAAGGCTCTCAGAATTCAAGCCATATACGACTGCTGGAATTCGTCCATTTGCTCTCAAGCTTCTTAGTGATGATGAAGATTGTTTTTCTGTTCTTTTTTCAGCTGTAATTGAATGAGATGTCATAGTAATTCCTCCTGTTTTAAATACGGTCTTCTTTACTCCATTTTATCGAGTATATCTATCTATTACCCATTTCAAGATGAATTCAAACATTTTTTTCGTTATCGTACATAATACTGCCCATTATGTACGATAAAATTTTCCACAATTTGACCTTAAGTTGTGATATGATGTCGAAGGCTGTTTGAGCATCAGAAATGATGGTCATATGGTTCTATAATTATTCATTGGAGGCTTCTATGACACCACACACTAATCAACATGTGAAAATTGTGACTGCAGATCCAGGGGGGATCGGGCTATTCGGGCTCGCGATTGTTACGCTGGTTGCATCCTCACAGAAACTTGAACTCACTTCAGGGTTCGCTTTCATTATTCCCTGGGCTATTTTCCTAGGTGCATTCGCCCAATTATTTGCAAGTATTCAAGATGCTAAACACAATAATACATTTGGGATGACTGCATTCGCTGCCTATGGCCTTTTCTGGCTTGGTGTAGCTAGTAGTTGGCTCATGAAACTTGGGGTATTTGGTCCAGAACTTATGGGAGATATAGACGGCAAGCAGTTGGGGTTTGTCTTTCTTGGTTACTTAGTGTTCACGTTATTTATGACCATTGGGGCCATGGAGACACATAAAGTGCTTTTCAGCATCTTTGTATTAATTGATTTTCTTTTCCTAGGATTAACCTTTGATGCTTTTGGTGTTGCTGCACACTTCTTCCATACACTAGCTGCTTATGCAGAGATGGGAATTGCTATCGTTTCTCTATATGGTTGTGGAGCTTCTGTTCTAAATGTTCATTTCGGTCGTTCTTTCCTACCCCTTGGAGCACCATTCGGTATTTTTAAAAAATAAAGAAAATAGGAATAAAAGGTCAATAAGTAACAGCCCCATCCAGATCATTGGATGGGGCTGTTACTTATTCCTATAATACAACAACGTATTCTAACTCGTTCTTTTCCACTGATTGGCACTACTCTTAACAATAACCTGCAAATCATGTACACCCGCACTTAGATCAATATAACGATCACGCTCTACATCTTTTTTATCCCAATCGTTTAAACGAATAATATAACCAATTTGACGCGCACCTGGCAGTACCGAAATTACCGCAACGGCTCTACCGTTTCTTATTTCATCGAAATCCACCCGATGCTCTCGCATACCTGTGCCCCAAATCCATAGATTCCAACCCTCATAGTCGCCCTCAGGTCTTTCATAATGGAATTCAACCTTCTGAGTGGGGTAAGGTATGGCATCCCTTTCTTCGAATAGCACCATCATTGACAACTTGGGAACTGTGACGAAATCTCCATATACCATCCCCAGTGATGCCGTTCCAGCAGCATGATCATTGACTGCAATATTCCATCCTGTTAATGATAAGGGAACCTCCACTTCCACCTCTTCTAAGTTTGCATTATAGATTACGACGATATTACGCCACGTATCCCCATTCGCATAATCTTTGAGATGATAGGCAACGACGTTATCATAACATTGAATGACATCGAGATGCTCTTCGATTTGCTCCTTCGTATACATCCGAAAAGCTGAATGGTTCTTACGTAAAGCAATTAAACCTTTGTAATATTCAAATAAGGGTCTGAATCGACGCTTATTATCCCAACGCATCGCGTTAATCAGATCGCCACTACGATAACTATTATGATCAGCAAATTTCGATCGTAACATCTCGTCTCCTGCTTGAAACATTGGAATGCCTTGTGAAGTTAATACAATACCATTGGCTAGTAACGTCCGACGAACCATATCACTTGTGAAAATATTTTTTCTATTTACACTTCTATATGGATCTGCTGCTCTCAGACCTTCTCTCTCCGCGCTATAAGCAAGTAACCTACCCATCCCATCAAGTAGTCCTGCATCCTCAATTAAGCCTTCTGTAGTCAGCACCTTATCCCATAAATTGAGGTTGTCATGCACAGTCACATAGTTAATCGTTTCCGTAGGGGAGTCGGTAAAATCGTGAATAGATCCACTTACTCCTTTTAAGACATCCACTTCCTTACCTCGTTCACCCGTGGCAAATCCACGCCCCCAACCATCACTATCCCCTTTAATAGCACTACGAAAATGGTCGTTAAACAACGCAAACCTTTCCCCTCTTTGGGTTCCTTTTAGCGTCTGTTGGGTTAGGGGTGTTGCTCCACCTGTCCAAGGCTCACCGTAGATCAATAGGCTAGAATCGACTTCTTCTAGTAATTCATTTGTAATCTCTTTAATCGTAGCAGTATCCAAAAGACCCATTAGGTCAAATCTAAATCCGTCGATATGATACTCCTCGGCCCAATAACGAACAGAGTCCTTAATATACTTACGGACCATAGGTCGTTCAGAAGCAATCTCATTACCAACTCCAGAGCCATTGGATAATCTTCCTTCATGATCTGTTCGGTAGAAATAACTAGGGACGAATGATTCAAAGGGACCGTCTTCCACCGTAAACGTATGATTATAGACTACATCCATAATGACACGAATTCCTTTTCGATGGAAAGCTTGAACCATCTCCTTAAATTCAATAATCCGTGTAGCAGGGTTATGAGCATCACTTGCGTAAGAACCTTCTGGCACATTAAAATTCTGAGGATCATATCCCCAATTATACTGTGATTCAGATGTATCACTTGGATCGCATAGAAGTTCATTTACTGTCTTATAATCAAAGACAGGTAACAAATGTACATGCGTAACTCCAAGCTCAACCAAGTGATCCATTCCTAGCGCATTACCATATGCATCTTTTAACCCTGTCTCTGTGAATGCTTTAAATTTACCTTTGTTGCAAATGCCTGAATCGTAATGAATAGAGAAATCGCGCACATGGAGTTCGTAAAGAATACTATCCGTCGGATGAGAAAGTGGCGGCTTAGCATCTTCATCCCAACCCGTAGGATTGGTTGAATTCATATCCATTATCGCTGTTCTAGCCCCGTTAGCAGAAACAGCCTTTGCGTAAGGATCCACTCCATAACGTGTCGTTCCATCAGACAACTCAGTTCTGTACATGTAAAATAACCCTTTCAAATCTCCACCGAAATAAATAGACCATACCCCATACTCATCTTTTTCCATAAAGATCTCATTACCATTACTATGATCTGTAACTTGTCCTTCTGAGTTATAATGGCCTGAATCCTTATATAGAACCAGAGACACTAGACTTGCTGTAGGTGCCCACACTTTGAACCAGCTTCCCTGCGGAGCATAACAGCAACCCAAATCTCGACCTTCGTAATAACTTGTTATATTATTCATCACATTTCACCACCATCATATGCCTAATATAAACCCATACGACATATCACATACCCTGTTCAGGTTATCATATGTTAGAAAGAGTCGTTTTGTAAGGGCTATATGATATATATCGGCTCTAATTTACTCAAAATAAAGAAACACAAAAGGAGCGAACCATATAAGGCCGCTCCTTCTATTCAACATATATCGTTCATTTATTTACTCACGGAAGCCTTAACTAATTCCACGACTTCCTCTGCGGTACATTGCTGAAGTGCTTTCTCTGCTAACTGCTTCATTTCAGAGCTAGTCAACTTAGAGATAAGACTTCTAGCAGGAAGAACGGATGATGCACTCATACTGAATTCATCAAGACCTAATCCAAGTAAAAGCGGTATAGCCGTTTGGTCCCCAGCCATTTCACCACACATACCAACCCATTTATTTTCCTTGTGTGCGGCTTTGATAACCATATCAATCAAGCGTAAAATAGCAGGATTATAAGGTTGATACAGATAGGATACACGTTCATTCATCCGATCAGCTGCCATTGTATATTGAATAAGATCATTAGTACCAATGCTAAAGAAATCCACTTCTTTGGCGAACTGATCCGCAAGTACAGCTGTACTTGGAATTTCCACCATAATACCCATTTGGATTTGGTCAGAGACCTCAATGCCTTCAGCGATCAATTTGGCTTTTTCTTCAAGGAGAACTGCCTTAGCCTGTCTGAATTCACCTATTGTAGCGATCATAGGGAACATAATACGAAGGTTACCATGTACGCTCGCACGTAGTAATGCACGAAGCTGAACACGGAAGATGTCCTGACGATCTAGACATAAACGAATAGCACGGAAGCCTAAGAATGGATTCATTTCCTTCGGCATATCCAGATAAGGTAATTCCTTATCCCCACCGATGTCTAACGTACGAACAACGACTGGCTTACCCTTCATTTTCTCGAGAACGGTCTTATACGCGTTATATTGAACATTCTCAGATGGAAGCTTATCTCGACCCATGTATAGGAATTCTGTTCGGTATAACCCAACAGCTTCTCCACCATTCTCAAGCACACCTTCAACATCTGCTGGTGTCCCAATATTAGCCGCTAATTCAACTTGGACATTATCTTTAGTTAGCGTAGGCTCGTCGCGTAGCTTCTTCCACTCAGCAATTTGCAAATCATACTCATGCTGTTTTGTACGGTACTCCGCAATGATTTCTTCAGATGGATTAATGATGACATCGCCAGCTAGTCCATCAACAATAACAAGATCACCATTACTTACATGATTTAATACGTCTTGCGTTCCCACTACAGCAGGAATCTCAAGCGAACGGGCCATGATTGCAGAGTGAGAAGTTCTACCACCGATATTTGTCGTAAATCCTTTAACATATTTACGATTCAGTTGTGCAGTATCTGACGGTGTTAAGTCTTCAGCGATAACAATCGCTTCTTCGTCGATTTCAGAAGGACTTACTTGGCTGATGCCAAGTAAGTGCTTAAGAATTCGTTTCGTTACATCGCGCATATCAGCAGCACGTTCTTGCAAATATGCACTTTTCATATTCTCGAACATTCCAACAAATTGAGTAGCGATCTCATTAAGTGCAAAACTTGCATTCATGGATTCAGAGGTAATTAGATCCTTCACAGGATTAATGAATTCTGGATCATTCAAGATAAGAATGTGAGAGGCAAAAATCTCTGCCTTTTTCTCTCCTAATTCTTGTAGTGTCTTTTCTTTAATTGCCTCAAGTTCAACACCTGATTGTTGTAATGCATCGTCCAATTTTGCCAGTTCTGCCTTTATGTCATTCACTTGCTGCTTCTGAACAGAATAGTCAGGATGTTCCAAGATGAATGCTCGGGCAATGGCAATTCCTGCAGAAGCTGCAATGCCCGATATTTTATTCATGTAATTCGCCTAACCCTTCGCTGATCATCACTTCTTGAAGTTTATCCAAAGCTTCTGCTTCTTCTTCACCTTCTGTAATAAGTGACAATGTATCTCCTTGTTCCAATCCAAGTGATAACACGCCTAGAATGGATTTCAAAGTTACCTTTTTACCATTAGCTTCTGCATAAGACTCCGTTGATTTAAACTTTGTTGCTGCATTTACTAAAGCTGTTGCTGGGCGTGCATGAATTCCGTCTTCGTCCACAATTTTGAATGTTTTTTGCATAATATTCATCCTACTTTCATTATTTATATTTTTGGTTCAATACTTACCTATGGGATAACTTAACTTTAACTATTCATTAATCGTAATAATATTAGTTTCTCCAGCCTTCAATACGCCAGTCTTGTTCAACGTAACTGATGCACCTTCAGGTAGATTAGAGAAGATAATAGGTGAAATGATGGATTTAGCATTCTCTTTCACATACTCTAAATCCACTTCCATAATTGGCTGTCCAGCAGATACTAAGTCGCCTTCCTCTACCAATACAGTGAACCCATTCCCTTTCAACTTAACCGTATTAACTCCGATATGAACCAATACTTCTTTACCTCCGTCGGACATAATACCGATGGCATGTTTACTTGGAAATACATTAAACACTTTACCATAGACCGGAGAACATATCTTTCCATCATGTGGTAAGAAAGCAAATCCATCGCCCGTCATCTTCTGTGAGAAAACAGCATCTGGAACATTGGAAATATCCATTAATTCTCCATTGGCTGGCATCACAATATCTTCAGTCACAATTGCTTTGCCTTCTTCGCCTGCTGTCTTCTCCTCTTTTGGAGTAGGTTCAATGGCTACCACTACAGGTGTACGTCCTGCTATGATATCCTGCATTTGCGTCTTAATGGTATCCGAACGAGTACCAAAAATAGCTTGAACATTATTACCAACTTCAAGAACACCTGCAGCACCAAGCTGTTTCAAACGGTCTTTATTAACGCCTGATTTGTCTTTCACTTCAATCCGTAGACGCGTAATACATGCATCGAGATGCTTGATGTTTGAGGAACCACCGAATGCTTCTAGAATATTCTGTGGAAGTTCCTCCGCTGAACCTTTTGAACCTTCAGCGCCCTCTGCTGTTTCATCTTCACGTCCCGGTGTTTTCAAATTGAATTTCCGTATGATAAAGCGGAAACCAAAGTAGTAAATGACAGCCAAGATCAAACCAACGACGACGACAAGCCACCAACTTGTTCGGTTCGGTATGATACCGAAGATGAGAAAGTCAATAAACCCTCCAGAGAACGTCATACCAATCTTAACATTTAGGATTTGCATTGTCATAAAGGATAGACCTGCAAAAATGGCATGAACCGCAAACAATAATGGAGCTACGAACAAGAAAGAGAATTCAAGCGGTTCAGTAATCCCTGTCAAGAACGCGGTCAACGCTGCGGACCCCATAATACCTGCTACGTACTTCTTGTGTTCTGGTCTTGCTTCATGATAGATAGCAAGTGCAGCAGCCGGTAGTCCGAACATCATGAATGGGAATTTCCCAACTTGGAACGTACCTGCTGTCAATTCTACACCATCTCGCAATTGATTGAAAAAGATACTCTGATCTCCTCGAATGAGCACTCCAGCTTGGTTAACATATTCGCCGAACTCAAACCAGAACGGTGAATAGAAAATATGATGTAATCCAAATGGAATGAGAGAACGTTCAACTACTCCAAATATGAATGCTGCTAATGTTGGATTTGAATCCACCATGAAGTGAGATACCGAATTTAGTCCGGTTTGGATCGGAGGCCATACTACAACAAGAATTAACCCTACGATAAGGGAGGCTACGGATGTAGCAATCGGAACAAATCGTTTTCCCGCAAAGAACCCAAGATAAGACGGGAGCTCAATTTTGAAAAACCGATTGTACATGGCCGCAGCCACGATCCCAATAACGATCCCCCCAAATACCCCTGTACTTAAGGTTGGAATACCTAGCACGCTAGCGTAACCAGCTACATTTCCAACCATTGCTGGTGTTACACCAACAGCAGTTCCTAAGGTTACATTCATAACTAGATAACCTATAATCGCTGCGAGACCTGCAACACCTTCTCCTCCAGCTAGTCCAATGGCAACACCCACTGCAAACAGTAATGCCAGATTATCAAAGACGATCTGACCGGCATTCATCATAATCGTGGCAACTGATTCCACCCATGCCGTATCCAGTGCTGTCGCAAACTTCAAAAAGTCTGGATTGATCAACATATTACCAATCCCTAGTAAAAGCCCTGCAGCAGGTAGAATCGCTACTGGAAGCATCAACGCCTTACCGACTCTTTGGAGTACGCCGAATAACTTTTTAAACATCTAATCACTTCCTCCTCATTGGTATTTCATCTCTGTAAAACGAAAAAAGACATGAGTTTTTCAGTATCTTTGATTGCCCTTCTAACTAAGGTTAGATTACCCAATTTAGGGGAGAACAATCAAAATACTGAAATAAACTCATGCCTGATCGAATCAGTAACACGTAAAATACATATTCATTTATCGTTAACTACGAATAGTATACTAGCATCTTTATTTTATCTTTTCAAGCTTATTTATTAACTTCCTCTTTTTTCTTCTCATCGAGTCTTTGAAGGTGTACTGTTAGATAACTTACTTCAGATGGTGATACAGGCATATGAAGTTTCTGTTCCATAATCTTGGTCATCTTCCATGCCAAAGAATATAACTCTGGGTACTCTTGATGTAGCAGCTTATCCAGTGAACTAATCTGTTTCTCAATCTGTCCGCTACGTACTCTTTCTAGAGCAAATCGTAAGTGCGTTAATAGTCTCGAATAGTCCAATGAATTTCGCGGAATCTGATAGTTCATATTTTCTTCCACCAGTTCAACTAAATAAGCAACGAGTTCTGAATGTTTCTTAACCTCTGTAATATGTTGGTTGGTCAAAGCACTGTGAATATGTAATGCCACGAAACCGACCTCATCTTGTTCGAGGTCAACATGAAAACCCTTACGAATTAAATCAACCACATATTCCGCCATTTCATATTCTTCAGGATACATTTCTTTCGTCTCAAATAGAAATGGATTATGTAGCATAATCCCCTGATTATAACGCTTGAGCGCAAAAGAAATATGATCTGTCAAAGCAATCTGAATATGCTCATTCAACGGAAGCTTGCTATGCTCCATAATATATATAATACCTTCATTGACGATTTCTATAAGGTTCTCAGCGACCTGTGGAATTAATTGTTTATATTGTTCTTGTTCTTGTTGATTCGTCAAAATAAACATTTTCTCAACAGATGTGAGTGGCAAATCATCGCCAACTTTACTGTTAAACCCAATACCTTTACCGATAACAACTACTTCCTGATATTTAGGATGGTTTGCAATGATAACATTATTATTTAGTACTTTGAATACTTGTATTTTACTCATCGTTTGCACCTCGTTAATAACCCCTCAAAGTCATATATAATAACAAACAAGGTTGTATTCGTCAATAGAATGTGATTAGTTAGTTCTAATTATAACACAAGCTCCGGTAATCGCTACCGGAGCTTGTGCATATGAAATTAAATACCAACGCCTATTCCTTCGGTTCTAGGTCCTCTACAATGGCAATAGCTGGTTTGTTGACCGCTTCTCTTTGAGTGAATCCTTTGATTAAATTCTCAACATCAATACCGGATACATTCTTTAGCATAGCAGGTGCTGTAGCCATCAATTCTGTGACATAATTACTAACACGAGCTGCACCTTCACCTTTACCCGTATCTACAACAGTCAAGTTGTCAATTGAAGCGAGTGGCTGTGCGATTTTCCCTGCTAATTCAGGAAGCATCTTCGTCACAATATCAAGAATGGCAGCCTCTCCGTACTTCTGGAATGCATCTGCTAATTTCTCTTTCGCTTCGGCTTCAGCAAGTCCACGCAGACGGATAACATCTGCATCCGCAGTCCCTCTAGCACGTTCTGAATCAGCCATTGCTTGACCATCCAATCGTTTCTGTGATGCGGAGGCTTGGGCCTGTGTCTCGATTGAGTATTGCAGTGCATCTGCTTCAAGCATTCTGCGTGCTTTATCAGCTTCTGCTCCAACCTCCACGGAATAACGATCCGCATCTGCCTTTTTCTTCACCTCAGCATCATATTGTAACTGACGAACTAGAATTTCTTTTTCTTGCAAGTCAACTTCACGATTTTTGCGGACAATCTCAACTTGCATTTGCTCTTCTACCACAATCTGTTTCGCACGCGCTTCCTGAATATGATAGGCTTGGTCTGCCTCAGCCTTCGCTGTATCTTGCTCTTTCTTAAAGGATGCTACCTTTAATTCCTTCTCCTTCGATGCTTCAGCAATATTCGTATCTCTCAGTAGTTCTGCTTTCTGACCTTGCTCTTCTGCATTGGCCTTCTGAATCCGTGCATCCCGGACAGCATCCGCTTCTGCAATCTCTGCGTCACGCTTAACAGTAGCAATACGTGGTTTTCCTAATGCTTCTAAGTATCCGTGCTTATCCCGTAAATCTTTAATTGTAAAAGAGACAATTTGTAGGCCCATTTTCTTAAGATCTCTTGCAGCTACGCCTTGAACTTCTTGCGCAAATTTGTCTCGGTTCTTGTAGACTTCTTCTACGGTCATCATACCAAGAATCGCTCGAAGGTGACCTTCCAATACTTCTTGCGCTTCACTTCGAAGTGACTCAACTGGTTTTCCAATGAATTGTTCAGATGCCGTTACGACATCTTCAATGGATCCTCCGACCTTGATGATAGCTACACCATCTGCCATAACGGGCACACCTTGCTCGGTGTAAACTTCAGGAGTTGAGACATCCAGTTTATGAGAAAGAAGTGAAATAAATTGCGATTGTTGGAATACAGGAAGAATGAATGCGCCCCCTCCACGAACGATCTTAATTCTACGTCCATCCTCCTCTGAGATATTGCGATTTCCCAAGAATGAACCCGTAACGATCATCGCTTCATCCGGTCCTACTGTCTTATAACGAGCCCAAAATGCCAAACCAAGCACAATAATTACGCCAATCACGATAGCAGGTATAACCAAATAATCAGGTATTGATTCCATCAAGCTTCATCTCCTCTATTCTCTTCAAATTCTGTAACAAGTAATACCCCATCCACTTCATCCACAATAACGACACGAGTTCCTGCAGTTAATACACGTTGTTCGAGGCTCGAAGCGATATGTAACACGTTCCCCGCTCCGACCTTTACCATCACTTCACCATAACCTAGCCCAGGAAGAGTTATTGTAATTTCTCCAATTCTTCCAACCAGATCATGTATGGAGTATCCAGTAGAGTTTTCCGTGTTTTCCATTGGTTTAACATACAGAAAGTACACGAGGACCGAGATGAGCACGGCGATCAGTATAGATAATAATAAATTTGGTATGGCAGTTAAGCCAGAATATCGGGTAATTAGAATACCCGCTCCTCCAAATACCGTGATCGCACTCGCTATCACCATAGGCTTTAGAATATCTACCGATAAAAAATCCAGAACACCATCTAGTGCGTTACTTAATACGTCCCCGAATATTACACTTACTAAGGCAAATAGCACTCCTCCCGCTAGACAACCTAGATAAAGCGCCTCCATCTTACAGCCCTCCTGTCGATATCTTTATGTCTATGTTAACTTATACGTATAAATCAAACTATTGTTTCAAATATTACCTTTGTTGGAATCATTATAATCTATCAGTGATTATTTAGGATAATTCACCAATGCAAAAAAAGGGACTACTCCACAGGGTCATAGCCTTGACCTGTGGGGTAGTCCCCTTTATTATTCAGTATTATTTATCTCTAACTGTTCATTAAATTCAACAATTAAAGTGACATGTTATAAATTTCAACGACATCTTCTTTATTCAATTTATTGAAATTACCGAATGGACCAAAACGTGTTGTCTTTTCAGCCATATTATCAATCTGGCTCGCATCAATATCATAATCCGCTAGACGACTAGGTGCACCGATGGAATTCCAGAATGCACGTAATGCCTCAATTCCTTCGATTCCAACTTGCTCATCACTTTTCCCTGATGGATCAATATCAAATACATGAATAGCCAATCGTTTGAAGCGCGCAATATCGACTTTCTGATTATACTTCATCCAATTCGGGAACAGAATGGCTAGTCCTCCACCATGTGGAATATCATATACTGCTGATACAGCGTGTTCGATGTTATGAGTAGCCCAGTCTCCATTCATACCCATATTCAAAATACCATTTAACGCCATTGTGCCACAGTACATAATGGTTGCGCGATATTCAAAGTTCTCCAAATCATCGATAAGCTTCGGAGCTGTCTCGATGACCGTACGAAGAATGGTCTCACAGAAGCCATCCTGCACAGGAGTATTACTCTCTGCATGAAAATAATGCTCTAATACGTGAGACATCATATCTACCATACCATACACGGTCTGATCTTTAGGAAGTGAAAAGGTATGTGCTGGATCTAGGATGGAGAATGTTGGAAAAGCATGTGGGCTACCCCATCCCATTTTCTCTTGTGTCACTTCATTCGTTATGACAGAGCCACCATTCATTTCGGACCCGGTTGCCGCCATCGTTAATACCGTTCCTAAAGGAAGGGCTGCTTGAGGCACAGCTTTGCGCTCTACGAAATCCCACATATCTCCATCATATTTCGCACCTACAGCAATCGCTTTGGCGCAGTCAAGAACACTTCCCCCACCAACAGCCAGAATGAGATCGATGCCGTTCGATGTACATAGATCTACACCTTTGTGTACTGTAGACAAGCGTGGATTAGGTTCTACTCCACCTAGTTCTGTAACTTCTGCTCCAATTTCTTTCAACAATGCCATAACATTGTCATAAAGACCACTACGCTTAATACTGCCACCACCATATAAGAACAATACTTTAGATCCGTATTTAGGTACTTCCGTTTTTAGTGCATCAAGTTTCCCTCTTCCGAAGATTAGCTTGGTAGGATTATTAAATTCAAATGCTATCATTAAGTCATTCGCCTCCGTTTGAAATTTCTTTATTCATACCAAATAGATGTGCAACCCCAATCACAACGGGTTCATCTCATCCTCCTAATAGTATAGACCTTTCCCGATCAATGAACAAACCGCCCTCCCTCAAAGAGGAAGAACGGTCGCTATTACACATTATATTTGATTATAATTCAGTATATCCCAAATGCTGTAGGAATAGCTTAAATGCTTGCTGTCCAGCTTCTGTTCGCTTATAGACACCCGCATGACCTAGAATCTCTACAAACTTATCGCCAACCTGATGTTGAATAAGCTCAATAGCTTCTTCTTTACTCCATTGCGTGCCATGTCCCTTGATCAATGTTGTAATCCAGGCAAGATGATTACTTAGTGCAGGGAGTTCGCCTGCAACAACCGAAGCAAGAAGCTGATCATCACCACTAAGTATATCTGCTACGAGATCCAACTCTTCCTTCAGTCTACCCGGAAGTATAGCCAACCCCATCACTTCAATTAATCCAATATTCTCTTTCTTGATGTGATGCATCTCAGGATGCGGATGGAATATGCCGTCAGGATACTGCTCACTAGTACGATTATTACGCAATACAAGATCCATCTCATATGCGCCATCTTCGGTACGATGCACGATCGGTGTCACGGTGTTATGTGGCACATCTTCACCGGACTCATTCTTAGTAAATGCCAGAATATCTACTTCCGGATCACTATATTGCTTCCAAGATTCATAAATGTTATTCGCACATTCGAGTAGAACCTGACTATCGTGTGAAGTCATACGTAATACCGACATCGGCCATTTTACAATACTAACCGTAACGCCAGGATACTCATGATGTGTAAATATGGCTTCTTTAGGAGCATTCTGAATCGGGAATGTATGACGACCACCTTGGAAATGATCGTGAGTCAATATTGAGCCTCCGACAATAGGTAAATCAGCATTGGATCCAATGAAATAATGTGGGATGACATCTACGAAAGACAAAAGTCTTTTTAACGTATCCTTAGTCAATTTCATAGGTACGTGATCACGATGCAATACGATACAGTGCTCATTATAATATACGTATGGTGAGTATTGGAACAACCAAGGCTCATCATTCATGACTAGCGGAATAACCCGTAAATTCTGACGTGATGGATGGTTAATCCGTCCTGCATAGCCTACATTTTCACGACATAATTGACACTTAGGGTAGATTGGAGGGGGTAGCAACTTCGCCATCGCAATCTCTTTGGGATTCTTCTCTGGTTTAGACAAGTTAATGGTCATTTCAATATCGCCATAAGCCGTCGGTTGCTTCCAATAGACATTCTTGGATACGCGGTCCATTCGAATATAATTAGAATCAATATTCATTTGATAGAAGTGTTGCGTAGCCGCTTCAATTCCTTGCTTCTCTAGCGTAGCTTGAAACATATCCACCACTTCTGAGGGACGAGCCATTAGAAGCCCCATGATTTTGGAATCTAACAAATCTCGATACGTATCACTATTCTCAGGAATTAACCCAATCTGAAATCCATAATTAATCAGTGTATCAATCATTTCTTGAGGACTATCTTGTCTTGTATGATCTGTTTCTCCCGCGAAAGGTTCACTGAATTGGAAGAGGTCCATAAGCATATTACGGCTGTAATCAATATCTTCTTCTCTAATTAGTAGGTGATCGAGAGCAAAGCGAACTAACCTTTCAATCGCATGTAATGCTGCATCTTGTTCAAGCGTTCTTGTTGTTGCGATATTCATGTCCATCCCCCTTATTCTCCGTAACCTGCTGGATGAGACTGATGCCAACTCCATGCACTTTGAATAATATTCTCTAGACGATCATGTGACGGATTCCAACCAAGAACAGTACGTGCCTTATCCGAAGAAGCTACCAATGTGGCAGGATCACCTGCGCGACGTTCTTGCATCACAACTGGAATATCAAGACCTGTTACTTTCTTCGCGGTTTCAATGACTTCTTTAACAGAGAATCCTTGGCCATTCCCTAGATTAAACACGTTGCTCTCATTCCCGTTTCTCAAATAATTTACTGCGCGATAATGTGCGTCAGCCAGATCACTTACGTGAATGTAGTCACGGACACAAGTTCCGTCTGCTGTAGGATAGTCTTCACCGAATACAGCAATGTTAGCTCTTTGTTTCAAAGCTGCTTGTAATACCAACGGGATAAGATGACTTTCTGGGCGGTGATCTTCACCAATTCGACCGCTAGCATGTGCTCCTGCTGCATTAAAGTAACGTAGAGCCACATACTTAATGCCCAATACTTTATCGAACCATGACATCATACGTTCCATCATCAACTTGGTCTCTCCATACACATTGGTAGGCTCCGTACGATCACCTTCGACAATAGGTACCTTCTCAGGTTCACCATAGGTTGCTGCCGTAGAAGAGAAAACAATTTTACGAACATTAGCCGCATCCATAGCTTCAAGCAGACATAATGTACCGAATACATTGTTGTCATAATACTTCACTGGGTTTTGCATGCTTTCTCCTACAAGAGAATTGGCCGCAAAATGAATAACTGCATCAATTTCATTCTCACTAAATAACTTCGCTAGTAATTCTTTATCTCGCAGATCACCTTCATACAGCTTGCCGCCAAGCAAAGCCTCACGATGTCCAGTCTGTAGATTGTCGATGACCACAACTTCTTCCCCAAGATCAAGTAATGCCGCCACGGTGTGTGAACCAATATACCCCGCTCCACCTGTTACTAAGATTGCCATGTTACATCTCCTCCTTCATCTCTTTTACGCCATCGCCAACGCCACATACATAGAATTCACCCTTTAATCCGGTTCTTGCACTATAGTTATCGCCAACCTGTTGCACGAATTGTTCAACAGAATCTTCGTGTACGAGTGATACGGTACAACCACCAAATCCTGCTCCCGTCATCCGTGCACCAAGTGTACCAGAAATCCGTTGTGCTTCTTCAACCATAACATCTAGTTCCACACAGCTCACTTCATATAGATCACGCAATGAATCATGCGATTGGTTCATCAATTGACCAAATTTCTCTAAGTCATGATTCGTTAGAGCTTCCACGGAATCAAGCACACGTTGATTCTCTTCAACGACATGCTGAGTACGGCGTCTAACCGTCTCATCTTGAATATGAACTTGAAGCGTATCAAGTTGATCTGGTTTTAATTGTGCTAGATAATTTAACGCTGGAACTTCTTTCTTCAGAATCTCCAATGCAACCTCACATTGTTGACGACGTTCATTGTAAGCAGAATCGACTAGCCCTCTACGTTTATTCGTATTACCGATGACTAACTTGTATGATCCAGTACGGAAAGGTACGTGTTTATACTCCAATGTATCGCACATCAATAGAATTGCATGATCTTGTTTACCATTGGCTACTGCAAATTGATCCATAATTCCAGAGTTTACACCAACATACTGATTCTCAGCTCTCTGGGATAGACGTGCGATTTCAACCGTGTCCGTCTCTTTGCCTTCCAATGTTAGCAAAGCGTACGCCGTCACTACTTCAATGGAAGCAGAAGATGATAGTCCTGCGCCATTTGGAATTTCCCCTTGGAAGTAAAGGTCATATCCCTTCGTCAATTTGCAGCCGATCTTATTCAACTCTACAATGACACCGATAGGATAATCCACCCACTCACCTGTCTTTTTTGTACCTATTTCTTTTATTTCAAGCGTCGCCTCAAATGGAATGTTTGTAGAAGCGAAATGAAGCTTATGATCATCTCTTTCCCGAATAATAAGTGTCGTACCGAACTCAAGTGCTGCCGGCAGTACATACCCACCATTATAATCTATATGTTCTCCAATCAGATTCACTCGACCTGGTGCATTAAACACATGTTCATCATGTTGGGACTCTCCGAATTTACTAATAAAATTTTGTTTGAAATCTACTGTTTGCGTGCTCATATGCTTTACACCTATCCTCTCAATATCTTTGTTCCTTAGCTCTAGTATATAAGAAACCTCTAACTATGATAATGTAATCATGTGTGCTCTATATGGATAAATGTGACCTTTGGATTTATAATGAGTTCAAGAGTTCACACAAGTAGAAATGGCAATGCCATTCTTTTTCAATATTTCAAAAACTTTTACAAAGATAGGAATGTATCTCTCATGTCTCATCATTCAACCTATTCCGTAGCCGCTAACCCCGTCTACCATGATGGAACTTCACTGCATGTCCTTTTTGCTGGTGAGAGCCAGACCGATCCGTTACATGCTTTGGGTCCCAAAATTTATGACTATTATTTATTACATTTCGTTGAACGTGGTAAGGGCACTTTTCGTACCGAGCATCATACTTATGAATTGGGCGAGCACTCTTGTTTCCTTATTCACCCTGGACAATTAGTTAGTTATGTCTCCGATCCAGAGGAACCATGGTGTTATCGTTGGGTAGCTTTTATAGGCCAAGAAGCCGAGAATAGAGTGAATGAAGCTGGATTTGTAACGAATCATTCCGTTTTTACATCCATGAAGACAAACCCTATGATTCCTTCAGCCATTTCTCACATGCAAGAAGCCTTCTATACCAAAAAAGAAAGTGCGCATATGACCTCTCTTGGTTATCTTTATCTCATTCTAGCAGAAGCACAAGATGTACTCTCGAACCAATCACGACTGACAGGCACAGAATCCCAGGTGCAAAGAACCGTGAAGCAAATGATCCTCTATATGTCTACACAATTTGCCCATCCCGTATCCATTGAACAAATGTGTGACAGCTTAGGTTACAATCGGGCATACCTTTCACGCATTTTCAAGAAAGAAACGGGTCTATCCCCTGTTACCTATTTATTAAAACTACGGATTGATAAATCACGCCAACTGTTACGGGAACGCCCTGAACTGTCCGTTGAACAAATTGCCTCATCTGTTGGTCTAACAGACGCCCTTTATTTCTCACGCCAGTTCAAACGATTCTGTAATATGTCACCTAGTACCTATCGTCATCAGACGAGTCGAAGTCCTGAAGGTTCCAATTAGTTAAGAGGTTATATCCATATTAACAGAAAATGCCTGCTTCTTCTTAAATAGAATTAGCAGGCATTGACATTTTTTTATTATCAGATATTCATTTCGTTCTCTGTTTTAAGAATCGTCTCGATGCGATCCAATTCTTCTTGCGTGAAATCTAGATTATTTAATGCTGCGACATTATCCTCAATTTGGCTGACACGACTAGCTCCAATTAGGACAGATGTTACTTTGTTACCCCGAAGAACCCATGATAATGCAAGTTGAGCTAGACTTTGTCCTCTAGCAGCTGCTAATTGATTAAGCGCGCGTACCTTGCGTAATGCTTCTGGTGTAATATTACCTTCATTCAAGAAGACTGAAGTACTAGCCGCACGTGAATCCTCTGGAATACCATTCAAATATTTATTCGTTAGAATACCTTGAGCAAGAGGTGTAAATGCAATACTGCCAACACCTTGCTCCGCTAATACATCCTGCAATCCATTCTCGATCCAACGATTCAGCATGGAATAACTTGGTTGGTGAATGAGTAGTGGGGTACCCAATTGTTTTAGAATGGTAATCGCTTCTGTGGTCTGCTCAGCCGAATAATTAGATATACCTACATAAAGGGCCTTACCAGAACGAACGATATGATCCAACGCCATCATTGTTTCTTCCAAAGGAGTCTCAGGATCAAAGCGATGAGAATAGAAAATATCCACGTAATCCAAATTCATCCGTTTCAATGACTGATCTAGACTAGATACTAGATTCTTGCGTGATCCCCACTCTCCATAAGGTCCAGGCCACATGTAATACCCTGCTTTAGAAGATATAATCAACTCATCACGGTAAGGTTTAAGGTCTTGCGCTAATATCTGTCCAAACGTTTCTTCCGCAGAACCTGCAGGCGGACCATAATTATTAGCCAAGTCGAAATGCGTAATTCCTAGATCGAAAGATCTTCTGATCATATTGCGAGAATTCTCCAACGTATTAATACCACCGAAATTGTGCCATAAGCCTAGAGAAACCGCAGGAAGCTTGAGTCCAGAACGACCACAACGGTTATATTTCATCGTCCCATAACGTTCTTCATTTGCGATATATACCATCCATTCCATCCGCCTCTCTATTATAAAAATAAGCAAGTATAAAAGTTATAGTAAACATCATAATTCTTTTACAGCATTCTTAGCAAGAAACCGTTTGCAAATCGCATGCGATTCCCAATAATGTTCGTTCATAGGTTAAAGAAAATGTTTCACTTTTGTCATGACTTCCGCAATACGGTCCGAAATAAGTAAGTCTGCTTGTTCATCATAAAATGTCGGATCCGCGTTAAGAAGTACAGTTCGACTGCCTTGAAAGTAGGAGACTAGGTGCGCAGCAGGCTGTACCGTCAACGAAGTTCCACCAATAATAAGTAAATCTGCTGAAGCAATGGCATCCATCGAACGATATAGGATTTGCTGATCCAACGCTTCTTCATACAGGACAACATCCGGCTTAATGACGGCGCCACAGGAAGGACAGCGTGGTACGATATCTTTACTTTTAATAATAGTATCCAACCCATAATAATGGGAACAACCCATACAATAATTACGATGAATAGATCCATGTAACTCTAAGACGTTAGTACTTCCTGCCAATTGATGTAGACCATCAATATTCTGCGTAACTATGGCCTTCAATTTCCCCTGTTTCTCGAGATTAGCCAGTACCGTGTGACAAGCATTAGGTTGTGCACGTTCATGAATCATCTTGCTCCGATAGAAATCAAAGAACACTTCGGGATGCTCGACAAAAAAATGATGACTAAGCATCACTTCGGGTGGATAAGGTGAATGTTGTTCATTCTGGTACAGTCCTGCTGCTGAACGAAAATCAGGAATTCCACTTTCTGTTGAGGTTCCTGCACCCCCAAAGAACACAATTTGATTGCTCTCTTGAATCCAAGAGGCTAACGTTTCGATCTTTTGCATGCTCTAACACCTCCATATGATTCAACTATGTTATACCGCTATTTCATCATTCTTGTTTTATCTTAAGTTCTTCATAATGTGAGATCATTACATCTGCACCTAGCGAACATTCCATCTCTTCACCTGAAGAAGATATTCCTATGGCGAGCTTCACTCCTGCTTGTTTGGCCATTTGCATATCGGCATTCGTATCACCAATAACTACAATATGCTGTGGTTCAATACCTAGAATATGAGATGCTCTTTCTACCATTTCTGGATGCGGCTTTCCTAGACGAACCTGATCACGTCCAATAATCACCTGAAAATAATGACTGATCTCTGCCCAACCTAATTGTTCAATCGTTGATGATGTCTCATCTGATGTTACGACACCCAATCGAATAGATGTTGCTTGGCATTTCTGTAAGAAATCTAATAACCCTGGCATAGGAATCACGGGTTTATTCTCTCTTACATCCAACATAGCATTCTTACTAATCTCAATAGCTTCAACAAGTGCCTCATTCCAAGGAACACCCGCTGCATATAACTGCCAAGCCAGAATACCATTGGTTTCTTCTACTGTAGCCATGGCTAGTGGCCCTTCAAGGTCATAACCAATTATTCGCCCTTGTGAATCATGCTGAGTACCGAAGACTGCAGCTTTAGAGCCCGTAAATCCATCTCCGATAAGCGTTAGTTTCTCCTCTAATCTATTCAATACAGAGTCTGCCCAATCCCCCCATAACATCATAAATTGGAACAACGTACCATCTTTATCAAATAAAATAGCTTGGCAAGGTACATTATATTGACCTGCTTGCAGTATAGCCAACGTAACGCCTCCCTAGTAACTAGTATGTAACCTATATATCACAATTGATACAACAATAGCCTGCATCCTTAAGGGCGGCAGACTGTTGTGTGTCTTTATTATATATACATCTTAGACAAATATGTAGTTTATTTAATTTCCTGTCGCAAGATGATATGCTTCCATATATTGCTCCGCTCTTCTACGTACATTGGTCATATCACCGGTCTTAACTGCTTCTGCTGTTAGGTCAGACCCAATACTCACTGCTACTGCGCCTCCCTTAACCCATTCCCCCAGATTCGAGATGGTCACCCCCCCAGACGGCATAAAGTTAGCTTGAGGCATCGGCGCTTTCATCGTTTTGATGATAGAAGGATCAAATAGATTACCAGGGAACAATTTCACAATATCCACACCTAGTTCTAAGGCTTGTTGCACATCAACTAGTGTCATTAGTCCAGGTATGACAGGTATACGATACAAATTGCACATCTTAATCGTATCCGGATTCAAGGATGGTGAAACAACAAATTCAGCACCTGAGAGCATCGCAGATCGTGCTGTATGAGGCTCAAGTACAGTACCCGCACCGATAATAGCAAATTTCGAGGGATCTGACGTATTCCAGCGATATACCCGACTAAGCTTCTCGATTGCCTGTAATGCTCGAGGTACGGTCATCGTAATCTCAATCACTTTGATTCCTCCAGCAATAGCTTCTTCTGCCATTGCCACAACCTGATCGGGTGAATCTCCACGAAGTACTGCAACAACCCCACAATCTATTATTTTTTGAATAAGTTGAATTTTCTTCACTACACCAACAGCCCCTTAAGTCTTTAGTTTGATAGCGCTTCCAAAAAAAATGATGAGTAACAACTGAAAACTCAAGTAACTCCGAGAAACCAATAACATATAATGATGGTATTATAACCTCTTCTTATTGTTGACCTTTGATCAAGAGTTGTCAATGCCTATAACAACGATTCATTTCAATATTTAGACACAATTGTAGGAGATGATAGCGTTTACAATTGTGATTATTATCACAATATAACCTATTCAGAAATAGTAATTTTAAATTATAGATAAATAAGAGAAACATAACCCTTGGATAGGGAGATGGAGGCATCACATGGAAACACAGTCACTTAAACAAGGAGAGACTTACTTTCTTAATTTGCGATTCCTATTAATTGTTACCGTATTTGTTGGTAACGCCATTGAACCGCTAATTCATCAAATAAGTGGCCTCCATCAATTATTTTTATGGATTCTGACTTTTCATATGCCATTATTCGTTCTTGTTACAGGTTATTTTGCTAAATCAGGATTAATGGGTGAAGCAGGTCAGAGAACATTAACACAAATCGGCTTACAATATGTCGTTTTCCAAAGTCTTTATTCCATTTTGGATTATACCGTATTTCACGTACAACAGAGTCATCACTCATTCTTTGCACCCTACTTATTGCTTTGGTTTCTAGCCAGTCACATCTTTTGGCGTCTATTGACGATCGCAATGCATAGACTGTTGCCTTATCAACAAATTGGTATTTCACTTATTCTTGGTGTACTCGTAGGATATTTACAACTTGATGGGGTATGGCTCAGTATCAGTTGGACTTTTGTATATCTACCCTTTTTCATTATAGGCTATCATTTTAATTTCGCAGCATTCGTAAACCTAATCACCCGTTGGAAAAGAACCGGCGCAGCCCTTGTGTCGTTGAGTATCTTCGTTATTCTCGGTTTGTGGGGACTGAATTTACCGGAAGGTTGGCTTTTTGGGAATATGACTTTTATGCAGCTTGGTCATCATGAATGGTACGCTGGAATATTTCGAGTAGCTCTGTATATTCTTCAATTCATTTCTGCGGCAGCCTTTCTTGCTTGGATTCCCACGTTTGAGAGTCGTATGACTGACCTTGGACGTCGTACACTATATGTATTTCTATTACATGGATTCATCATTAGAATAGTTAACACTACAGAATTATACCAACATATTCATGGTACCGGAGGTGCCATCCTTCTTATTCTCAGCGCCATAGCCCTTACCATCCTTCTGTCACAACCCTTTGTTCGCCGTACAGCACATCCTTTGGTAGAACCTTCTATCCACTGGGCTATCTCTTTAGAGAATCGAGCATTTCGTCGATCTATATAATATTTCAGTACCCCTCTTGTCCATATGTTTTAAATCCTAGGACACCTCCTTCTTTTTGAAATTGAAGGGGGTGTCCTATTGTTTACTCGACATTCTGTAGAAAATCCTAGTCATTTGTGATAGACTCATTAAAAACCATTTATGCATTTACTCTGTTAAGCAACCGTGTTAAAGCGGTGAATATTATATTTTTTATATGGGGGGAACTAGATATTATGCAACCAAAGAAAATGCGTTCAGATACGATTAAGAAAGGTTTTGATCGTGCTCCTCACCGCAGCTTATTGAGAGCAGCAGGCGTAAAGGAAGAAGATTTCGGTAAACCATTTATAGCAGTATGTAACTCATATCTTGACATTGTTCCAGGCCATATCCACCTTCAAGAATTCGGGAAGATTGTTAAAGAAGCGATCCGTGAAGCCGGAGGTGTTCCTTTTGAATTCAATACCATTGGTGTTGATGACGGGATTGCAATGGGACATATCGGTATGCGTTACTCTCTACCAAGCCGTGATATTATCGCCGACTCCGTAGAAACCGTTGTTGCCGCTCACTGGTTCGATGGTATGGTCTGTATCCCTAACTGTGACAAAATCACACCAGGTATGATGATGGGTGCGCTTCGCGTGAATATCCCAACCATTTTCGTTAGTGGTGGTCCTATGAAAGCTGGTAAAGACAGTACGGGTCGCTCGATCTCCCTTACCTCTGTTTTTGAAGGGGTTGGTGCTCATCAAGCAGGTACCCTATCAGATGAAGGTTTGCTAGAACTAGAACAATTTGGTTGTCCTACTTGTGGATCATGTTCCGGTATGTTCACAGCCAACTCCATGAACTGTCTTGCTGAAGGAATGGGGCTTGCTCTACCAGGTAATGGAACCATTCTTGCCGTTGCTGAAGAACGGAAGGATTTCGTTAGAAAGTCAGCTACACAATTGATGGAATTAATTAAGCTTGATATTAAGCCTAGAGATATCGTAACGATGGATGCTCTCGACAATGCCTTCGCACTAGATATGGCTATGGGTGGTTCTACCAATACGGTATTGCACACACTAGCTCTAGCACATGAAGCTGGCCTTGAGTACCCTATTGAACGTATTAACGAAGTAGCTAATCGTGTCCCTCATCTAGCTAAATTAGCTCCTGCTTCTGACTGGCATATCGAAGATCTTCATAATGCAGGTGGGGTAAGTGCAATCATAAATGAACTTCTAAAGAAACCAGGTGCGATCAACGGAGACTGTATTACGGTATCTGCTAAAACGCTACGTGAAAATGTTGAGGGCTGTGAGATTATAGATCAGAATGTCATCCATCCTCTCGACAATCCACATTCCGAACGCGGAGGTCTTGCTGTCCTTTTCGGAAATCTAGCTCCTGGAGGTTCCATCATCAAAGTAGGTGCTGTTGATGCATCTGTAGGTGGATACCATAGAGGACCTGCTATCTGTTATGATTCCCAGGATGAAGCACTATACGGAATAGCTAACGGTAAAGTAAAAGAAGGAAATGTTGTTGTTATTCGTTATGAAGGACCTAAAGGTGGTCCAGGAATGCCAGAAATGCTTGCTCCTACTTCCCAAATTGTAGGTATGGGACTTGGTGCCAAAGTTGGACTGATCACAGATGGTCGTTTCTCAGGAGCATCTCGCGGAATCAGTATTGGACATATTTCACCAGAAGCTGCTGAAGGCGGACCTATAGCTTTCGTTGAAGATGGGGATATCATTGAACTAGATCTTAACAATCGAACTATTCAACTTGAAATTGATGACGAAGAGTTTGAACGCCGTCGTGCAAATTGGAAAGGCTTCGAACCTAAAGTGAAAACAGGACTTCTTGCTCGTTACTCTAAATTAGTAACCAACGCAAGTTCCGGTGCTGTACTCAAAATTTAATGTATCGTGAGAAAATGAAATTTAACCTTTCTTATATTTTGAAAAGGGGTGTTCTCCAAGTCAGAAATGACCTGGGGAACACCCCTTTAGTTATACAAAATATCTTTATGACTCGTATTGTGTTAAACTCCAATATTTCTATTCTCAACAGCTATTTTATTATGAATATCTTTTACATTTGAATTACGATGAGAGCCGCTAGATGCATAATGTTCGTTCAGATAATCTATAGGCATAATGATCATTTTGGGTACCAATTTATCAGGGGACTCCTTAAGTCGATCCTGTCCTGCTGGATGTATAATACTCATTAGAATTTTCAAATAACTCTGCGTTGACTTCGCAAACCATCCCGCCGGTAAATCCCGAACACTGAAACCGAATTTCTCCGGTCCTCGATTAATCATACTTACACCATACAGTGCTTTAGCTTGCTTTAATTGATTATCGTCCATTAACTGATGAGCTAAATCCGGTAATTCCTTCTCCATTGAACGGATCATTTGGATAGCTAGATGAACCGTCGAACGTGACTTCAGACCATAGTTAAATAACTTCTCATTATCAAAATGTAATTCAATAATCGAATCACCTGTCTTTAACGTTGATCCATTGTCTAAAATAAGAGGCATGCCTTTATAGGAACGCATTCGATAATGTAGAAAAGGATTCGCAGGTGTGACCGTCTTAAGGTGGAATATGAAATGAAACACGACTTCCCACATTAACCATAGTTTCACTACAGCTAGCTTCCTACGAGACAGTTTCATTTCAGGTGCATTCTCCTTCATCTGAATCATCTCATCAATACGAATGCTTCGTAGTTGGCGATGCTCTGCTTCAATCAGAACTTGTTCAAGCGCAATTAGCATTTGTTTAGGTGCATTAAGGTCGGCCCCCATAGTTGATCCACAATCATGAAGAAGCATGACTTCTCCAGGTTGGAGCTTACTTAAGATCCGTTTTGCTAATTTATCAGAACCAACCTTCTCACGCCAATCACCAAACATCGATGACCATAAAATAATTTTGAATTGATTACGTTTCGAGAAATCAAATAAGTTTACAATTCCCCACGGTGGTCGATAGTAAGATGCTCTCTGCCCCGTTATGGCATAAATGATTTCATCCGTTTTCTTGAATTGATTCCGTACAGTAGTAGGACGCATAAACCAATTAGATTTGTGGATATAGTTATGAATTCCAATAAGATGCCCTTCATCGTACATACGTTTAATTAACTCTGGATGTTGTTCAGCATTTTTCCCTATAACAAAAAAGGTTCCCTTAGCGTTGTATCTTTTGAGTAAATCAAGTAGTTGGGGAGTATAGTGTGGATCCGGTCCATCATCAAAAGTAAGTGCGAACTCTCGCTCACTCTTTCCCTTACGGAACACTCTAAACCCGAAAACACGGGTGATCATGCCAGGGATAAAAGCATAGAAGGAAGAAATATAAAACAACCAAAGCAGCAAAGTCTGCATATCATTCCCCACTTTTCTCTGATTGACTTTGTATGCTCAATAATAAATAATCGAAAAATTCACTATCTCTTATTTTATCATAACATAGGTAAGAATAGGCGTTTTTTTTAAAATCGTGTACAATGAAATACAGGCTTTCTTATCCTATTGTAGAAGGAGATGTATCTAGACTATGCTTCCGCTTTATAAAAAGTATTGGCGTACCATCTTTGATATCGCATTAATTGCATTAACTGTTTTCTTAGTCATGTTTATCTTCAGCAAATTATATCAGTTAGCTACTCCTGTCTTCTTGTCCTTCATCATTTTTTTAATGATCGAGCCCTTAGCTAAATTTCTTAACAAACGAGGATTAAACAAGGCTGTGTCTTCTGCCATCTCCGTTTTGCTATTTGTTCTCGTCATTCTAGGAATTATCTTTGGTGTAGGAATTATTATCATCTCTCAGATCTCACAATTACAAGATAAGCTTCCCTACTACACTAGAGTTATTCAATGGGAATTCACACAGTCATTAGATTACTTACATAATAAGCTCAATCTTCTACCACCTAATCTTACACAAAAAATGAATGATTATTTCACGCTTTTAACGGATTTCACTTCAGACTTAATGGTAAATTTCTTTAAATATTTAGTGGGTGCCATTACAACATTCTCATCTTTCCTTGGCAACTTTGCGATCGCGATCATTTTAGCGTTCTTCTTAAGTGTTGAGATTCAAACTTGGCGCCGTATTGCTAGCAACAAATCACCTAAGACATTTAAGAATGCATATGCATTTCTAAAAAATAATGTATTCAAATCCATCGGTTCCTACCTTAAGGCACAGATGATTATGGTTTTCATTTGTTTCGTCATTTTATATATCGGTCTATTGATATTAGGTACCGGAAATGCATTATCCTTAGCACTCATTGGTGCTTTACTCGATATCATTCCTCTCGTCGGGGTGCCTGTCATCTTTATTCCATGGATCATCTATTTATTGATTGTAGGTAATGTAGGTCTAGCCATCGGTCTAGGTGTCCTACTTATTATTATCTTAGTCACACGACAATTACTGGAGCCCAAAATAGCAGGTAATTCCATTGGAGTAACCTCAGCATTCTTAATGTTGTCATTTATGATTGTTTCATTATCTTTATTCGGAGTTGCTGGTTTAGTTCTTTCTCCGATCTTACTGATCCTCATTAAAGAGTTACTCATGCAAGGTTATCTTATGCGCTGGATTAGGCTTCCTCGTGAAGAATTTGAGGTCTCTCCTTTTGACATGAGTCAGCCGTCCGACCCAGAAGCTGTTATACCTGTCGATGATGATAACACACCCATAATCTGACCAAAAAGTGCTGTCGCCTTGTTTTGAGTATCTGGAGCAACTTGCTCAAAAACAACCGCGACAGCATACTTAGGTTGTTCCACAGGACCATACCCTATAAACCATTCATTATTCTTGGGTTTTCCCTTTAATTTCACTTGAGCTGTTCCAGACTTACCCGCTACTTCCCATGCAACATGAGACAACGATTGGCCAGTTCCCTCTGTAACCACTCTTCTCATCATAGAGATGATGAAACTCGCAGTCTCAGGTTTTATACTGTTCTCTGTCTTTGGATATGTATGCGAAGTTAGTTGCTTCATCACTTGTCCATTATGATAAGAAATATGTTCTAATATACGAGGTGCTTGGACTTGTCCCTTGTTAAGAAGAGTTACCACCAAGTTTGCCGCTTGTAAGGGTGACATCGTTACATCCCTCTGTCCGATTCCCGTCTGAGCTCTAACCCCTCCATCGTTGGATGTAGATGAAGGGGCCATAATAACCCCTGTATCCTCATGATCAAAAGGCTTCATTTGAGACAATCCGAGAATATCGTGATCCTCCCAACCAACCCTTTTTCCTAATCCCAATGCTTGTGCTGTACTTTGAATCTGTTCTGCTGTAAGCCGCTCTGCCAACGTTGCGAATACAACATTACAAGATTGCGCATAAGCATGCTCAAGCGTTAACGTACCATGCCCTTCTTCTTTCCAACAGGATAGACCATACTTTCCGTAATGCCCTGTACAGTGGAATTTCTCATGTATGGAAGTTACCCCAGCCTCTAAAGCTGCAGCTGCAATAACGGTTTTAAAAATAGACCCCGGTGTCACCGCCTGTAGTGCTTTATTATTCCATTCTCCTTGTTCTGGATGAATCGCTTGCGGATTGTAGAAAGGCGCTGATACCATGGCTACAACATCGGCATTATGCGTATCCAATACGACAACAGATCCCTGTTTCATACCCGATTGCATCGTTAACTTTTCAATTTGTTGCTGAAGATGATTGTCTATTGTTGTAATTAATCGCAAAGGATAATATGGATTGTCTGGACCCTTCACTCGAATCCCTGTGCCCTGAATCGGTTGATTTCTCCCGTCTACTGTATAATAAGCTGTGGTGGGTCCAATCCCTTTTAGTAGGGGTTCCAATGTTTTTTCTAGTCCCGCTCCTCCTTGCTTCATAATCATTCCTTTCGTAGGATTCGATTTCTCCGAGGACTGTGTCAAATAACCTAGCCATTGATTTCCTGAAAGGTTGTTATGATATCTTTTATTAAAAGGTAATACTTTTATGCCACTCACATTCATATTTGTAATCGTATTTGCCTGCATTTCACTTAATGCCAGTGGCTCTACTCCTTTATCACTAAGCCATACCGTAGGTTCACGTAGATTATGCCATACTTTTTGAAAAGAGAACGCACTTGTCCCTAATATTGCAGCGATCTTCTCTATCTTCGAATTCACCGTATCACTATGAAGTGAACTTCTATCTACAGGAAATAATACAACCGCAGGAATCGTTTCATCTGTTAGTGACAGCCCATGGCGATCATAGAATCTTCCACGTCCTGAATCAAGCATAATAGCTCGTTCCCGTTGAATCATAGACATCTCCTGAAGTGTATATTTACTTTTCGGAAGTAACGTTACTCTCATAAACAATTGAATGTACGCTAAACGAAGGAATAAGATCACTATTAATCCTGTTAATATCATTAAACTATAAAAAATACGTTTCTTTTGTTTTAGAATCATAGGGTTTCCTCTTTTGATCTTTTCTCCCTAGTATGTCCCCTTTACGACTTATACAGCCATGCAGAACAGGTTAAGCATAAAAAAAGAAGGGAACACTTAGCCTCGTGTAGAGTCTAAGTATTCCCTTCTTCTCTTACCTACTCTTTACTTTATTTATAAATTAGACTGTGAATTTAGATAAAGCATCTTTTAATTCATTGGATACATTCTCTAGTTTACCAGATAATTGTACTAATTGATTACCAATGCTCTGTTGTTCATTACTGAGTGAAGCAACCTCTTCTGACGTTGCAGAGGACTCTTCAGCGACAGAACTTACGTTAGACATAGCATCCGACAAGATCGATTGGGTCTGATTCAAACCTTCAATGGAGGAGGTTACTGAATCAAGGCGCTGGATGAACTCACCCATTTGACCTTGTACGGAGACGAATATATCATTCGTTTCCTTCACAGCGCTCATTTGCTGCTGGAAGAGTGGGTATGCATCTGAGAGCGCACTTACGGTTTCATTCATTTCACCCATAATCCGATCCGTGATCTGACCAACCATATCAATGGATTGTCTGGATTGGTCGGCCAATTGTCTAATTTCATCTGCTACGACCATAAATCCTCTACCAGCCACACCCGCACGGGCAGCTTCAATGGTCGCATTTAGAGATAGAATATTGGTCTGCTTCGTAATATTCTGTAACACTTCAAGAACTTTGTTAACTGACAAGGTTGTCTCCTTAAGTCCATCTACCTTGGTCATTAGAGAACGTGTCATATCTTCGGTCTGATGTGTCTTAACTAGTAGATCACTCAATTGCTTCGTACCTAACTCACTAGAATTATCAACATGTCTGGCTGCTTGTCCCATCTCAATATTTGAGCTAATGACCGTTTGCATTTGTTGTGCAATATGATCCGTAAGTTCATTACCACGCTCGGCTTCGGTTGCCAGACTACTAGCACCATTAGCAATTTCCTCCGTTGCAATAGCAATCTCACGAGCCGAAAGTGCCGTTTTATTCGAAGCGTCTGACAATTCACTAGCGGTATTAAGAACCTCTTGGGCCGTATTATTTGTCTGGTTCACTAAGACCGTGATTTGTTCCATCATGATATTGAAGCTTTCGGAAAGTTGTCCAATTTCATCTTTAGAGATATGTTTGGAACGAACATAAAGGTTTCCCTTCGAACCTGCTATCATCAGATTTCTCAGATTAACCAGTGGATGAGCAATCATACGAACCATCAATATACCGATTAGAATAGCAATAATAGCCACACCAATGGCTGACCCTATGGTGAACGTTAGAATACCTTTAGCATTCTTCACCAATTCAGAAGTTGGAATCGTACCGATCAGCTTCCAACCCGTAGTTTTCAATGTATTATAGACAGCGAGTACTTCCGTATCTGCCTGATCGATTGTCGTATCCCCAGAAGATACATTCTTATCGAACGTAAGTGTGAGATTACTCTTTGTACCTGCCTCGTCTTTCTTACTAGATGCAACGATCTGACCTTCATCTGTATTCAGTTGTAACTTACCGCCAGTACCTAAATCGACGCCCCCGAGTTGTTCTTCCATTAAATCAGGTTTCAACTCAAAGACGATAACATATTGTTTAGCTGCTCCTGTGGTGCTCTTAAGTGAGCGTGCTAATTTAAAATAAGTTGATCCATCCTTACTCTTTTCCGTTGGAATCCAGCTCGTTGCGTTCTTATCCTTTAACAGTCCGAACCAGGGCTCAGAACGAACAGTATCAACATTTGTTGAAACACTTCCGCTTGTAATCGGACGCATCTCAGGATCATGCGGCACTAGAAAAAGACCTTTAATCGTACTATTTGAAATAATCTGACTAGACAATTTCTCATTAATTTCACTCGTAATTGTAAATATTTCATAATCTGATTGTCCGGGTACAGATAATTCCTCTACTAAAGTCTGCATCCCTTTATCAAAGAATAATTGCAACGCAATATCTTCATATTGTTTTAACATAATATCCATTTTCTCGGATGTTTGAATAATCGTCTGCCGATTAGCGTTGGCCGCCGTTTCCTCAATAGTACTCTTCGCCTTCATATATGATATGATTCCTACTAGTAACACAAATGCTACAATAGCTGTAAAAAAGATAAAAAATAGTTTGAGTCCCACGGATTTAGATGGGTTTAATTTCTTTATTTGTCGCCAGGTTAACCCGGAGATCTCACCTTCAGGGTTTGAATCCGTCGAAGGATTTCCTCCATGCTTAAAGATCCCTTCCGTCTTTTTAGATCCCCTTAACTTTTCTGTTTCTTGATTTCTCCTCTTACCTCTATTTGAACCCATGCATATTCACCTACCAGTATGTAGTGCAGAACGCATCATGAAGGCGATTACGTTTGCTAAATGTTAATATTCGACAATTTCCCTTATAATCCTTCACAAGTCCGAAAGATTTTTGATTTATGGTAAATAGATCAAAAAACAGGTCCTCATCTATATGGACTGAGGACCTAATTAGTACATTCATATCAAATTAATTAATTCTTCTTACAACGCATCATATCATAATATCGGACTGGTTGATCCACCTTTATAATTACATGTTGCATGGCATGGCGAGCAGCATCTAGTACGTTCCCCTTCTCATCCCAGATCGTATCTACACGTTGTTTGAAAAATGTTCCCCCAGGTCCAAAGAACTCGATCTCTTGCCCCGGTTTAAAATGATTACGTTGTTGTATAAGCGCCTTACCGTCTTCTTCATTATATTCTAATACTAATCCTGCGAAATCATATGGCGTCGCCTTTTCTTCAGGTTCATAGATATGATCTTCATGATCAGGAGTATCGAAGAAAAATCCTGTATTCAATGGACGGTTAGCCGCCTTGTTGATTTCCTCTACCCATTCAGGCTTCAATACATAATGTTCAGGATCTTCCATATAGGAATCGATCGCTTGACGATAAGCATTAACGACTGTAGCCACATAATGGAGGGACTTCATTCTACCTTCAATTTTAAAGCTGTCGATTCCGACTTCAATAAGCTCTGGGATACTCCCTAACATACATAAGTCTTTGGAGCCCATGGAGAAGGCATTATCATCTGATTGAAATAATGGACGATGTGTTACAGCGTTATTCGAATCTGCAACAACTTCTTGTTCCTGAGCATCCTCTTCGGAGACCCATACTTCATTCGAAGATCCCTCTTCAAATAGATCATAACTCCATCGACAAGATTGGCAACAACCGCCTCGATTAGAATCCCGGTCTGTAAAATGATTAGAAAGAACACATCGACCGGAAAAAGAAGAACACATTGCCCCGTGAATAAATGCTTCAATCTCAACATCTACATGTTGTTTGATTTCAGCGATTTCCTGAAGACTCGCTTCACGTCCTAATACGACACGAGGTAGTCCCTCCTCTTTCCAGAACTTCACGGCTTGCCAATTGATCGTTGATTGCTGTGTACTTAAATGCACCTCTAAATCAGGAACAGCACGCTGTGCAATTTCAATAATCGCTGGGTCTGCTGTAATAATAGCTGCGATACCTACTTCATGAAGTTTTCGCAAATATTCTTCAATACCCTCTAGATCTTCATTATGTGCATATATGTTTGTCGCCACAAATACCTTTGCTCCATACTTTTGCGCAAACTCAACACCTTCACGCATTTCTTCAAAGCTGAAATTGTCCGCATTAGAACGTAAGCCATATTTCTGTCCACCAATATAGACTGCATCGGCACCATAATGTACCGCAAATTTTAATTTCTCTAAGTTACCTGCTGGTGCCAAAAGTTCTGGCTTGTCTAGACGATATCGCTTGCCTGTATACTTCGGTTGAGACTTGACTTCCATTACTGTTCCACCTCACATAGTTCTGTAATTAATACACCTGTTCTTTATAAAAGAACCCAAAAGTCAATTCTCTATCAGAATCTTGAACCTTCCGAATCTGATCCATATACTCTTCTTGGTAGCTATAATTCACGGGATCAGCCATATAATTATCAATCACTTGTCTGTAAGTTCTTACAACGGCCTCATTATAAGTTAATGGCTTCAAGATTCCTTCCACCTTGAGACTATTCACACCTGCTCCTAACAGCAAATGTAAATCCTCTAATATACAGATATCGTCGGAGCTCATAATATGTGTGCCATTGATATCCTCATAGATCGGGAATTTCTCACCAGGTCTTTCTGCTTCAAGAAGAAATAATCCACGTTCTTTACCAAGATTCCCATCCTCTATAGGTCTACCTTGGTGTAACATATAACTTCCCACTAAACTTCGCTTAGAATGATAGATATTCGTCATTCCATGAACTTGAACCTGAGATTCCACCTTCAGATTACCATTCATTTCCGTAATTTCATCCATATTAAGTTCTCGAGCAAATACTACACGAGTAGCCCCTCTGCGTCCCCAATAGTTGGCTGTGGCATAATTCGTTGTTGTCATTTCTGCGTTCCAATGAAGATTCATCTGTGGCGCATAACTTTTAACTGCCATGAGGACAGATGGATCATTAAATTCAACAGCATCAACACCCGCTTCTCCCAGTGCTCTAACATAATCAGGAAGTGAATCTAATAGATCATTGGTCATCAAATTGTTAAGACTTACATATACCTTTACTTGGCGAGCATGGGCTTGTTGTACAGCTTCTTGAATATCCTCCATGGAGAAACTACCTGCTAGTCTCATCCCATAACGATCATTTCCAATCAGTAAAGCATCTGCCCCAGCGTTTATTAAAGCTGGAATCTCATTTAAAGACCCAGCTGTTACCAGAAGCTCTGGTTTATTAACCATGTTGCACCTCTTTTATTTTGACATACTATTGCTTTTTTCAATATTTACTAAGTGTTCTTTATACGTCTTTGCAAACAAATGTGTTTGAGACCCATCTTTTTTCGTCACATAGAAGAAATATTCAGATGCTTTCGGTTGAAGGGCTGCTTTAATTGAAGCAAGACTTGGGTTACAGATCGGACCGGGAGGGAGCCCTTTTTTTAAATAGGTGTTATAAGGACTCTCTATCTCTAAATCTTTATAGAAAAGGCGTTCTTTAGGCTTATCAAGTGCATATTGTACTGTAGCATCGATTTCTAACTTTTGTCCCTTTTTCAACCGGTTATCAATAACGCCAGCTACTAATGCTCGCTCCGAATCCACAACAACCTCACGTTCAACCAATGACGATATCGTGAGCAATTCATGTAACGTTAGCCCTCGTTGCTTCATCAGTTGCTCCCAATTTTCAATACTATTTAGTTTCTGTTCTAACTCAGATGTCATCTTCTTTATGATATCGATCTCTGTACTTCCCTTTTTCAATTCGTATGTTTCTGGGAAGAGATATCCCTCTAATGCATGCTTCATTTCTGAATCGTTAGGAATAGCTCCTGGTAATGTTTCATCGACATTGGTAGATTGGTTAGCTAACTTCAGAAAATTTGTACCGTCTACAAATCCCTCTTGATCTAGCTTCTCTGCTATTTGCTCAACTGTATATCCCTCAGGAATCGTGAAACGGATCATTTCTTCTTTGACGACGTCTCCATTATTCAACATCGCTATTAAATCATCGTTCGAATGTCCAGGTGTAGTAGCATAGGTACCTGCTTGAAATCGACTACCCTGATCTTTCCACTTCAGATATCCAATGAATATTAGTTCGTTCCTAATCAATGCTTTCTCATGTAATAGTTTGGCGATTTGAGTCGTACCCATGCCTTGCTCGATCGTAAACTGTACCTTGTCATCAGAATCTTTAACGGGTTGCAAACCGTTCCATATATACAACACGATACCGCCTACAGCCAATACTAGGAGCAAAAGTATAATACCAACTATTTTGGTTCTAGCTTTCAAGGAAATTCCCGTCCCTTCACAGCCAAAAAGAGCGGACTAATCCGCCCTTTCGGCATTTCCTATTGGAATGAGTTGTCGCTAAGATACTAGCAGATGTTACACGTGTTAAATATCGGTATCTTGAGGGAACGTCAATTCATCATACAACTCAGCGACGTTCTCCCATTCCTCATCATCATCAATGGTGACAAGCTCTAAATTGCCTTCTGCAGAAGTAACAATTTTGAGAATATCGTATTCATCACTATCTTCATCTACTTTTAGTAGAACGGCATAGCTCTGATCCCCAACAACAAATTCAGCACTTAGATCATATACTGATGTTATTCCTTCTTCATCTTCCAATTCCACTGTAGGACCGAAGGCTTCCTTTAAACGATTACTCCATTCGACCTGGTTACTAGAGAACTCAGTCATCTAATTGCCCTCCATCGAGTTCAGCAACAAGCGTATTGAATGTTTCTTCAACGATTGCCCATTCCTCATCACTTTCGATCATGTATAGTTTGATATCGTCCCCATCTTCATCTTCTTCATAACGGAATGCGTAGACTTCGTCTGTCTCTTCATCCTCTGAATCCATAGGAACTACCATCATATACTTAGCATCAGAACCATCCACTTCAAACTTCATAATCACTTCGAACTCTTCTTCATTGCCTTCTTCATCCGGTATATAAATAATTTCCGGTTCTTCTTCAATACTCATATTGTCATTAGCCATGTATATCACCCTCACCTTATACTCTTAGAATCTAAATAGTTTTGCAAAATTAAACTGGCTGCCATCTGATCTATGACCTGTTTACGTTTCTTTCGGCTGACGTTGCCTTCAATTAATGTTCGTTCAGCAGATACGGTTGTTAATCTCTCATCCCACAAATGAACAGGTATTTCTAGTAGCTCCTTCAGCTTATCCGCAAATTCGATGCAAATATCTCCTCGGAAACCTACTGAACCGTCCATGTTCTTGGGTAAGCCAACAACTATCTCAGCAATCTCATACTCCCGGACCAGAGCCGTAATTCGTTCGAACTCAATTCCTTCGCGACGACGTTCAATAACCTCTAGCCCTTGACCAGTCCAGCCAAACATATCGCTAACTGCCACTCCAATTCTACGATCCCCATAATCCAACCCCATGATTCTCATCAAGTTCTCCTAACGGTGATTGGCTAAATAAAACCTTACCAACTCTTCAATCAATTCATCTCGTTCTTTCTTCCTCACGAGACTTCTAGCATTGTTATGACGTGGTATATAAGCAGGGTCTCCGGATAAAAGATAACCGACGATCTGGTTGATCGGATGATATTCCTTCTCCACCAAAGCATCGTATACCGTCAGAAGTATCTCCTTCGAAGAAGCCTCTAACTCATCGCCATTAACATTAAATTTGACTGTCTTATCCATAGAATCCATTCACGACACCTCGCTTCTTTAAAACATGTTTAGCACGTTTTAGCGAATACAATCTTAAATATTTGTTTCTGTCACTATCATAACATATTCATCGCGTTGGAAGGAAATCCTGTTGTGAAGAATAAAAGAAATTTCCTTTTACTTAAGCCTTTATACTCTTAGTAACAAGCTCATTCACTGATTTCAGAGCTTCATCTAACTTACTTGCATCCTTACCACCAGCTTGAGCCATATCAGGACGGCCACCGCCGCCACCACCACAGATAGAAGCAATCTCTTTCACTAGCTTACCAGCATGCAGACCAGACTTCACTAAATCTTGAGGTACAGCTACGACAAAGTTCACTTTATCGTCCATTGCCGCACCAAGAACTAGTACTGCATTCGGAAGTTTCTCCTTCAGCTCATCTGCAAGAGAACGTAGGCCATCCATACTACCAGCATTTACACGAACTGCTAGTAATTCTACACCATTAACAGAAGTGACCTGGTCACTTAGCTTACCTGCTTCAATAATGCTTAGCTTACTCTGAAGCGATTCATTCTCACGATTTGCTTCTTTAAGTTGTAGATGCAATGCATCAATACGTTTAGGTACATCATGTAAATTAGACTTCAGCAATTCTGCTGATTGTTTAAGAATATCAAGTTGTCCTTCCAAGTACAGATACGCTAGACGTCCTGTTACTGCTTCAATACGTCTTACACCTGAACCAATACCACTCTCACTTACAAGTTTGAAAATACCGATCTGTGAAGTGTTGCTCACATGACATCCGCCGCATAATTCAAGACTATAATCTCCAACTTGTACAACTCTTACAATATCTCCATACTTCTCACCGAATAACGCCATAGCGCCTGAAGACTTCGCTTCATCGATTGATTTGTATTCAATATTGACATCAATGCCATTCCAGATCTGTTCATTCACACGACGCTCAATCTCTGTAAGTTCTTCTTGCGAAATACTACCGAAATGTGAGAAGTCAAATCGTAAACGTTGTGTATCTACCAAAGATCCAGCTTGGTTAACATGTTCCCCTAATACGTCCTTAAGGGCTTTATGCAGCAAATGGGTAGCTGTATGGTTCTTCACAATATCAGAACGTTTCTCACGGCTAACTTCAGCTTTAAGAGTCTCACCAACTTTTAGTTCACCCGCTTCAACAACCACGCGATGCACATGTTGACCTAATGGAGCTTTAAATAATCCTTCTACCTTAGCCGTAACTTGTCCGCCTCGTAACAGACCCTGATCACTGACCTGTCCGCCACTTTCTGCATAGAACGGTGTGATATCAAGTATGACCTGACATGCTTCACCAGCTGAAACGCTATCTACTAGAGCATCATTTACAATGATCGCCATGACTTTAGATTCGGTTACGCAGTCATTATATCCAACAAATTCACTTTTAATCGTTAAATCTCCAAGAATTCCGCCTTGTACTTGCATACTACCACCATCATGTCTTGCTGCCCGAGCACGTGTACGTTGCTCTTGCATAGCGGCATCGAAACCTTCTCTATCTACTGTAAGTCCATGTTCCGTTGCATAATCTTCCGTCAAGTCGAAAGGAAATCCATACGTATCGTAAAGTTTGAACGCATCACTACCACTAATAGAAGTCTGCCCTTGTTGCTTAGCTTGATTACTAATATCTTCAAGAATAGATAATCCATCAGATAATGTTTCATGGAAACGTTCTTCTTCTGTCTTTATCACTTTTTCAATAAATTCACGTTTCTCAACAACTTCAGGGTAATAGACACCCATGACGTTGCCAACCGTTTCCGTTAATGTATAGAGGAAAGGACGATCTAGACCCAACACTTTACCGTAACGAACCGCGCGGCGAAGCAAACGACGAATAACATATCCACGGCCCTCATTAGATGGTAGCACACCATCTGCAACAGCAAATGATACGGTACGAACATGGTCAGCAATCACTTTTAGCGCAATATCTTGCTCTACACTATCGTTATATTTCACTTTAGCTAACGTTGCCGTCTGTTGAATAACCGGTTGGAACAAATCGGTATCGAAGTTAGAATCCACATCTTGAAGAATAGATGCCAGACGTTCTAAACCTGCACCGGTATCAATATTTTTATTAGGAAGTGGTGTATAGCTACCATCTTTATTGTGATTAAATTGGGAGAACACAAGATTCCATACTTCTAGGTAACGTTCATTCTCTCCACCTGGGTACATCTCAGGATCCGACATATCATTCCCATAAGCTTCTCCTCGATCATAGAAAATTTCTGTACAAGGACCACATGGACCTTCACCAATATCCCAGAAGTTTTCTTCAAGTTTCACGATATGATCCTCAGAAAGACCTATTTTCTCATGCCAAAGTTTATATGCTTCTTCATCCTCAGGATATACGGTTACGGATAAACGCTCTGGATCGAAACCAATCCATTTCTTATCCGTTAGAAATTCCCAAGCCCATGTAATTACTTCTTCTTTAAAGTAATCCCCAATGGAGAAGTTCCCTAACATTTCAAAAAAGGTATGGTGACGACGTGTCTTCCCAACATTCTCAATATCATTTGTTCTTATGCATTTCTGAGAATTGGCAATCCGTGGATTATCTGGTTTCTCACGTCCATCGAAATATGACTTCAACGGAGCCATACCTGCATTAATCCACAAAAGGGATGGGTCATTATGTGGAACTAGCGGAGCACTAGGCTCAATCTTATGTCCCTTTTCCTCGAAAAAGTCTAGCCATTTGGAACGAATCTCACTTGCTTTCATATCAAACGCCTCCATCATATAGATCTAGCATATTCATGCCTAAAAACACAAAAAACGCCCCTGAATATTCAGGGACGATTAGATCGCGGTACCACCCTGGTTATCGCTTGAATCGGAAAATTATTAATATCCATCCTAGCGATCGCCTTTGTTACGGCTGCTAACGGGGTCCACCCGGTGAGTTTAACTCACACTCCGAAATTAGCTTTCCGACGGCTATACTTTCAGACTCTCTCAGCCTTTATGATTTCACACATAAAGGAGTCTGTTCTCTGGGCAAGAAACACCGACGTACTTTATTTCATCCTCGATTTATCCATTTCACTCATTATCAGTACAAGTATATAGAGCTACCATGCTTCTGTCAATCCAGTGTCACACCGTTTTTCGCTTGATAAAATAAGCGAATAGATGCTGAATGATGACTTTCATAACAGCCAACAAAGGTACTGCAATAATTAGTCCTACAATTCCCGCAATTTCTCCTCCTACTAATAAGGCGAATATGATCAGTACAGGGTGTAAATGTAGCTTTCTACCCACAACTTGGGGTGAGATCACATTACTCTCCAGCATTTGGCATATTGTATTCACAACAATAACCATCAATACCATTTTGATCGATACCGTAGATGCCATAACAACAGCTGGAGCAGCGCCTAGAAAGGGGCCTAGGTAGGGGACTACATTAAAGATCGCAACGACAATGGCAAGTAATAATGCATAAGGCATCCCTATGATCATATACCCAACATAAGCAAGAACGCCAATAATTATGCACACCATGAACTGTCCTCGAACATAACTACCTAGTGCGCTATCGATCTCTTTTAATACAACTACAACGGCCTTTCGCCCTGAACGAGGTAAGTATGACACCACTGTTCGTTCGAACACATCAAAGTCTTTTAAAATATAAAATATCAGGAAAGGAACGATAAATATATTAAGCACGATGTTAATGGTATTTCCTATGTTATCCATAAAACTGGATATTCCCTGGGCTAATCGGTCTTCCCACTGAAAGAACCAATCCATAACACCTGCCCTAACACCAGACGGAACAAGATTTGTATTTAAATTGGTCACGAAACTTTGAGCATGCATCGTCATCTCTGGTAGATGTTCATTTAATTCATCCAATTGCTCAATGACCACAGGAATCATATTCATTAGAATAACCACAAGACACGATATAAACACCGCATAAATAAGAAGTACGGCTATAATACGGGGTACTTTTCGATTCTGAAGCATACTAACGACGGGATTAAGGACATAAGAGATGATCATGGCAACGATGAATGGTGCAAGAATTATTTTGAGAAATTGATAGATATTCATGAACAAAGGGCGTAATAACCATATGAAGTAAACAATAATAAGACCAAATAATACCCAGATCATAAATCGAAACCATTTGTTATGTGTCATGGATTCCAATGGATCATCCCCCTTCCGGACTAGCTTCTACACGGTAGTATATGTACAGATCTTAAAGAATATTAAAAAACAAAAACACCTCCATCTATTGTCAACGTTCAACAACAAACAAGAGGTGTTTATGGGTATGTAAGAAAACCACCTATACGTTTACTAGCCACATACAATTAAGAAGAAACATGTATATGTGGGAAGTCTTGGGCCATTTCTTCACCAAAAAACAAATCATCCAAAGAGCTTAGTGTTCCATCTTCTTCTACTTGATAAACAGACATTTTCTCGCCGTTAACCGTTAGTTCGATGAAACAACCCCAGCAATAGAACTGATGAGATCCAATCTTTCCGATATCTTTCGAATTACAATTAGGACATTTCATATTTTCACCTATCCGCTTCCAGAATGAGTGGCTGTACTAGACGTTCCTCGCTCATAGGAGGAACCACAATAGCATTCTCCCCAACGACCATATCGGGTGTGCAGGGTAGCCACTTTCGTCCTTCAATTATATCCGTGACAAATCCATCACTAATTTCCAGACCTACTATTGTATTGCCCACTTCCTTGTCTATATAAACATCCGTTATTCTACCAAGCATAAGACCATCCTCTGTTATGACAGGTAAATCCTTCAGTTTGTTCTTTCCAAGAGAGTAAGTAAATTGTATGTTGTCGGCTTTCGTCTTACGAACAGCCTGTTGATTACGAATCATTACGGCATCCTCGCCGTAAGCAACAATATCACTCCAGTCAATGATTTTAACCATGCTAGAGAATAATGCTTTTCGTTCAAGTTCAAACCCGGTAATTGTTAATTGAGCATCTAAGATGAAATCGCACACTTTGCCAATTTCTTTGCCCTCTTCAACATCAAATACGGTTAATCCAATCATTTCTTGAAGCTTCAAGGCAAGACCCTCCTCACCATCATCAATTTGAAACCACAGTGCATTAGAACTATACACGAACTGACCTGAGCCATGATTTCTGGGATGACATGGAAAACCATCTTACCTCCCTATCCATTGTTGAGAATTACCTTTGATCTCTTTTACGTATGCGCTGAAGAATGGTTCCAATAATTTGCGCGGTGTTATCCATATCTTCAACAGTATTACCCATACCAAAGCTAAAACGAATCGCAGAGCGCAAAACATTCTCAGGAAGACCCATAGCTTTAAGAACATGTGATAATTCTAACGATCCAGAAGTACAAGCGGATCCACTTGCTGCCGCAATTCTCTCCATATCCAAACTCATAAGTAGTGTCTCAGAATCAACTTCAGGAAAACTAACATTGAGAATATGAGGTAGGAAATCCGTAGGATGACCATTTACAATAAAGGATTCACGTCCAATTTCCCGTTCTAATGCATGAAGTAAGGTACTTCTTAGAAGTAAATAGGACTCTCTTCTTGCTTGTAAGTTGTCATACACAAGTTCGATTGCTTTGGCGAATCCAACGATTCCGGCAATATTCTCTGTACCTGCACGTCGTTTCTTCTCTTGAAGTCCCCCATATAACCGAGCATTCAACTGTAGACCACGACGTACATATAGAGCGCCTACCCCTTGTGGCCCATTAATTTTGTGTGCTGAGAAGCTCATCAGATCCACAGGTAGCTCTCTACAAGAAATAGGAACCGCCCCCAAAGCCTGAACTCCATCCACATGGAATAGAATATCCCGACTACGTGCTAGCTTGCCTATCTCTTCGATCGGCTGAATTGTGCCTACTTCGTTGTTACCATACATTACACTAATCAGAATGGTATCATCCGTAATGGCGTCCTCTACATCACTAAGACTAACTTGCCCTGTTGAATCTACAGGAAGATACGTCACACGAAACCCCTGACGTTCAAGTTCATCACAAGTATGCAGAATAGCATGATGTTCAATAGAGGATGTAATAATATGCTTTCCTTTGTGGCTTAATAATGAAGATACCCCAAATAAGGCTAAATTATCACTTTCTGTTCCCCCGCCTGTAAAAACAAGTTCATCAGGATAACAACCTAATAATACACATGCGCGATCACGCGCTCCGTTTAATAGACGTTTGGCATCTCTTCCATACCTATGTACACTTGAAGCATTACCATATTGTTCAGTCATGATCTTCATCATGGCGTTAGCTACTTCTGGATGAATCGGCGTGGAAGCCGCATGGTCCAAATAAATTGAATTCATTGTAAAGCCACCACCTATTGATTTTTAAAAGACAGATTATTAACCATTAATGACAGACAAATAATCTGCTAAATATAAAACATGTAATTATCTGCTTCACTCTTCTCTTCAAAAGAGATAAGATCTGCAAGCGTCGTAGAATCTAAAGCACTAGCGATTCCATCTCGAATTCTAAGCCATAAGTCTCTCTTTGCTGGATCATCCTCTTCAGTAAAGTCCACAGGGGAGATCGGTCCTTCTAGAACGCGAATAACATCACCTGCAGTAATAGATGAAGGTTCACGAAATAAAATATAACCACCATAGGCTCCGCGAACACTTTTTACTAAACCTGCATTACGTAGTGGTGCAATCAGTTGCTCAAGATAATGCTCTGATAATTGATTCTTCTCAGCAATACTCTTTAATGAAGTAGGTCCTTCTCCAAATCTAGAAGCAAGCTCCATCATAATGGTTAATCCGTAACGTCCTTTGGTTGATATTTTCATCCATAGCACCTCTTTCTATTCGTATAAAACTCGTGTATGATTGTCTATTGTTCATTTCATCCATATTATAAACAAATATCGGTATATTTGGGGGTATTTCAACCTATTCCATCGTATTCCGATCATTACCCTTTGCTTATGGTATCATATTCGCTTCATATATGGAAAACAAACCGTTACAAATTGATGAAATGTTCGTCCGGAGTGGACATTATCATGGTGTGTGAAGTTATCGTGGTTATGTTAAAATACGATATGGGCATAATTTAAAGTTAGAGATGGTGATTCTAATGTCAAAAGATAATAGCAACACACGTGTCGTTGTCGGCATGTCTGGAGGTGTCGATTCCTCTGTCACTGCGCTGCTTCTGAAACAGCAAGGTTATGACGTAATCGGAATCTTCATGAAAAATTGGGATGATACGGATCAATTCGGGAATTGTACCGCCGAAGATGATGCTGAAGACGTACGTCGTGTCTGTGAACAGATCGATATTCCCTATTACACAGTCAACTTCGAGAAGGAATACTTTGATAAAGTATTTACCTATTTCCTTGATGAATATAAGTCCGGACGGACACCCAATCCTGATGTCATGTGTAACCGTGAGATCAAGTTCGGCGAATTCCTAAATAAAGCCCTCGATTTAGGGGCAGATTATGTGGCTACCGGACACTATGCCAGAGTAGTGGAAGAGAACGGCGTCTATAAACTATTACGTGGTATTGATAGTAATAAAGATCAGACATACTTCCTCAATGCCTTAAATCAAGAACAATTCTCTAAAGCTATGTTCCCAATCGGTCATCTTCCCAAGCCAGAAGTACGTCGTATTGCGGAAGAAGCTGGTTTATATACGGCTAAGAAAAAGGATAGTACAGGTGTCTGCTTCATCGGCGAACGTAACTTCAAAGAATTCCTAAGCCAATACTTACCCGCTCAACCTGGTAAAATGGTGGATATTGCAACAGGGGAAGTTAAAGGAGACCACGATGGGCTGATGTATTATACCTTAGGCCAACGCCAAGGTCTCGGTATTGGTGGATCTGGTAACGGTGAACCCTGGTTTGTAGCTGATAAGGATCTAGAGAAGAACGTCCTTTATGTGGTTCAAGGGGATAGTCATCCTAGTCTGTATTCAAACAGTCTTATGGCAACAGGAGTGAATTGGATTGAAGGAGAAGATTCTTTGCCCAAAGGACCTTTTACTTGCACAGCCAAATTCCGTTATCGTCAACCCGATCAAGGGGTGACATTGAACTGGCTACCCGATGGAACGGTTCATGTTGTTTTTGATAAACAACAAAAAGCCATTACGCCAGGACAAGCCGTTGTGTTCTTCCAAGGTGAAGAATGCTTAGGTGGCGGTACCATTGATAAAGTAGAAAAAGTACCTTACACTATCCCACCTGTAAAAATAAAATAAACATATTAAAAATGGGGTTGCTCTATAAGTCATGAACATGACTAGATCACCCCATTTTTTTTATGGAAGGTATCGAGAGCTTATTCACGCCGTCGCTCTTGATTCAGCTTAATCTTAGATTCATTTCCTTGTTCCGTCGCTTGATAGAATACCCGACGTGAGATGTCCTTAGGTAAATAATCTTGCTTCACATAATGATTAGGGAAATCATGAGGATATTTATATCCTGCATGTCCAAGCTTTACTGCCCCTTTGTAGTGGGTGTCCCTCAAGTGTAGCGGTACCTCCGCGGATCGCACATCGTCTATAGCCGTCATCGCTTTCGAAATAGCAAGATATACAGCATTGGATTTAGGACTTTCAACCGCAAATAAAATCGCTTGTGAGATATTTAATTTCCCCTCAGCCCAACCATTGTTCCGATACGCGTCAAGGGCACTCACCGCCTGTACCAGTGCCTGTGGATTGGCAAGTCCAATATCTTCACTACTCGCTGCAATCAATCGTCGAATAAACACCATCGGATCCATTCCAAGCTTCTCTACTCCATACAGAAACCAGAATAGTGCCGCATCACTTGAACCCCGAATACTCTTATGAAAAGCCGAAATGATATCATATTGCGTTGATTCATCTGCTTTTACAATAGGTTTACGAATCGATTCTTCCGCGACTTCAATCGTCACATGAATGGTACCATCATCTTCTGGAGCCGTTGTCAGCACGGCAAGCTCCAATGCATTTAATGCTCTACGAATATCTCCATTAGCCATTGTAGCGATATGCTCAAGTGCATCTACATCGACATTGAGCTTCATATAATTGAGACCCTTTTCCGAATCTACAAGAGCACGTTTCATAGCGATTAAGGAATGATCTTTCGTGAGTGCGTTCAATTGAAATAACGTTGATCGACTCATTAAAGCGCCATTGACGTAATGAAAGGGATTCTCTGTTGTCGCACCAATAAACACAATGGTACCCTTCTCAACAGCTGGTAACAATGCATCTTGACGCGAACTGTTAAAGCGGTGTACCTCATCTAAGAATAGAATCGTCTTAGTTCCGTATAAAGACTTACTGCTTTGCGCTTGATCAATAACCTCTCGCACATCTTTGACAGAAGCTTCGACCGCATTTAAGCGAACAAAGGTTGCCTTCGTATGATGAGAAATAATATGTGCTAACGTTGTTTTACCTGATCCTGGAGGTCCATATAAAAGAATCGACGAGACTTGATCCGCTTCAATCGCACGTCGTAACAATTTTCCTTGTCCAATAATATGTTCTTGCCCAATATATTCATCCAGATTTACCGGACGCATTCGATCGGCTAATAGCCGAGAGACTGGGTCTGATTCCTGCTGAAAAGAGAATAAATCCATATATAATTCACGTCCTTAACTCCATCGAGATTAGAAATGTCTTTATCTATCATATCATACTCGGGATGAACATAAGAAAACCGTCTGGCTCATCCGCCACACGGTATACGTTTTCTACAAGTAGAAACGACAATCCCATCCATTATCAAAGACGGCATTCGTTTCTACGAACTATAAAGGAACTATGAACTTCTATGCTAACTCTTTACTGAAGATTTACCTAGCTCCATCCGCATTTTGACAATGACCTTCCGGATACTGTCTTCAGATAAATGATAGGTTTGTTGCAAATCTTCAACAGAGCGACCTTCTGAATATAATCCATAAATTTCTTCATTCCTACGGGTGATCAGCTTCCGTGTTCCACTGAGTTCTCCCCAGCCCACACGCTGATTGTTCTTCTTCGGGATATATATCAATTCCCCATGAATATATTGTTGAAGCTCTTTCAACAAGCTAGGTGGAAGCACATCCCTGCCATTTTTGTAATTCGCGATAATCAACGTCCTCCTTAAAGCATTGTCCTTCTACTGCTGCATTTAAGATATTTTTAATAACGCCCATTGATTCCGCCTCCTTTCGACTATGTATTTTTTTTCCAACCGATCTTATTATACATCATTAAATACCCTCATGGTTATAAAAAAATAATAAAGGGGACCGCTTACGGCGGTCCCCTTCTGTAGGCTTCCGCTTACGCGGAAACCACCTCGTATGCGTTGATCAATTCAATCAGCCTCCTTTCATGGCGTAATGGTCGGTTCCGACATCCTTATTAACTCATATAATCAGGTATACCAACAAGTGAAAGAATGAGTAAAACTATTTTTTACCAAAAAAGGACTACCCCAAGGGGTAATCCTCATCATTTATTCTATTCAGATTCTTCAGGCCAACCTTCAACGGCTATCTCTTCTTCAGTGCTACCCAAATAATTAGGGATATCTTCGCCATGCAGAATCCATAGCTCATGCAACGCACGCGTACAACCTACATACATCAACTTAGCGTCCCATGGCTTGGGACCATAATGTTCTAAATCTGCATCCGCTACAATAACAGCATCAAATTCCAACCCTTTGGACAGATACACGGGAAGTACAGATAACCCACCTTGATAGGCTTGTTTACTTCCATCAATCAGGTGTAAATCAGCTACACTTCCTGCTAATTGCTGATGTAATTCTCTAGCCTCATGAAGTGTTCTCGTCAGGATAGCTACCGTCCGATACTCTTTAATAGACAATCGACTTAATGCTTCTTGTAGATTACTTACCCTTGCATCCTCACCTTGACCATAAGGAATTAATCGAACTGGATCTCCACTACGAAATACGGGGACTGCCATAAGATCACTTTGGACACCTTTTTCCAAAATGCCATTCGCAAATTCGATAATCTCCATGGTTGAACGATAACTTCGAGTTAATGCGAAATAAGCCGTATGTTCTGGCTTAAATAATGAACTCATCTCTTCCCAGTGATGTACTCCCCGATATGCATGAATTCCCTGTGAAAGGTCTCCTAGAATGGTGAACGAATGTCCCTTTACAAATAAATCAAGAACAGCCACCTGGAAAGGTGAGAAATCTTGTGCTTCATCAATAACGATATGATCAAATCGCTGATCGCCTGTTATATCATTCAATAAATAATGAATATAAAGAAGGGGGGACAGATCCTCTTCACGAATGATATCCTTCTTAAGATCAGACTGGGTTGATTTCAGCAAGCTAGCTGGAATTCCTTCTAATGCTTCATCTGACCATCCGATAGGTGCTTTCAAAGCACGAAACATTTGTTTATATAATGTCAAAGGCTCATATTTAGGCCATTTGGAAGAATAACTCTTCTCACGTTGTGTTGCCTTTTTCTTACGATCTTTAAGGACGGCTTCTGATGGAGACTTCTTAAGCTCCATTTCTACCCAACGATGGATCCTCGCCATGACACGCTCTTTACGTTTGGCAAGTGGATACGGCTTGTATTCTTCGTTATACCAATATAGAATCTTGTCCCGTGATAATACCTTACCATCCCATGGGGTGAAATCACCTTCTGGTACAGAGGAATTCTCCAACGATTCAATTACACTTGAGATCATCTTCATGAGCGTCAAAGACCCTTTGAATCGCCCTGGTACCTCATCATTCAATTCCCGAGTTCCACCTACATGTTCGAACCAATAATATAGTGTCTCCCCTGCATCTGCAAGTGGCATATTTAACTCAAGCACGTCCATTGCCCAATCAGCAAAGGTACTCTGTTGAATATCACCTACGCCCAGTTCAGGAAGTACATCAGAAATATAATCCAAGAACATATGGTTGGGAGCAAAAATAATCATTTTTTCCGCTGTGACCTGTTCTTTGTACTGATACAGTAAAAAGGCCAGACGGTGTAGTGCGACGGTTGTTTTTCCACTACCTGCTACGCCTTGAATAATGAGTGCTGTATTCTTGGCAGCACGAATAATCTGATCCTGTTCTGCCTGAATCGTTGATACGATATCACGCAACTTATTATCCTTGTTCTCTCCAAGACGAAAGACTAGAAATTCATCGGATACCGCAGGTTGCTCATTCTCTCTGTTATAGGTATCAGAAACTCGCTCTAATATTTGTTTTCGTATAACGACGTTACGTTTCAAATACACAAGCCCTTCAATCAGTCCTTCAGGCGCTTCATAAGACGCAGACTCCTCACCACCCGTGAATGAGTAAAAAAGACTCGCCACAGGTGCACGCCAATCGATAACAAGTGGCTGATCTGTCACCACTTCACGATCGACACCAATCTTTCCGATATAAAGTGGTTTTTTGTCTTGATCCTTCGTACCTTGGAAATCCAAGCGTCCAAAATAAGGCTCCTGCAGGCTTTTGGCCAGTGCTATACGCTTCTCTTCACGCCCCGCTTCGAGGATTTGCTCTGTGAAATCATGTCCCGTATAGACATCAACACCTTGCAGCCATTCCAGTTGGCGATCAATTTCTGAGATCGCATCATTCAGCCTTTTCTCTTCCTCTTGATAGGCACTTTGAAAGTCATTTTCCAATTTCAGTTACCTCCTAAAAGTTTTTTTGGAGCTTTCGCTTCCTGCTCTACTTCGCAAAAAAAACTTGCTTCGTAAGCATAATCCAAAGTTTTTTTGGAGCTTTCGCTTCCTGTTTGATATAAGCTTTGCTTAAAATATTGTCTTACAGCAAAGAAAATCAAGTATATCATAACGCTATTTGAGAAACCACGAGCCATTTTGAATTTAACCAACATCAGCGAAGGTGAAGGAATTGTCCTGAAGAAGCAGCAGCGTTTGCCTACAAGCTTTCCATAGGAAAGCTTCTTCGAAAGCATAGGTTTGCCCTCTGATTTCATCCGCTTCAAGCAATATACAATCAAGAAATCAGAGGGCATCAGCGATCTGAAGGACAATCCGTCATCGTAGCTGCATCCAACTAGAATGCTTGGTAAACCTTTTATAACATGGAATTAAGAACAAAGTTAGCTATAAACAAAATAGCAATTCCGTATAGAACGGGAGAAACTTCTTTCCCTCTATTCTGAGCTAACTTCACAACAGGATACGCAATGAAGCCAAAGGCCATACCATCCACAATACTGTAAGTAAATGGAATCATCACCATCAACAAGAAAGCTGGAAAAGCTTCGGTAAGATCTTTGAAATCCATTTCCTGTACACTTTGAACCATCAACCCACCAATAATAATTAGAATAGGTGCGAGAGCACTATCCGGAATCCAAGTCAGTAGGGGGATAAAGAAAAATGTTGCCCCAAACAAAATAGCTGATACTAATGAGGTCAACCCAGTACGCCCTCCTGCCGCGATACCGGCAGTAGACTCTGCAGCAGCTACAACAGGGCTTGTACCAAATATACCGGCAAATATATTCGTTACTGACAAGGCTCTGAGGCTTCCCTTAAAGTTCTCTGGACGTCCTATAAGAGTTGTCTGAGAAGCAACTAACCCAATATTTTCAAAGACAACAATCAACAACATGAGAAAAACAGCAATCCAAAATACGATACTTCCGATACTGGTCCATGATAGTCCTGCAAATACCTCACCGTATGCTTGGAAGGTATGACCTGACTCCGCTTTAGTTGAAGTTGGTCCGGCGCCTAGGAGATACGCAAGTCCAGTTCCTACAAGCATCGTAATGAGCATGCCTCCCTGTACTCCTCGTACAAAAAGAACTAATCCTAAGAGTAACGTCACACAAGATACGATAACGGATGGATCTGAGAAATGTCCAATAGCGACAAATGTCGTCGGATGTGCAACTACAATGCCAGATTTCTGTAATCCAATGAACGTTAGAAATAATCCAATTCCTACGGTTATACCATGTTGAAGATTCTTAGGAATGGCTTCACTGATGATTTTGTATAACGAAGTAAAAGCTACGATTGAAAAAATCACGCCCGTAACACTAACAACAGCAAGCGCTTCCTGCCAGCTAAGCTTCATAGAATGGACTAGCGTATAGGTGAAAAAGGCGTTAATTCCCATACCCGGGACAACAATAATAGGTGACTTCCCTCCAAAAGCCATTAGCAGACACCCCATAATTGACGTTAGTAGTGTACCCACCATGGCTGCTTTTAGTGGCATTCCTGCATCGTGAAGAATCGTAGCATTGACCATCACAATATAAACAACTGCAAAATAGGATACCAATCCTGCAATCCATTCTTTCTTCCAATCATCTTCTGGGGTAAGACCTAAACTTCGGTGCCAAAATCCTGTTTTCATCTACTTGCTCCCCTATTCTCTATTTACATTTAAATTCAGTCTCTAGCATATCTCATAATCACAAAAAAAGGACGTGGAGACCGAAATTCGGCAACCACGCCAACCCTATTTTGAAATTAAAAATTCACGTTTATGTCACAATCCCATTGTTAGCAAGTAACTCTCGAACCGCAACACTAGCCATAATTAATCCTACAACTGGCGGTACAAAAGCATTGCTCGCAGGCGGTTGCTTCGCTTTCCGTCTATCTGGTGCATTCTCCGGCACAATCTTCTGTGTGATATCTTCGCGTGGTTTCATCGGTGTCTCCGTAGAGAACACGACTTTCACGCCTTTCTTAATACCATCCTTGCGAAGTGTAGTACGAATGACCCTGGCAATAGGATCCATTGTTGTCTTCGATATATCTGCTACTTGAAAACGTGTTGGATCCATCTTGTTCGCAGCACCCATACTAGAAATCATCGGAATCTTTCTCTTGAGGCATTCTTTAATAATATGAATTTTATACACAATGGTATCAGACGCATCTAGTACATAATCCAAGTCATATTTAAATAATTCCTCATACGTTTCATCCGTATAAAACATATTGAGCGCGATAGCCTCACACTCTGGATTAATGAGTTTAACCCGATCAACCATTAATTCTGTCTTTTTCTGACCTACTGTCGTAGTTAAGGCATGAATTTGTCGATTAACGTTCGTGATATCCACAACGTCTTTGTCAATCAGAATGATTCGTCCAACTCCTGTACGAGCGAGGGCCTCCACTGCAATGGAGCCCACTCCCCCGATACCCAAGACGGCTACCGTGCTATTCTTCATGATTTCAAGGCCTTCTGATCCAATCGCGAGTTCTGTACGCGAGAATTGATTCAGCATCTAACTAGACCTCCTTTATGATTTCTTGTCATCACCTGGTTTTTTGGACAATTTAATATGAAGCTGTTCAAGCTGCACATTTTCTACCGGTGAAGGAGCATCCATCAACAGATCCGTAGCACTGGCTGTTTTTGGGAAAGCAATCGTTTCACGAAGGTTCGTACGACCAGCTAATAACATAACAAGTCTGTCTAAACCAAAGGCAATCCCGCCATGAGGTGGAGTTCCATACTCAAATGCATCAAGTAAGTATCCGAATTTATCGTAAGCTTCCTCAGGTGAAAGACCAAGTGCATTGAACATTTTCTCCTGAATCTCACGTTTAAATATACGCATTGAACCGCCACCCACTTCGTAGCCGTTTAATACAATATCATAAGCTTCCGCACGCATTTTTAGAGGATCTGTATCGAATAATGCTAAGTCCTCATCCTTAGGACGTGTGAATGGGTGATGTTCTGCAATATAACGTTTTTGGTCATCATCATAACTAAGTAATGGGAAGTCCAATACCCAGACAAATTTGAATTCTTTATCGTTAATTAATCCTAGTTGACGACCAATTTTAAGACGTAATGCACCTAACACATCTGCAACAACCTTACTGTTATCCGCGGAGAATAATAGAAGATCGCCTTCTTCAGCGCCCGTACGTTCTTTAATCGCTTCAATTTCTTGTTCTGTAAGGAATTTAACGATTGGACCCTTGAATTCGCCATCTTTCACTTGAACCCAAGCCAGACCCTTCGCTCCATAACGGCTTGCATATGTTCCAAGCTCATCGATGTCCTTACGACTCCATGTTCCGCATCCTTTAGCGTTAAGACACTTCACTTGTCCACCTTTTTCGATCACAGAAGCGAATACCTTAGCACCACTATTAGCTACGATGTCACTCAAATCTTCAAGTTCCAAGCCAAAACGTAGATCCGGTTTATCAGAACCATACTTACTCATCGCTTCTGCATGACTAATACGTTGGAATGGCAATGGTAATTCTACGCCTACCGTTTCTTTAAAGAGACGCGCCATCAGTTTCTCCATCATGTTTAGAAGCGTATCTCGATCTAAGAAGGAAGTCTCAATATCGACTTGCGTAAATTCAGGTTGACGATCTGAACGAAGATCTTCATCACGGAAACAACGAGCGATTTGATAATAACGTTCCAGTCCACCGACCATCAATAATTGTTTGTATATTTGTGGTGATTGTGGAAGAGCAAAGAACTCTCCAGCATGGACCCGACTTGGTACCAAATAATCACGCGCGCCTTCTGGTGAACTCTTCGTTAAGATAGGTGTCTCAACATCAATGAATCCTTCTTCATCCAAGAAGTCTCGGAATATTTTGGAAGCCTTTGAACGTAAGATAAGGGTCTTCTGCATCTCAGGTCTACGTAGATCTAAATATCGATATTTCAGACGAAGTGATTCATCTACTTCAACACCATCTTCGATAAAGAATGGAGGTGTCTTAGCTGAATTTAATACTTCGATCTCAGTAATATGGACTTCAATTTGTCCCGTAGGAAGATTAGCATTAACAGTCTCTGCATCACGTTCTACAACTGTTCCTGTTACTTTCAGTACATATTCGCTACGAACTTTATCAGCGATAGCAAGTGCTTCGCCGGAGTATGCTGGGTTAAATACGATCTGTACGATCCCGCTACGGTCACGGAAATCAATAAACATAACGCCTCCCAAGTCACGACGAGTCTGTACCCAACCATTCAAAGTAACTGTCTCTCCGATATGGCCTGGCGTAAGTGTTCCACATTGATGGGTTCTACTCATTCTTAATCGTTCTCCTTTTTTAATCCTAATTTTATACAAGCTTAAGATGTAGCTCATCCAATTTCACAGTATGTTGTTCACCTGTTTCCATCGATTTCAGCGCAATTTCTCCACGCTCTAACTCGTCATCCCCTAGGATGGCAGTATACCGTGCCTTGAAACGGTCAGATGATTTCATTTGTGCTTTCATCTTCCGTCCCAAATAATCGCGTTCTCCTGAGAAACCAAGTTGGCGAAGCTTAAATAATTGTTTGGTAATTTCTTTATCTGCTGCTTCCCCTAAAGCGACGAAGTATACATCTAGAGGTTTCTGTGCATTTAATTCGATCTGTTGTTTCTCAAGAATAAGTATAATACGCTCTAACCCAATCCCTACACCAATACCCGGTTGGTCAGGACCACCAATGCCGCTGACAAGGCCATTATAACGACCTCCTCCACCAATTGTGTCGATAGCGCCAATACCTTCTGCTTTAAATTCAAACGCGGTATGCGTGTAATAATCTAGTCCTCTAACCAATCTTGGATTCACAACATAGTCCACTTCCATCACATCCAAATGCTGCTTTACCTTTTCAAAAAGAGTGCTGCATTCTTCATCTAGACTTTCTAAAATAGAGGGTGCATCATGAAATTTATCATGGTCCACTTTACAATCCAACACTCGCATTGGATTACGCTCCATCCGAGATTTACAATCTTTACAAAGGCTATCTTTCATAGGTGTTAGATAGGCAATTAATTGCTCACGATATGCTGTACGAGTCTCAGGTGTACCTACAGAGTTAATTTCTACTTTCACACCCTGCAGTCCTAACTCCTTACAAAATTGATAACCTAGCGATATCACTTCCGCATCAATCGCAGGATCAACCGCTCCAAAGGCTTCTACACCAAATTGATGAAATTGGCGATATCGTCCTGCCTGTGGGCGTTCATACCGAAACATCGATCCGATATAGTACAATTTGCTGACATCGGGTTCACCGTAGAGCTTATTCTCTACATAGGCTCTAACTACACCAGCCGTCCCTTCAGGACGTAATGTCATGCTGCGGTCACCCTTATCATTGAATGTATACATTTCCTTCTCAACAATATCGGTTGTATCTCCAACCCCACGTACAAACAAATCCGTCTGTTCAAAAAGCGGTGTCCGAATTTCACGATAATTAAAACGTCTACATAAATCTCTCGCTTTTTGCTCAACGTATTGCCATTTTTCTACCGTTCCTGGCAATAAATCTTGCGTTCCTGTCGGTTTTTGAAAGGCCATCTATCCATACCTCCGTTTACATATTTAACCAATTTAAAATCAAAAAATCCCCCGCCCTGTTCAAAAAGAACCGGGACGAGAGATTGTTATTAACGAATCACCCGTGGTACCACCCACATTTCAAATGACCAACTGTCCTTAGACGAGCATGACCATTTGCTTACACGATTAACGCCCGTTCAGCGCAGGTGGCTACTACAATCATGTGAATGTTATGAGACTTCACTTGTTTCGCCAACTGTTCTCGAGGAAGTCATTCATCCGGTCATCAAGAGAATCCTTACAGCCAAGGGACTCTTCTCTGATCTTGTGGGGCCTGGATTACTTAATCCTGTCATTGAATCAATTTATAACTATTTTTAGATTGTAATGAACTAGCGCACTAAAGTCAATAGTTCACATCTCTTTTACGACAGAAAAAAACCTACAATCGACATTGTAGGTCCAAAATTATATTAAAAAAAGGGGGTCATAGGTCTATTATAGTCAGGCTATGTTAAAGGATCATGTATTCTACATTACAGTTATATTACAATTAAGTAAGCGCTTTATTATGGTTGGATCTAATCCATCTTTTCCACATATGCGTGGACTTCACGAAGCTTTTGGACGATTTCATCATATTGCTCATCTTTAACCTTCGCAACAAGAACATAATTCAAGTTTTCAACATTATCAGTTGTTACATCCGCAGTGTCAATTAACGTTCCATTCTTGTTAACGTTCGAATCTGAATTACCATCACTTTCTATGATTGGAACAATGTTATTTCCAGCGACTCCACCACCCATAACACCTACTGCTCCTGAATTGTTCATATTTCCTGATGGACTTATTGCCACAAGAGGCAATAGAAGATTATTATTGCGCCCAATAGTCTCCGCTAACTTACTAACTTCTAGATTTTCTGTTTTATACGTTAGAAGGATAATTCTAGCACTTTCTGCTTGATCCTCGGTTTGGAAATAGGCTTGAATATGTTTAGACATGTGAATCCTCCCTTTTCATACTGGAATCATACAAAATATATGAGATTAAAGTACCTTTAATAATTCACGAATAAAAGCGGGTTCATCATCAGGTGTACGTGAAGTAATAAAGTTACCATCAACCACAACCTCTTCATTTTTGAACTCAGCACCTGCATTGATCATATCATCTTGTAGCGCTTGGTAAGAAGTAACCACTCGGCCTTTAAGCAATTCTGCGCTTATAAGTATTTGTGGTCCATGGCAGATCGCGGCGATCGGTTTCTTCTTTTCATTCGCTTTTTTTACAAATTCTAATATATTGGAATCCAGACGTAACGCTTCTGGAGAAGAACCTCCTGGAATAACAACAGCATCATATTCTTCCTTTAGGGCATCTGCTACGGCTAAGTCTGTTGTATATGTGGATGAACCTTGTTTTCCTTTAAGTGTTTCGCCTTTTTTCAACCCAATGATAACAGCTTCGTGTCCTGCATTTGTCACAGCATCATAGGGTTCTTTCATTTCGGAATCTTCAAATTGATTAGCTAATAGAAATGCAACTTTACTCATGATATCGGGCTCCTTTTTTTTAAGATCTAATTGTTATTACCCTAATCCGCGTATTTTATAACACCTAACTGTTATGTAAGAGATCAAGTTTCAACTCCATCTCAATAAGCAAATTCTATATATTAAAAAAGACAACCTTGATAGGTTGTCCCTGTTTACTCCTATTTAACGTGCTACATCCTTGGTATATCTTCACGATGGTTACCCTTGGGGCAGACCGACCACATTGGATATGACACGTCTTTTAAAGCACGATCACTTTGAATGATTTCATAAAAACTACCTATAGGCAACATGGGTAATACTTGAGATGCCCCTTGTTTGGATGACTGTCGCATGATACAGCGCTCCTTTGGATGCTTAAGAATATCTTGAACTCTATTCTCATCATTCCCTCGGGATTCACCTTCTATGCGTCTACTTGGCTATCTATAATCAAGGTCACAGGTCCCCAGTTGGTAAAAGAAACATCCATCATTTCACCGAAAATACCCGTTTCAACTTGTAATCCTTTATTGACTAATTCACGATTAAAGGTTTCATAAAGCTCTAATGCCATATCAGGCTTCGCTGCAGCCATAAAGTTCGGTCGTCTGCCTTTGCGACAATCACCATACAGGGTGAACTGAGAAACGGATAATATCGCACCCTTTGTATCCACAACACTAAAGTTCATTTTCCCAAAATCATCTTCGAAGATACGTAAGCCCGTTACTTTTTCTGCCAAGTATTTCGCATCTTTCTCCGTATCCTCATGAGTGACTCCTACAAGTACCATCAATCCTTGATCGATCTTACCCACGACTTCTTCATCAACAGTAACAGAAGCCTCTTTACAGCGTTGTACTACCACTTTCATATGAACTTACTCGCTCCTTTTATCATACATCCCTGATTACTGGATAATTCGGTGTACCGTATATACATCCTTCACTCTTTTAATACGTTCAACGACTGAATGAAGATGATCTGTATTCCGAATAAGAATTGTCATGTGCATCTGTGCCATTTTGTTCTTATCAGAACGTCCTGTCACCGCAGAAATATTCGTCTTCGTCTCGGAAACAGCCTGTAGCACCTCATTTAGGAGTCCGTTACGATCATGACCTGTAATCTCGATGTCAACACTATAATTCGCTTCTAGTTGACCTTCCCACTCCACTTCGATAACTCGTGCTGCTTCCTCTCCATCACCTTCTAACATGATGTTAGGACAGTCCGTACGATGAATCGATACTCCTCTACCTCGTGTCACGTAGCCGATAATTTCGTCACCCGGTACTGGGTTACAACAACGTGCGAATCGTACTAACAAGTTGTCTATTCCTTTCACACGTACACCATTCGTAGGACGATTCTTCTTTTCTACCGTTGGAGCCTTGATTTCCTTGATCTCCGAGGTCAATTCAATCAGATTTGCTTCTTCTTGCTCTTTGCGTAACTTCTCTGTCAGACGTGTACAGATTTGGGATGCTGTTATACCACTGAATCCAACAGCAGAGAGCATATCTTCCGGATCATTAAAAGCAAACTTCTTCGCGACTTCCATTAGCTTATCATCAGTCATCCAATCGGAAGCATCCAACCCTAGACGTTTCAGTTCACGTTCAACCGAATCACGTCCCTTTTCAATATTCTCTTCCCGTCTTTCCTTCTTAAACCATTGTTTAATCTTGCTTCGAGCATGCGAAGACTGAGCGATCTTAAGCCAATCCTGACTAGGTCCATAAGAGTGCTTGGAAGTCATAATTTCAACAATATCGCCGGTCTTCAGCTTATGATCCAACGGTACGATACGTCCATTCACTTTCGAACCAATCGTTCGATTACCAACTTCCGTATGAATTCTATAAGCATAATCTAATGGAACGGAACCCGAAGGAAGCTCTACAACCTCACCTTTAGGTGTAAATACAAACACAAGATCAGAGAAAAAGTCCATTTTCAAAGATTCGACGAATTCTGACGCATCCTTGGCTTCATGCTGAAGTTCTAGAATTTCTCTAAAGAATGTCATTTTATTGTCGAAGTTACCTACAGCGGCAGCACCCTCTTTGTAAGCCCAGTGCGCAGCAATACCAAATTCAGCAGTACGATGCATCTCCATCGTACGAATTTGTACTTCTGTCGGTTCTCCATTAGGGCCCACTACAGTCGTATGCAGTGACTGATACATATTCGCTTTGGGCATTGCTATATAATCCTTAAATCGACCTGGCATCGGTTTCCATAAGGTATGAATAATCCCTAATGTCGCATAACAATCTTTGATATTATCGACAATGATACGAATGGCAAGTAGGTCATATATTTCATTGAATTGTTTGTTTTTCGTAGTCATTTTATTGAACACGCTATAAATATGTTTAGGACGACCTGAAAGATCACCTTCGATCCCCATCTCATCCAGTTTTTCTTTTATTCTTACGATAACGCTATCCACGAATCCCTCGCGTTCTGCGCGCTTTTTATGAATGAGGTTTGCAATACGATAATATTGCTGTGGATTTAAGTAGCGTAGAGACAGGTCTTCCATCTCACCCTTGATAGCAGAAATACCTAAACGATCTGCTACAGGACAGAATATCTCCAATGTCTCATAAGCAATTCGGCGTTGACTTTCTTCCGATTGAAACTTCAATGTTCGCATATTATGAAGGCGATCTGCTAATTTAATAACAATGACACGAATGTCCTGTGCCATGGCAATAAACATTTTTCGATAATTCTCGTTCTGTTGTTCTTCTTTGGATCTAAACTTTATACGTTCAAGCTTAGTAAGCCCATCCACCAGCATGGCACAGGTATCACCGAACTTATTACGAATGTCAACTAATGAGACCGTAGTATCTTCAACAACATCATGTAAGAGAGCTGCAATAACAGATATCGTATCCATCTGCATACTCACGACAATATCTGCAACCGCTAACGGATGCAGAATATAAGGTTCGCCTGATTTCCGCACTTGACCGTGATGAGCCTGTTCAGCAAAGTCATAGGCTTCCCGGATGCGGATAAGATCATTTTCTTTTATATAGGCTTCAGCCTTTTCAAGTAATCGCTCTATGCCCATCTAGTTCATTCCGTTTCCCTTCTATATAAAATGAACCCGCATATCTAATTATCTTTGCAGGTTCCCTCCGTGTGATTTTTTATTAATTATGACGCTTGTGACGTAATACGTCAACACTTCATCTAATCCATGGAAAAGCTTTACAAAGAAGAGCAATTTTCGCCAATAAGTTAACGTAATATTGATTATTTCAAAAATGTTGTTGTAATATTCCACAAATATATTTAATCTATATAAGATCAATTTTCAAAAAGACAATATAAAACCAATTGGAGTGAACAATGTTGCAACGAGAAATTCAAGTTAACGAGCGATTACCTCTAGTCCCTGGTTTTCTACTTAGTCTACAGCACTTATTCGCTATGTTTGGCAGCACCGTCTTAGTTCCTAATCTTTTCGGTGTCGATCCAGGGATGATTCTATTAATGAATGGAATCGGTACTTTGTTCTATATTCTGATTTGTAAGGGGAAAATCCCCGCATACTTAGGCTCCAGTTTTGCTTTTATATCTCCTGTCAGTATGGTCATCATTAACAATCCTGGCCAAGGCTATTCATTAGCATTAGGTGCATTCATTGTTACCGGCGTTATATTCTGTATTGTAGCCTTAATTGTTAAACTTGCTGGGACAGGCTGGATTGATGTCGTCTTCCCTCCAGCTGTTATGGGAGCCATTGTAGCAACTATAGGACTTGAGCTAGTACCTGTAGCCGCACGCATGGCAGGATTGATAGCCCCTGCTGATGCCGCAACAGCATGGACCCCCGATTCATCTACAATCATTATATCCATGTCTACACTGGGTGTTACTGTCATTGGGGCGCTGATGTTCCGTGGTTTCTCTAAAATCATTCACATCTTGATTGGTATTGTAACCGGATATCTCTTGGCATACTTTATGGGTGAATTAAACACAACTGCGATCGCGAATGCTAGTTTCTTCTCTGCCCCACATTTCACAACACCTAGTTGGGACATAACAGTCATCCTGACCATCATTCCCGTGTCTCTTGTGGTCATCGTTGAACACATAGGTCATCTACTTGTAACAAGTAGCATTGTCGGCAAAGATCTAAATAAAGAACCGGGTCTACACCGTTCACTCCTAGGTAATGGGATCTCCACTATTTTCTCCGGATTTGTCGGTTCAACTCCAAATACTACCTATGGCGAAAATATAGGTGTTATGGCGCTCACGAAGGTTTACTCTGTATTTGTCATCGGTGGAGCGGCTATTATCGCCATTCTTCTATCCTTCTCTGGAACCTTCTCTTCTGTTATTTCTAATATCCCAGATGCTGTAATGGGCGGCGTATCTCTTCTTTTATTCGGTGTTATTGCTGCTTCAGGTCTCCGTATTTTTGTAGAACAGAAGGTTGATTTCTCAAAAGCATCCAATATGATTCTAGCTACACTTGTATTGGTTACTGGTCTAAGTGGCGCGACGCTAAACATATTCGGCGTTGAGCTCAAAGGAATGGCATTAGCAACCATTGTAGGGATCGTCCTAAGCCTGCTTGTCAAATTAATTGAAGTACTGGGATTATCTAACGAGAAAGAGGACTCTCCCGTTGAAGAGCCGCCTACCATCTAATGTATTAACCCTGTATATCACACATAAAACCCCCTCATCCTTCTGAAAAGGATGAGGGGGTTTTATGTGTTTATTCGACTATTTCCCGGGAAACCTATCCCTTAGTCTTCATAGGATAGAAGTGAGAACACTTCTACGTCTGTTAATTTGTCGCGTCCCTTAAGTGGATCTAGTTCGATTAGGAAAGCAGCACCCACGACATCTCCACCCAACTGACGAACCAAGTTTACGGAAGTAGAGATGGTTCCACCTGTAGCTAATAAATCATCTGCGATTAACACTTTTTGACCTTTTTCAATCGCATCTGTATGCATAGCTAGACTATCTTTACCATATTCAAGATTATAGCCCAACTCTATGGTCTCATAAGGAAGCTTACCACTTTTACGGATTGGAATAAAACCAACACCTAACGCATAGGCAAGTGGAGCACCTACGACGAAGCCACGAGCCTCTGGCCCAGCAATTAGATCGATTTCAAGATGTGCAACAAGCTCTTTCAATTCATCAATAGCTTTTTTGTACATAGCACCATCTTTAAGTAGGGTTGTTATATCTTTAAAACTAATTCCCGGTTCTGGAAAATCAGGGATGACACGAATATAATCTTTCAAATTCAAGTTATTTCCTCCTAAATGTTTTGAGCGTTACTTCTTGGATATACTTCGTAAAAACACACTTCGAAAGCATATACCATGTTTTGAGCGTTACTTCTTTGGATATTATGAGGCACCCTTCAAAAGGCTTTTCATCCAATCCATTAATTGTGCTGTATTGGCATAGAGCAAATGGTGCTCCATTTCTGCAAGATTTCCTAAATCCCGAAAGTGAAAAGAATGATCTAAGTCCCTTTTGGAAGGTTTAGACACCAACGTAATATAACCGTTACTTCGTTCAATAAAGGATAACTCCTCGAACACATCCATCATCTTGGAGAGCATTCTTACAGAGGTGGATGACTGACGACTAATTTGGGATAATACATCCCGCTCTAATACTGGATCAGTTCCAATACGAGACAACAATATATACAACTTTTTAAACAGTTCTCGATCAGGAACTTGAAGTTTCTCTCGAACATCCGTCGCGTGTAGCAAGAAAATATTGCTTAATGACTTAAATGTGGTCATTATCTCATCTAACTGTCGTGTCGATTGGGGTGCATCCAGAACAAACAAGGTCGTTATGTCTTCTTTACCCTCTTGTTCAGCTATGGAGTTCGCAGAAACCATTCCACCGTTCTTATCATATACCCAAAAGGATAGTTCGTTCAATTCATTTCTTACATCTTGTCGCATTTTTTCATCAAATAGAACACCAACTTGAGCAGAATGGCCACGAAGACGAGGACTCATGATCCGTAAAAAGTGATTCATCTCTACCTGTGGATCTTTGACCCCACGTAAATCAAACACTTGAGGTTCTGAAATAGCTAAGTCATGGAGCATAAATTGCAGTTTTCGAGATCCATTCCACTCATTAATTGATAATTCCCCTATAACGTCCATTGATGTCCCCGTAGTCAATACATCTGCTAGATCACCTTGACCGAATGCAACAGCTTCCATCATTCCATTTGCTTGCTTCATCGTAAGTCGAAGATGTTTCTGATCACGACCCATTTTACGAGTTTCTTGTAGCTCAATATCCCTAATGATGAAGCGCGGAATAGGATTAGCCATTCCAAAAGGTTGCAGTAACTCTATTTCTTCAATGACAGAGATAGGTAAATCTGATACCTTCCATTCGCCATCAGCCACTACGATAGGAATGAGATCATCGGGCTTTAGAATGTTTTTGGCAAAATGATTCAGAGCACTTTCAAAATCACCTAACTGTTCGACAGACAAGCTCATTCCAGCTGCTGCCGAATGTCCCCCATAATGGTCCATCAAATGTTTGCAAGATGTTAAAGCAGCATACATATCAAGTCCAGGGATGGAACGAGCGGAACCTTTACACACTCCATTATCACCATCTATACCTAATATAATGACAGGGCGATAATAACGTTCTAAGATTTTGGATGCTACTATGCCGACTACACCCACGTTCCAGTCCTTTCCTGCTAACACAATAACAGAGGGAAGGCCTACCGATTGTATCTTCTCTTCGAGTTGTGCAAGAGCCTCTTGAAGAATATCCTCAACTACCTTTTGTCTCTGCTTATTCAAGTTATCTAATTCATGGGCAAGACCTAGCGCTTCGGACGGATCTTCTGTCGTTAGTAAAGAAACAGCTCTACCTGCATGATCTAATCGTCCACTTGCATTAATTCTAGGAGCCATACCAAAGGCAATATTGGTGGATGTCACTGTTTCCTTAACAATTCCACATACCTCAAGCAATGCTTGAATCCCTTGAAAAGAAGACTTACGCATCGATTCCAAACCTGTTCGAACAAGAATACGATTCTCACCTGTCAGAGGCATTAAATCAGCTACAGTACCAATAGCAACAAGTTCTGTCCATTCTAATGGTGGGTTGCCAATTAAAGCCTGACATAGCTTATATGCAACGCCTACACCCGCTAAACCCTTATAAGGATAAGTACAGTTAGATAGTTTAGGATTAATCAGAGCATACGCGTTAGGTAGAATCTCAGGAGGCTCGTGATGATCCGTAACAATAACATCAATCCCAAGGGAATTAGCATAGGCTACCTGGTCCACAGCACTTATGCCCGTATCAACCGTAATGATTAGAGAGACACCCTGTTGATGTGCCCAATCTATCGCATGATTATGAAGACCATACCCTTCGTTGGAACGATGAGGGATATAAATATCGTATGATGCACCCATGTGACGCATCAGATGAATCATCAGTGACGTACTGGATACTCCGTCAGCATCGTAATCCCCATATATCAATATATGTTCGTCATTATCCACAGCATGATGAATTCTGGGTACTGCTTCTGCCATACCATGTAATAGGTAAGGATCATGAATATCATTCATGTTTCCTTTTATAAACATTTCGGCTTCTTCAACAGTACAAATTCCTCTTGTGATAAGAAGGGAAGCGAGCAACGGAGAAATAGACAATACGTCAGCAAACGCTTGGCTTTCTTTAGCATCGAATGTCTGTGGCTGCCACTTATATTTCGAATGGAGCACGTATATTCACCTTTCTTTCCTACCTTCTTCATGTATCATTTCTTGTATTTACTGTAGTAACGTTGGTACATCTCGACTAGTTAGATCATGATTAGATTTATAAGGATATCCAGGATCATAAGGAACAACTTGAATGTTCACGTCACTCACATGGAGAAACCGATTCATTAGAAGCTTTTTGGCACAGTCAGCTATATCTTGTGCTTCCAATACCGTAATAGTTGGATTAACACTCACTTTCACATAAATAACAATGTAATGTCCCTGCTCATGTGACTTCAGATCGTCTACAGTTATGATTCCATGGACACGCTGAACGGTATCGATAAAATTCGCGGAATTCTCTTCCTCTATTTCCTGATGAGCAATCCTACCATATACAGAATTTACTATAAGAAGATAACCTTTTCTCAGCACTAGAACAGATACAATTAAAGCTGCAATAGAGTCCATATATAGTAAACCTGGCCACCCATACATATTACCTGCGACCGAAAGGAATACACCAAGCAATACGATAAAAGACGAATATATTCCTAGCCGATGATTTGAAGTATAGGTTACCTGTTTTCCTTCATTTCTCTTTTTGGATGTACGGTATTGAAATTGGAAAATGGCTTCTCTAACCGCAAGAGAAACAAAGACGGCAATCACTGAGAATTGTCCCGGTGATTTCAAATCATCCTTCGAAAGATTGTGAATCGCACCCGAAGCAATTTTTAGTCCTCCCATGAGAACTAATACTGAAAAGATAATCGCTAGCACAGGTTCTATTCTAACTGATTGGCGATTACCTCCAACTGTAGCCTTTCGCTTCCAAGGAAGTTTATTTGCTAGTGATGTAGAAGCTTCCGTAGCAGAATACAATGCATCTCCCAATAAAGCTTTACTATCGGAGAAATAACCAACAATCCCCTTAAAGATAGCAAGTCCAAATTCACAAACAATTCCTGTCCAAGTTACGGTTTCCGTTGATGCTGAACGTTGTATAGTCACATGGGCCCCCCTCTAGCAACTTCAATTCCGATAACTAGTATCCATGTATACCTTGCCGATCTTCTCGTACTTAAATCTAACGAAACGATGCACATTAATACCTAGTCATTATGAAAGCCGCGTCGTTATAGACCGCGGCTTTCATAATATGATTTCAACAACATTTTTTAGGCTTAAGATGCTTTGCCGAGTTTCTTATTCTTTTGTTTACTTTTAAGCAATAGCCAGAAAGGACTAGCAATAAAGATGGAAGAGTAAGCACCAAATATCAATCCTACAACCATAGCCAAGGAGAACATTTTAATCGATTCTCCTCCAAATAGGTATAGGAAGAGCGCTGCAATAAAGACCGTAAGAGCAGTATAGAGTGAACGCATAAGCATTTGATTCACACTCTTGTTCACTAATGCATTAAGATCTTTTTCGGTTTTGAGCTTAGCGAAGCGCAAGTTCTCACGGATTCGGTCGAAGATAACAATGGTATCATTAATTGAATAACCGATAATCGTTAACACGGCGGTAATAAAGATCAAATCCACTTCCAAACGGAAGATGGAGAACACGGTAACAACCAAAAATGCATCATGGATCAGCGCCAATATAGCTGCCAGCGCAAACCGCCATTCAAAGCGGATACTTACATAAATAATGATCCCAATACAAGATAGAAGCACAGCGTAAATGGCATTTCTTCCAAGTTCCTTCGCCATCTCTGTGTCTACCGTATTGATCTCAAAAGATGCAGTACCATCCAGCTTTAGAATCTCAGCTTTAAGTTGGTTATCATGCTCTTCATTCAACTCTTCGATGAATCGGATATTCATTCGTTTATCCCCAGGAGTAATACTCGTTCCGTCTTCTATTCCAAGTTTCTCGAGAATAGGTAGTACTTGACTCTGTGTTAGAGATTTCGAAAGGGATATATCTACATTGGAACCTGCACGAAAGTCAACTCCGAAGTTCAGCCCGAATACAGAAAGACAAATAATCCCTACGATCGTTAGAATGATGGAAGCTGTATAGAAATACTTACTAATATGAACGAAATCAATCTCTTTCTTAAAGCTCACGAATTTCACTCTCCTTTACACCAAATTGCTTCGGCTTTTTAAGTAGGCCTGACTTAACCAATAGGCTAAGCAACCAGTGGGAGAAGTAAAGGTTCGTTGCAATACTCAATACAATTTCAACAATGAGTACTAATGCAAAGCCTTTTACAGCACCTGTTCCGTAAGCAAACATAACACCTGCAACAATGATTGTTGTAATATTAGAATCTATTACCGTACGGAAAGAGGATTTATTCCCTGCTTTAACAGAAGATAGAACACTTTTTCCATTCCGCATTTCTTCTCTAATCCGTTCATTAGTTATAATATTAGCATCTACTGCCATACCAATCCCCAATATAAACGCTGCTATACCCGGCAAAGTTAATGTGAAGTCAGCTAGAACGAATACTAAGATTAGCAACCATGTATGCAAGATCAGAGCAAAGCTTGCTAGTAACCCAGGCAAACGATACATTCCAATCATGAAAATAAGAATTAATACGGATGCTATAAGTCCCGCTACAATCGTTTGATCTAGTGATTGTTTACCGAGTGTCGCCCCAACACTTTGAGAGTATTTCTCTGTAAGGCTAAGTGGCAACGATCCTAAGTTAATCGTATCACGAATATTCTTAGCTTCATCAATCGTGTAATTACCACTGATTGAAGCTTTCCCATCCGTTAATTCAGCTCTTACAGTTGGAGCTGATAGCAAATTTTCATCCAAGAAAATAGCTAGTTCTTTGTTAATAAGGCGTTTTGTAACTTCCGCAAATTTAGCCTTATCTTTCACCGTAATACTAATTTCCGGATTATTTAGATTATCAAAGCCAACTTCTGCGCCATTCTCTTTAAAATCGCTTCCTAAGAGCTCGATTTTAGTAAAATCTGTCGGTTCAATGCCTCCAGTGGGCGAACTACGAAACGTTAGATTCGCAGGTTCTTTCATTTTCTTTCTAACCTCAGCCTCGTCTGTTACTCCTGCGATCTTCAGACGAATTCGATTAGCTCCTTCAGTTGTCACTTCGGGTTCACTAGTTCCCATTAAGTTAGCACGTTTTTCTAAACTTTTTGCTGTACTGTTCAAAGATTCTTTGGTAACAGCTTGTCCCTCGACTAGTGGCTTAGCCTCATAGAGAATTTCAAATCCTCCCTTAAGGTCAAGGCCCAATCGGACCTTATCCAGTAATCCTGGGGTAGACACAGCCATAACGGCAGTCAACACGATTACTGTAACGAAAAAACTGATAATTCTTTTCATTCCGTTCTTAGTTCCCCTTTCGTTCTCAATATTCCTATTATAGCCATGCGTTAAAATGCAGTCAATTTATCAAAATTATAAATTTGTGTCATTTTGTGAAAAAGAACCACATTCTACCTTAACTCTATATGACAAAAAGGACCCTTTCTTAATCGAAAGAAGATCCTCGATAGGCAGCCATCGTCATAAAATTCATAAAATTCGTTACTTTCAAAGATAGAATATCATTCACTAACTTATAGAGAGGAGGAATCCCTTCCTTCTCGTATTTCGAACTTACACAGTCCCATACATCTTTACCGGTCACGTGCTCATATCCGATAAGTCTAAATTCTGCCGCTTTACTCATGCACATCATGTGAATATCATCATCGAGCTGGACACTACTTAAATCTTTTACTCCCACGTGTATCCCTCCTCTCTCATGATGTCTATATCTCTTAACAAGTAATTCGACCTTGGAGGTCTATTTCCTTTTTATATTTATTCTATTACAAAGCTTTAGCATGAGAATGGACAGGTTGAGCATATCCATATAATAGTGGTCATGCTGGATAACCGGCTAAGCTTGATTCTTGGAAGAGGGAGTGAAAAGTTGAATAAACGTAGACATATAAAACAAACATTTATACAAGGTACCTTGATATTATTGGCAGCAGGAATCATCAATAGGATTCTCGGGTTCATTCCCCGAATAATCTTACCACGAATTATAGGAGCTGAGGGGGTTGGAATTTACCAACTTGCATATCCTTTTTTTATCGTTCTAATAACGATCATTACGGGAGGCATCCCTCTTGCTATCTCCAAACTGGTATCTGAAGCTGATGCAGCAGATAATCCAAGAAACTCACGTGCCGTTTTACGAGTTAGTCTTGGGTTAACGATTGGACTCGGTATTGTCTTTATGCTGCTATCGATCTTATTTGCCCCTTGGATTACAAATAATATTCTAACAGACCCCCGAGTCTATCATACATTCGTTAGTATGAGTCCTATGCTAGTGATTGTAGCTATATCCTCAGTCTATCGGGGTTACTTCCAAGGAAAACAAAATATGATTCCATCTGCCCTATCCTCCATTGTTGAGACCGTGGTCAGAATTGTTTGTGTCCTTTGGTTCTCATTTCTCCTTTTACCCAAAGGAATTGAGTTCGGTGCAGCTGGTGCAATGCTTGGTGTGATGGCCGGTGAATTTATTGGTTTACTTATATTGTTATGGCAATACCATGCGGAGAATAGAAAGGAGGATATGACCGAACCCGAGAATATTGCCGAACCTGTTAACCCCCATGAACCTGCTAACATACCCACAAGAGGAGTACTTCATCGCTTATTAAAAATTACTATTCCTGTCACTGCAGGTAAGCTTGTAGGATCATTCTCCTATCTGTTTGAATCTATCATAACAGCACAAAGTCTAGCCATAGCCGGTTTTGCTACTTCTATTGCAACAGCACAATATGGAGCATTACAAGGAATGATCATTCCATTGCTACTCCTTCCCAGCGCACTAACCGCTTCATTAGCTGTCTCCCTTGTTCCTTCTTTATCAGAGGCAGCCGCTCGCAAGGATATGATCACGATACACAAAAGGCTCAACCAGACCATACGGCTTGCACTGGTCACCGGAGCACCCTTCTCTGTCCTTATGTTTATCCTCGCTGCTCCGCTATGCTTGCTTTTATATAACGACCAGAATATTTCAAGCATGTTGCACCTGATGGCGCCTTTCGCCTTATTTATTTACGTACAGGCCCCGCTACAGGTTGCCTTGCAGGCGCTAGATCATCCGGGTAAAGCACTTCGTAATACATTAATAGGTTCTGCCATCAAGCTGTTCCTAATCTGGTACTTAGCTTCCCAACCTGAATTCGGAATTCTAGGAGCCGTGATAGCTATTATTGCAAATAGTATCATCGTAACCATGTTACATGGATTCAGTGTAGCTAGAATGTTGTCTTTTAAATATAAGCTCTTCGACTTCTTCAAAATGGGTGTAGCTATGATCATCATGGCTGGTGGCACACAATATGCGTATAATCACCTTCCATTCCATGATCACCCTTGGTTTCAGTTCATCGTTGCAGGTATAGTAGGAATCCTAATTTATATCATTATTATATTTAGTATTAAACTCGTATCTATTCGTGATTTAGAAAAAACACCACTCATTGGTAAATGGTTTCGCACGGTTACTTAACCGGCTTACCCGCTATTTTTTCCTTAAAATCGATGTAAATTTGATTTTGATGATCAATACTGCACATAAAAACATCTTCAAAATTTTCTGCACCTTTAGCCTGAATTTGGTTTTTCAACCAAAAGCGTGACTTTTTGATCAATGCCAAATTATCATCTTGGACTTTACCATCCATAATTAGGGGTACAGGTATTCCTTGATGTGTGATCTTTCCGGCTGGAATCAGAACTTTCTTTCTTCTCTTCGATTTCTTGGCATTGGCATTGGAAAAATTCATACCCGAATTCGATTCTTTAGGAAGTACTGTAAGTTGACCCGTTGTCTCTAAAATAGCAAACTCCACGTCAGCAATATTATCAATATCCTTTTGACGGATCTGTAGCATAAGATCATCCAGATTGTAACGTTGTTTCTTCATCTCATCTCGATGGAGTCTACCGTTAGATATCAATACGGAAGGTTTACCATCAAACAATAACCGAAGTTTTCTACTTTTCAGACTTATTTTTGCAATGATGACCTGCAGAACCACAAGTACAGCCATAGGAATGATTCCATCCATAATGGGACGTTTCATATCTTCCACTACAAATACAGCAATTTCAGCAATCATGATAGAGATAACTAGATCGAACAGAGAAAGCTTTCCTATTTCGCGCTTACCCATAATACGAATCGTGAAATAGATAACAACATACATCAATAATGTCCTTAAAATGTATGTTGAAATATCTCCCGTCAATTAAATCCACCCCTTAATCTTGTCAAGATTAGACTATTATTTATTTCTATTGTCACCTGTTTATAGCAAGCTCATGCAATCATCTGCGTTTTAATTAATGGAAAGTCACTTTCACCATCAACTCTGTGCTTTCTTGTACTACTGGGGCAAGCCCCATCATACAATGACAGTAACTAATCAACTATAAAGGGGGGTCTCTCAGATGCAATTTATTCGTCAATTCATCTCATTTCGAATTACCAGCCCATTACTTGCTGGACTTTGGTATGCGTTCTTTTGGATGATGATGGGTTCATTCGTTCTATCGTTATTCTTATGGTTAAGTGAAATGCAGGAACACGATCTTGGCACGTATACTTATATTATTCATATATTCTCCGCGATCGTTGGAGGGATGGTATCGGGTAAACGTGCTGGTAAAAAAGGATGGTATCACGGGGGATTAACGGGTGCCTTTTACACATTAATCATTCTACTCATCAGTTTTCTAGCCTTAGATAACTCACTTCATTTTGGAAATATTCTTTGGATTGGCCTTGCCTTTGTTATTGGTGCTATTGGAGGAATGTTCGGGGTAAATTTAAAGCAAAATAAGTAATTCCCATAAATAGTCTCTTCCTTATAAATATGGTACACTAGATGAAGTCATGTTATAAAGAGGAGGCCGTTTTTGTGTTATATCAATCCATGGGAACCATTGCTTTAGCCTCAACAGTAACGATTATACTGCTTATATGGATAGGATCAATGCGTAATCCTTTTCTAGTCATCAAAGAGCTCGCTGCAACCATTCTATCTTCACGTAAATTTATAGTATTAATCTTGTCGGTTGCAGCGATCTTGTTCATTAATAAAAATGAACTACGCTTTGAACACAACATGAAATATTATGCTGATTTCACCCCCTGGATCTTCGGTATAGAGGGACATATCGTAAGAAATATACAAGACTTTTTCTACAATCCAATCATCACCCAAATATGCGTCTTCTTCTATGTTATTGTTTTTCAATCCTTACTAATTTCCTCCATTGGGGTTTACCTTTTAGATCGTAACAAGTTATTTGTATATGCCATTTGCTTCGCTATCATTATTAATTACTCTGTCGCAATTCCCTTTTACCTGTTTTTTCCCGTAAATGAGGTATGGTCCTATCCACCCGCAGGAGTCCGTTTTCATATGCTAGATGTATTTCCTACATTCGAGGAATCCTATAGACCTCTATCCGGTCTGAACAATTGCTTCCCAAGCCTTCATACTTCCATCTCTATGACGATATTACTATTGGGTGCACGTTCAGGTAATCGTCGTTGGAGAATCATCACAGGGATAAGTGGAATCATTATTATATTCAGCATTTTCTATCTTGGTATACATTGGGTTAGTGACATGTTTGCGGGTTCACTCCTCGGCATTATTTCATCCAGTTTAGGTATTTATTGGGCAAAATCAATTCTTAGAAAAGAGGAAAAACCCCTTTATAAGAAAGCTCCTCATAAAATTCGTGTGCCTCACAATAGTAAATAATGAATCAACCATTACACCGTATCATGCAAAAGAGGTTATCCATTTCGTCTAACGACGATATGGACAACCTCTTCTTTGATTTCACAATATAGTTCTAGATTAAGAATGTACTTTATTTACTTTCAACGTCTGTGCGAACACCTTGGCTAATCGCGCTACGGTCAAAAGTAAGTTTTGTAACATCATTCACAAGAAGTACGATAATATCATCAGTAATTTCTACGATTGTACCGTGAAGACCACCAATGGTTACTACCTTATCTCCCTTTTTAAGAGCACTTAACATGGATGCACGTGTTTTTTGTTTCTTTTGTTGCGGACGAATTAACAAAAAGTAAAAGATCGCAAACATAAGAACAAAAGGCCATAATAATTGAATCATTTCAGACATGTAACTTCCCCCTCAAATAGATTGCTTCATTCTAGAAACCTTTAAGATTCTCGTAAAGCCCATACTGTTCAAAAAACTCATCGCGAAAATCTAGCAGTCTGTCGTCCATAATACTCTGACGAACCTTGCGCATTAACTCTAGCAAGAAATGCAGATTATGGTATGTAGTCAGTCTCAGTCCAAAGGTCTCGTCTGCCTTAATCAAATGCCGCAGGTAAGCTCTCGAGTAATTCCTACATGTATAACAATCACATGCTGGATCTAGTGGACCGTAATCACGAGCATACTTAGCGTTGCGGATCACAACTCGTCCTTCGCTTGTCATTGTTGTCCCATTACGAGCAATCCGTGTTGGGAGAACGCAGTCAAACATATCTACTCCACGAATAGATCCTTCAATTAGCGCATCCGGAGACCCCACACCCATTAAATAACGGGGTTTATTACTAGGAAGTAATGGAACTGTATAATCCAGCACATCATACATGATCTGCTTAGACTCTCCTACGCTGAGTCCACCAATAGCATACCCCGGGAAATCCATGGAAGTCAAATCACGTGCACTTTGCTTCCGAAGATCTTCATGCATCCCACCTTGCACAATAGCAAATAGGCCTTGATCTTTCGTGCGGGCATGACTTTCAAGACAACGTTCAGCCCAACGAGTCGTGCGTTCAAGTGATTTCTTCACATAATCATATTCTGCAGGATAAGGAGGACATTCATCAAACGCCATCATTATATCTGATCCAAGTGCATTCTGAATTTCCATGGCTACCTCTGGTGAAAGGAACAATTTATCACCATTTAGATGAGAGCGGAAATGAACGCCTTCTTCTGTGATTTTACGCATTTCACTAAGACTAAATACTTGAAAACCACCGCTATCCGTTAGGATTGGGCGATCCCAATTCATAAATTTGTGTAGACCACCCGCTTCACGGATAATATCGTGTCCAGGACGTAGGAACAAATGATACGTATTACTTAGAATAATCTGAGCATCCATTTGCTTAAGTTCTTCCGGACTCATCGTCTTCACGGTTGCTAGTGTTCCAACAGGCATAAATGTAGGTGTCTCAATAATTCCATGAGGCGTATGAACACGCCCTAATCGAGCTCCTGATTGCTTACATGTTTTAATGTGTTCATAAGTAATTGCTGCTGCCATAGTGTATTTGAATTCCTTCCTTATATAACGTTCTTCTAGACTCAAGTAAAACTCACTTTCACTTTTTACCTATTTTAATAAATAAACATTGCATCGCCGAAGCTGAAGAACCGATACTTTTCCTTCACGGCTTCTTTATACGCATCAAGAATATGTTCTCTCCCTGCCAATGCACTAACCAACATGACCAAGGTGGATTTCGGTAAATGGAAATTCGTGATCAATGCATCCACAACCGTAAACTCATAACCCGGAAACATGAAAATACTGGTCCAGCCACTACTTTCCTTGAGTGGTCCACCTGAACATTGCTTCCCTACTGTCTCTAACGTTCGACATGAAGTTGTTCCGACAGCAATAATTCTACCTCCATCACGACGAGTATCGTTGAGTAGATCTGCCGTTTCTTGAGACAAAGAATAGTACTCCTCATGCATCACGTGGTCTTCTACTCGTTCCACTGACATGGGTCTGAAGGTTCCTAATCCCACATGCAGTGTAATAAACGCTACTGACACACCCTTTGCACGGATATCATCAAGTAATTCCTCTGTGAAATGAAGGCCTGCTGTAGGTGCAGCTGCTGAACCTTCATGACGCGCATACACCGTTTGGTAACGTTCACGATCATCAAGCTTATCCTTAATATATGGAGGAAGTGGCATTTGTCCAATCCGATCTAGGATTTCTTGAAATACTCCATGATAAGTAAACTTGAGTACTCTGCCTCCCATATCACCTTCAGACTCAATCACCGCTTTAAGTTCTTCACTAAAAACGATCGTATTTCCTTGTTTCAGTTTTTTTCCTGGCTTAACTAATGCTTCCCAGCGATCCTCACCTAAATTCTTAAGTAATAGAACCTCGGCCTTAGCACCCGTATCTTCCTTTACACCAAATAGTCTTGCAGGGATAACGCGAGTGTCATTCAATACCAGCGTATCGCCTGGCTTAAGATATTCCGTTATATCTTTAAAGGTATGATGTTCTGTCTTACCATCTTCTTTATTCAGCGTAAGCAATCGTGATGAACTTCGATCAAAAAGTGGCGTCTGTGCAATCAATTCTTCTGGTAGATCAAAATTATATAATTCTACATCCATGTGTCGTCATTCCTTAGTAATAGTGACATTTTGATAATAGTGTTTCAAAATATCCTGATAATCATTCCCTGCATCCGCCATGCCTTTTGCTCCCCACTGAGAAAGCCCTAGACCATGACCATTTCCTTGTCCAATAAATATAAACTTCTGACCTGCTTCCAATACTTCTGCCTTTGATTCACTATTCATGATGACAGTTCCCGCATTGTTAAGACTACTAGTCCCTGAAGCTGAAATAACGGAAGTACTAGAAGAAGCAGATGCCTTTACCGTTACACCGTCTGAACCTAATACAGTATAACTTCCTGTTGATACAATATCAAACAATGTACTTGGTAGTCCGTTAAGGGCAGATCTGAACATATCTGGATATTTCACGTCCATGACTTGTCCATTGACTTGGAGTTCAATAACGCGACCGGATGGTCCACGTTTCGTTATTTCTAGTGCATCTATGCTTGAAGGTAACTGTAAGGTTGTTATCCCCTTCATCGTCTTAAGTAATTCAGCAGAGGTATAAGGACCTCTAACCCACGAATACGTGTTTGATTCTGCAACTTTTGCTAGAATTACAGCTGTATCTCCCGGATTAAGTTTACTAACTGCTGTAACATTGGATTGAACTAAAGGGATGACCCGAACATCCGTATCCTTTGATGTTACCGTTAACTGAGCCAGCCCCGAAGCTGTTGTACTTGGCAATTCTTTTACATTATCCTCTCGAACATAACCTGTAACACCATTAGTTAACAAGACATGATACCACATCTTGAGACTCTTTTGTGCGGTTATATCCCCTTCACTTGTGACACTTTCAAAAGTTTTATTATTACTATTCCACACTTCACTAGAATCAGCCGTTACACCCCCACTATTAGATGAGAATATGGTCTCAACCACTTTACCATCTTGTGTTAGGATTTCTCCCTGAGTGTCATCAACAGCTTGGGTTATACTCGTCGCTTCCGAACCTATCCCATTATATACTTGGCTTAATGTCGTATCGACTACGTCTGCTATCTTATATTTGTTGCTCTGAAAGATAGCATAACTTCGAGCAGCTACAGCCTGTGATTTCAATGCCTCACTTGGCCATGAAGAGGGTACTTCTCCCCCAACAACGGAATAAAGATACTGTTCTAACGGCACTTCGTTCACCAATGCTAGCTGCCCATTATATAGACTAACTTCCCAATGACCTCGATAGCTACGTGCCGATCTCTCCGTAACTTTCATTCCATGTGTATTGTCTGGAATCCACAACTTAGCAGACTCACCGCTTATTTGATAATGATCAACCGTTTGTATTGAAGTAAGATTAATACCTACGTCTTGACGTAATATAAGTGCAGGAATAGAAGAGTCAACCTCTGATACCGTTACTGACGGTACAAGTTGACTCATTTTATTTTGAATGTTTGACATTTCAAGATCACTTACGGCTTCTCCAACCCACACGGCATATTGAACTTCACCGGAAGGCATTCCCTGAATAACGGTCATAGCATCCAATCCAGCAGATTGAATGGCCTTTTGTTGTGTTGCTGCTTGATCCTGAGAATTGTAGACTCCAGCAGACCAATGTTTACTTCCCTTTAGTGAAGGTACCTGACCGTTCAATTGAGAAGCTACCGTCTTAGTTACGCGAACTACAGCCTCATGTCCCGCTTGTTCTGTTGCATACGTTCCCGAATACAGCTGATATACCGTACTGTCACCTAGTGAAGTACTGAATAGCAACGGCTTATCGCTCGTTGAAGACAACTTCTTCGCTGCTGCCGCAGCTGTTATCCAATCCTTTGTCTCCAATACTTTGACACGGAAAGTATCCATGCTAAATCGCACTTGTTGATTACCTTCTAAAGTAACCAGCGATTGATACCCATCTGTCCCCTTAAAACCTGCATTCCATGAGGAAGTAGATTGCAAGGTTACAGTAGGAGTTGTTGATTTGTAAGTCGTACCTAAATCTAGAAACAATGCAACTCTTATGTTATCCGGTGTGAGCCCGTCCGCACTTACCCCTTGTGGGGAGGTTAGACAAGCTGAACTAAGAACAATAACTAACATTCCTTTACCTAACCACTTCAATGCCTTACTTTTCAAATTGAGAATCATCAAATTCTCCTCTCTAAGATAGGTTATTTACTTCTGTTGAGGTGGTTGTGGCAATCCCAAGTGTTGATAGGCTGTAGGCGACACTATTCTTCCACGTGGTGTTCGTTGCAAGAAGCCAATCTGCATTAAATAGGGTTCGTACACATCCTCGATCGTCTGACTTTCTTCTCCTATCGTTGCAGCAATCGTATCAAGTCCTACCGGACCTCCACGGAAGCTAGTAATCATCGTATGAAGTATTTTGTAATCAATCTGATCTAGCCCTCTCGGGTCAACTTGTAACATGTGCAGTGCTTGATCCGCAATATCACGTGTGATGATGCCATCTCCACGTACCTGTGCATAGTCACGTACTCGCTTCAGTAAGCGGTTAGCAATACGAGGGGTCCCCCTAGCTCTTAGAGCTATCTCTTCAGCTGCGTCGCCCACAATCTCAATACCGAATATGTCCGCTCCTCTGGATACGATAAAGCTAAGTTCGTCCACACTATAGAATTCCAGCCGACTGACTACACCGAATCGATCCCGTAGAGGTGCTGATAACAGGCCTGCACGTGTTGTAGCTCCGATTAATGTAAAAGGAGGCAAATCCAATCGGACGGATCGGGCACTTGGCCCCTTCCCGATCATAATATCGAGCGCGAAATCCTCCATCGCTGGATACATAACTTCCTCAACGGTTCGGTGTAGACGGTGAATTTCATCAATAAATAGCACATCACCTTCTTGAAGATTGGTCAGTAATGCAGCCAAGTCTCCAGGACGTTCAATAGCAGGTCCAGACGTAGTACGTAGATTGACACCTAATTCATTAGCGATGATATTGGCCAATGTCGTTTTACCAAGTCCTGGCGGACCATATAGAAGCACATGATCAAGGGCTTCATTACGCATTTTGGCCGCTTCAATATAAATCTTTAGATTTTCCTTCACTTGATTCTGACCAATATATTCTGCCAAATATCGTGGGCGAAGACTGAGCTCCACCGCCTGATCTTCCATCATCAAGTTTGCTGATATAATACGGTCTTCCATTACTTATCGCTCCTCTTCCTTAGCCCGCATAGAGCAGTTTGAGCGCCCGCTTCATTAAGACGTCTATCGTGTCTTCATAGGAGACATCATTTTTAATTTTTAACCATACACTGTCTAGCTCTGTTTCCGTATAACCTAGCGCCTTCAATCCTTCTCTAGCCTCAGACCACGAAGATCCATCTCCCGCTTGTGGTTCAGGAACAGTGAATAATCCTCCAGATATAACCGTTGCACCAAGGCCTAGACCATCTAACTTGTCCTTCAAGTCTAGGATCATTCTCTGCGCAGTCTTCTTTCCGATGCCAGGAAGTTTGGTTAAGAACGCAATATTCTCCTGATAGATTGCTGAAACAACAAGATCCGGATTTCCACCACTTAATATACCAAGCGCCACCTTGGGGCCTATACCAGATACCTCAATTAACTTACGGAACAACTTCTGCTCCTCACGTGTTGGGAAACCAAATAATAACATCGCATCTTCACGTACATGGTGATGGATATAAATTGTAACTTCACCTTCAAGTTTGGCAAAAGCATATGGATTAGGGCAAAATACACGGTAACCAACACCCCGAACATCTAACACAACATAATCATTCTCCAAATGGACGACAGGGCCAGTTAAGAAATCTATCATTTTCGCAATACCTCATTTAACTTCGAATTTAATGTATACGAATGTGCATGGCATATAGCTACAGCTAAAGCATCCGCAACGTCATCGGGTTTAGGAACTTCTTTTAAGCGCAAATAAATACGCACCATCTCCTGAACCTGCTTCTTTTCCGCCTTACCATATCCGACAACAGCCTGCTTCACCTGTAATGGTGTATACTCACCGATGGGTAATCCTCTTTGTACTGCTGCTAGAATCATGACCCCACGTGCCTGACTGACGGTCATTGCTGTCGTTACATTTCGATTAAAAAATAGCTTTTCGAATGCAACGGTATCTGGTTTATATTTATCTATCAACTGTATCATACCTTCGTACACATGTAACAAACGGTCTTCTTCTGGCGTATGAGCTTCTGTCTGAATACATCCGTATTGAACCGGCGTGATTTTACTTCCCTCCTTGTCTACAAAACCAAATCCGACAATGGCAATACCCGGGTCAATTCCTAAAATCCGCAAAGTCAATCTCTCCCTCATCATAAAGCGAACATATGTATTCGTTCTTCTTATTATATGAAAAACTATCAGTTAAGTCTATGACTGCTAGAAATACCACCGTGACATACCATAGATTCTTAATAAACCTCTAGAGCGAGTATTTTTTCCCTTAAGATCGGAAATGATATAATAATTCGCTGATAAAAGCATCCATCGCCAACGTCCTAATAGCTTCATTTCTATACACAATTCCCACCACTTTTTGGGGAGTAGGTTCAATAATTGGAATGATTTTAATGCGATGATCTGGTATATGATTCACATTTATATAAGATTTGGGTAAAATAGTTGCCCCTATATTAAGTTGGACCATCTGTAACATAGACTCCATTGTTGACAGTTCGAGAATAGGACTAAACGTAATTCCTACCTCTCTACCATATGCATCTATCATCTGCCTTACCAGGAACTTCTCTGGAAATAATACTAGGGATAGGTTCTGCAAACGCATGAATGATACACTACACTCCTGCGCTAATGAGTGCTCAGTAGAAATAACTAAACTAAGCTCTTCCGTATATAAAGGCTGACTTATTAGATGAATATCTTCCAATGGAAGAAATACAACACCGATATCTAGCTCGTTATTTAACAAACCCTGCTTTGTTTCTTCCGTCGCTAACTCTATCACAGATAAGGATATACCCGGATATTTCTCATGGAAAGAAACGATGGACGTAGTGAGTAAATGGTTACCTGAACATCCAATTCTCAACTTGCCTCGTTGCAATCCTTTGATCTCTTTTATTTTTATTTGTGCCTGTTCTAGCTCATAGAAGACTCGTATCGCATGATTCCGTAGAATACTTCCTGCCTCTGTCATATGATTCCTTTTCCCGATTCTTCTGAATAACGGTGTACCTACCCTTTCTTCAAGTAGACGAATCTGTTGACTCAACGTAGGCTGACTAATACCTAAACGTACTGCTGCTCTTGTGAAATGTAACTCGTCACAAACAGCAAGAAAATACTCCAAAAGTCTAAATTCCACAGAATCGCCTCCCACTTATAGATACTAACTATTATCTTAATAGATATAATTGGATTGACCAATTGTTTTTTTTATCATTATAATTAAGAAAGAATATTTCAATGAGACTCAGGAGGAGTTAGAATATGGACATTCAAATTCAACAAAGAACCACCCACAAAGTAAAACCGGATGAAAGCCATCTGGAGTTCGGTCAGCATTTCACAGATCACATGTTTATACTAGACTACAACTTAGAGCAAGGTTGGCATGAACCTCGTATCGTTCCTTATGCCCCTATTGAATTAGACCCTGCCGCTATGGTATTTCATTACGGTCAAGCTGTTTTTGAGGGTATGAAAGCATTCTTAACAAAGAATAAGCAAATTCTCTTGTTTAGACCTGAGAAAAATATGGAACGTTTCAACCAATCCAATAGACGTCTTGAAATTCCTGAGGTCGATGGTGAATTCCTGATCCATGCCATTCAAACCTTAATTAATGTAGATAAAGATTGGATTCCAACTGGAAAAGGGACCTCATTATATATTCGCCCCTTTATTATCGCGACTGAACCTTGTCTAGGCGTACGTGCATCCCACACCTATAAACTCATGGTCATTCTGTCACCTGTTGGCGCTTACTATAGTGAAGGACTAGAGCCTGTTAAAATCAACGTAGAGAGCTCCTACACACGTGCAGTTCGTGGAGGTCTGGGGATGGCTAAAGCTGCTGGTAATTACGCGGCTAGCATCAAAGCACAGACGGAAGCCAAAGAAGCAGGTTATTCGCAAGTTCTGTGGCTAGATGCCATTGAGAAGAAGTATATTGAAGAAGTAGGAAGCATGAATATTTTCTTCAAAATTGACGGGAAAGTCATTACACCTAAATTGAACGGTAGTATTCTAGCGGGTGTAACGCGTGATTCAATTATGGAATTGCTACGCAACTGGGGTGTGCCTATGGAGGAACGTCAGCTCTCCATGGAAGAAGTGTACGAAGCATCCAAGAACAATACTTTAGAAGAGGTATTTGGAACTGGAACAGCTGCCGTTATATCTCCTGTTGGTGAATTGTATTGGAATAATAATCAAATGGTTATTAATCAAGGGCATATCGGAGAACTATCTCAGAAGCTTTATGATACAATTACAGGCATCCAAACAGGATTGATTGAAGATACACTTCAATGGACGGTTCAAGTCTAATCTTAATTTATTAGCAACAATTGGAATATCAAAACAACTCCCTCTAACATACTGAGGGAGTTGTTTTTTATATCTCTTCTATTCTTAATCTGTCCTCTTCATCACATTCTCGCTATGCTCGCGTGCATAGTCACTAAAAGTTGAAATGACACTGTTATACTCATCAATATCCTGTATTCGGATACCATCATATAGTTCTTTTAGAACCCCATTAGGAAGTGTTGATTCCATGGAATTAATATCAAGCTGAAAGAATGTTTTTAACACTTTTTCTTTATGAGGAGGGCCTTCATATAATGTAAGATTACCGTTTGCATCCATACTCATATAAGCTTTCTGTTTACACACAGGTGATAAGTCTGAGATCGTCTCTATAAGCCACACATCCCCGTTACGATCGAGGTGACCTATCCATGCTGGATTATGTTGAAGTAGATGACTAATGCGTTCAGAGCGCATTTGTCCAAGAACCTGTTCTTCTTGACCACAAACATAATTTTTTCGAAAAGTAACCTTATGCATTTCATCTGATTCTTCTAATCTTTGTAAAAAATAACGGTCTTCTTCGGACTCATCCTCGAGCGAATTATTCTGTAAATATTTTAAAGTTTGGACAGCAATCTGAGGTTTCGAGTTCAGTAAAGATTGAACTTTATCGGAGAGATGAAATCCCCACCAGACCATCCCAACAACAATAATACACAATGCCGTTGTTCCAGTCCGTCGCTTCCACTTTTTCCAATTCCTTTTCAACTGTTTTTTTAGTTTTGAAGCATTCACGCTAATCCCCTTCTATCTGCTTACTTTTCTTTATTGTGACCGAAGAGGACTTCGTTTATACAGCCAACAGACCTTCGAAGTCTTTATCCCGTCCTGATTTCTCTAGAAAACGAGATATTTTTAAAGATATGCAATGCGAAAAACAATAAATAGAGGTTTTTGAAGAAAGATACCTTATAAACGGTCATACATATTTACTCTAGTTATTGTCGTTAACCGACCACATTTGGATTCTCTTTAGCTTAAAAGGGCTCTTTTGTTTTTCACAAGAAGAAGCAATCAATAGTATCATTTGGGTGAACACACGTTGAATTTCCGCTTGGCAGGAAATGGGGAAACCACTAGGTTTGAAAGGACCTACCTGGGGTGTGAATCCAAAGGGACTGTTCACAGTCTCATAGGGTAAGGGTAGGGCGACTCTCACCGTCCGAATCCGACAGCTAACCTCGTAAACGCACAGAGAGAGATCCTTGATCCGCAACGTCTTTGCGTTAGGTTTATTTAAGCCTGTAATCGCAAACCGCAGCAGAGGTCCTCCTCTGTCTGCGGCTTTTTGTGTTGTGCAAAACTATTTTAAGGGATGAGCCACAGTGGAAGCACTGTATACAGTACGTATTATTATTTTGGAACACATCAGAAATTGCTTGAACCTCTTAGTCTACAGTCATTATGCTTTGGTGCACTCTGGTATGAAGAAAATGGATCCAGATATATTATGGGTTATGCATTTGGCGATAATAAAGTTGACGTGCCCCACTAATTCAGTAATCTCTCTTCATATAAGGACTGTACAGACTCAAGCACCATACGAGAGGTAGACACGAGTATTCGTGAAAAACAACAGCAACAAGACTGGTAGACACGGCTCAGATTTCCGATCGCCACCGTATTTAAAGATCCCTGGAAGAATACTCCTACAGGTGGGTATGTCTTAAGATCTCGGGAGACCTACCCTTTCCATCTATCTGTATTGCACAAAATGAAATATCAACTATGGTTGGAACATTCCGCTGTATGTGAAAACAAGCCCGAGCTGCTCTCCTTTATCGAGAGGACAAAACTTACCCATCATGTCGAACTTAGACTCTTAGAAAGCTGATGCATAGGTAAGTTGCAGTCATTACCTTACATAGCAAAAAGACCACCGAAGTAATTCGATGGTCTTTCATTTGATCGGGACGACACGATTTGAACATGCGACCCCCTGGACCCAAACCAGGTGCTCTACCAAGCTGAGCTACGTCCCGTTATATGCCGGTGAAGGGACTCGAACCCCCACGGTTTCCCTCACGATTTTGAGTCGTGCGCGTCTGCCAGTTCCGCCACACCGGCGTGTTATGTATTTCTTAATAAAAATGGTGCGCCCTAAGAGATTCGAACTCCTGGCCTTTTGATTCGTAGTCAAACGCTCTATCCAGCTGAGCTAAGGGCGCAAATATTTGTGATAAAAATGGAGCGGACGACGGGAATCGAACCCGCGACCCTCGCCTTGGCAAGGCGATGCTCTACCGCTGAGCCACGTCCGCAAAACATATGGTGCGCGTGGAGGGACTTGAACCCCCACGTCGTGAAACGCTAGATCCTAAGTCTAGTGCGTCTGCCAATTCCGCCACACGCGCACGCTTGTAAAAAAAATGGTGAGCCATGAAGGATTCGAACCTTCGACACCCTGATTAAAAGTCAGGTGCTCTACCAACTGAGCTAATGGCTCACAACTGTAAAGATAAATGGCGGAACCGACGGGATTCGAACCCGCGATCTCCTGCGTGACAGGCAGGCATGTTAGGCCAACTACACCACGGTTCCACATAAATATATTCCTCTAAGGAATAAAATTGGTTGCGGGGGCAGGATTTGAACCTGCGGCCTTCGGGTTATGAGCCCGACGAGCTACCGGGCTGCTCCACCCCGCGTCATTGTAACAAGCATATTGAGTTAAATGGTGGAGGCTGAGGGGATCGAACCCCCGACCCTCTGCTTGTAAGGCAGATGCTCTCCCAGCTGAGCTAAGCCTCCATAAAGGATAGAATACAATATAATTGGTGACCCGTAGGGGAATCGAACCCCTGTTACCTCCGTGAAAGGGAGGTGTCTTAACCGCTTGACCAACGGGCCTTATATGGCTCCCCGAACAGGACTCGAACCTGTGACAACTCGATTAACAGTCGAGTGCTCTACCAACTGAGCTATCAGGGAATATAAACGACTATAAAACATGATTACCATAAGTATGTAAACATATCTTGCAGAGTATCTGCTTGGCGGCGTCCTACTCTCCCAGGACCCTGCGGTCCAAGTACCATCGGCGCTGGAGGACTTAACGGTCGTGTTCGGGATGGGTACGTGTGGAACCCCTCCGCTATCGCCACCAAACGGGATT
>NZ_JCAIUL010000011.1:0-165056 GCF_059445505.1 Paenibacillus sp. Y301 | reverse complement strand
CAACAAGGTGAGATGTGGAAATTCGTTCAATGCGTTGATTTTGTCCGTCTGATTGTTTAAACTTCATATTTAGAGCGCCTCCTTGATGGTGTTGGGTTATTAACCCGTCGACAAACCCATCATACCGAGGCGCTCCTTTTTTGACAAAGGCCAAATCTTAGGCCTTACAGGAATGTTTAGCTCAACAAAGCCGTCATGATTGTATGGTTAAAATGAATGACGGAAGGTTCACGGTTTGGCGATCAATCAATCTGTTACGAAAGACGATAGGTGACGATTTAAGAACCAAATGCTAATCCGCGTCGAATATACGGATGATTTAACAAGCTTAAACAGGAATTTATGTATTCATAGCAACACCCATTATATTACGCCTCCATCTCTTGCATTATTTGGTGTTTACCTCGATGAAATGTTTGTTTATTGAACTTCACCTTCATAGTGGCGAGATATCCGGCTGTCTCAATACTTAGAAACAGGATTCATAAAACAAACAAGGCTACCATTTCCGGTAGCCTTGTTTGTTTTGAACTATAGTGTCCCGTTAGTTGAATCCATCTAAACAACTTTTAGGACGAAATAATAAAAAGCATCACCGTGAGATAGGTTCTCTACATGTTCATCCATCCACCATACCCCGTATGAATAGAAATATGTCCCTTTTTGTGTAGGTGCATGAAAACTATTTTCTTTCACTTCAGCTTCTTCAGATTTGTCTTCATAGATTTGCATGACATGGTGTTTGTTCGGTTGCGGCTCATAGTTCATCACAAATGTAATAAATTCACCAGGCTGTACAATAACTGGATTTTCACCTTTTAAAAGCTCAACTGGACCAATTGAATCCACACATCTGGTTTGATTTTTTGAGTCCCAACAATATGTGCCGAGTTTTGTCTCATACATTTGTTCACCAATTTGAATTTCAGCCTTAGGCGGTTGCTCTTCCTCAAGTACCTTGTCGATTGGCTCTTTTCCAACTACTAAATCATCACCATTTGGCTGAGCGCCAGAACAACCTACTAAGCCCATGAGAACGAGGGTCATTACGAAAGGCAGTAGAAATTTCTTCAAATTTAGAACCCCCAGTTTAAATAACAACGTTTACTGTTCAAACGAAAGAACAAGTAGTTATGTTGCGATGAGGAAGTAGAGGCAACCTTTATGGCGCACTTTTTTCTAAAATCCCGTCTCATCGTCATTGAACTATGCTGTCCGTTAGCTTAATAAAGCGTCCTTAGTCTAATACTACTTTATTTTCTTTCAACACTTGGTCTCCGAATTTCAACCGCTGAAGGTTCCAATCCAGAAATTTGGAGACCACAGCGATTGGAGAAACGGTCCGGTCGTGGAGCTTCCTCTCAGAACACCCCACCTTCTCCTAAAAAAAACAAATTGGGCGCCCCTAGTCATTGTCATGACATATGGGACAGCCCCCTATTATTTCGTATTATTATGATTCATTTGTTAAGAAAGTTTCCTTGATCTGTACATCAACCTTTCACTGCCCCCATAGTGATCCCCTGTGTAAATGCTTTTTGGAAGAGCAAGAAGATCGCAATCATCGGTATCGATGCTAAAGCAGCACCTGCCATCAGGAGACCATAATTGGTCGTGAATTCACCTCTGAGTGTTGCTACTCCAAGTGGAAGCGTCATCATTGATGTCGAGCGTGTCATGATGAGTTGACTGAAATAATCATTCCAAGAAGTAATGAAAGTAAAGATAGCTAACGCTCCTAAGGCCGGTTTCAATAATGGCAATATGATCGTTGTGAATAGTCGCATTTCAGAACTACCATCGATTTTGGCGGCTTCGATCAGTTCACTAGGAATGGTCTGTGCGAACTGTTTCATCAGGAATACACCGAACGGCCATCCAATCGCAGGTAATATAAGCCCTTTATATGTATTGACCCAACCGAAATCAGCTAACATCGTAAAGAGCGGCACGAGGATCACTTGCTTAGGTAAAGCCATCGCTGCCACAAACATGGTGAAGATGATGACTCGTCCAGGGAATGATTTCTTGGCAAGCACATATCCAGCTAATGACGAAACGATACATATCGCAAGCATTTCTGTAAATGCAATGATGAAGCTGTTGAGCATCCACCGTTCCACTGGATTTTTAAATAATTCAGACCAGTTCGCAAATGTTGGCTTTAACGGAAACCATTCTGGTGGAATGGTTGTAGCAACGGTCTGTAGCTTAAACGATCCCGATACTACCCAATAAAAAGGAAAGATAAAGAATAGCGTTGATAGTACTAACAGGATGGCTGCAACGACTTTCGGAATCGTTATTTTTCTGTCCCATGCACTTTTTCTCGTTGGTTGTAACCTAGGTGCTTTCATTTTTACTGTATTCATAGAATTCATGATGGTCCCCCCTTAGTACTCAACATCGCTGCCAAAGTATTTAAATTGAATGATCGAGATAATACCAATAACAATGGCGAGTAGAACACCCATCGCAGATGCATAACCGAAATGTCCTAGCATGAACGCTTGCTCATATACGCTATACATAACGGTCGATGTACTATATACGGGGCCACCTGAAGTCAGAAGTTGAATGAGAGCAAAACACTGGAAGGTATTGATCGTCGTGATCACGATAATATATAAATTCGTTGGCATGAGCATCGGCCATAATATTTTTCGGAAAATTTGCCATGGTGTTGCGCGGTCAAGCTCCGCTGCTTCGATGTAAGATGTAGGTATGTTACCAATAGATGCGACATACAGAATGATAGGTTGACCTACGGAAGTGGTTATTAATACGGCGATAATCGCAAGTAAAGCAGTCTTGGTATCCCCTAGCCAGGATACAGGCTCCATTCCAATCAAACTGGTCAAATAATTGAGTATTCCATAGTTAGGATGATAGATCCAACCCCACACAACAGTAATACTTACGACCGAGGATACAGCTGGTAAGTAGAACACACCTCGGAAAAATGATCTTGCAAATTCCTTTTTCTTGTAAATATTCATAGAGATGAATAGAGAAAAAATAATAACGATAGGTACCGTGATAACAACAAGCAATAACGTATTCCCCATGGACTTCATGAAATTATCGTCTTGAACCAACGAGATATAATTATCTAACCCAATAAAATTAAAGTCTCTTAAGGAGTAATCAAAGAAGCTAATATAAATCCCTTTTATCATTGGATAAGCAACAAATAGAAGGAAAAACCCAAACGCAGGTAGTAAGAAAAGATAACTCATGAACCAGTCTCGTATTACATAACCTTTCTTTTTGCGAATCGCTTCCCCCACACCCATCTCCCCGTTTCTTCGATGATTTGAAGAGATTAGAGTGCTTACCGCACTCTAATCTCTGAATGCTCATCCCTTTTTACTTAGCTGATGCTTTTGCCTTTGTGATCGCTTCATTTGCTTTCTCAGCGAAGCTGTCTAAAGCTTCTTTACCTGTTGCGCCACCTGTCAAAGCACGTTGCAATTCAGGGAACCAGAAGGTACGAATTTCAGCATATCCATCCGCAATCGTTGGTGCATCTGTCGTGAATTTACGTGCATATTCAGCGTAAGTGTACTCAGGATCATCATAAAGACCTGTAATCGAATTACGAACAGATAGTCCACCGGTTTGAATCAAGTTCTTCTTACCATACACAGGATCATTAGCTATGAAATCGATCAATTTCTTAGATGCTGCGATTTTGTCGTCATTTCCATTATTGAATATGGCCATTCCACCAAGATATGGCTCAAGTTTCGGTTCCGAACCATCCATCGTTGGGAATGGAAGTAGAACATCTTCAAATTCAACCATTTTTTTAGATACATTCTGAGCTTTGAGTACTGCAGAATAGTTTAGTGTAAAGGCTAGTTTTCCTTGTAGGAACAAGTCATTCACGTCTGCAGCAGCTAAGGATGCCGCACCGGTAACGCTGAGTTTATCTTTTGTAGCTTGAACAATCCAATCCAGCGCTTTAGCTGCATTATCTGTATTAATGGCTACGGCCGAGTTATCCTCATTCAAGAATCTAGATACGCCTAGGTTAGCAAGGTAAGCTCGCGTTCCTTGGTCTCCAGCTTGGCTTTTTGCGAAGAAACCCGTTGGAATCACATCAGGCGCCTTTTCTTTCACAGCTTCTAACGCCTTTACGTATTCATCAAACGTCCAGGTTCTGTCTTCTTTATTAAGTGGGAGTAAATCAAGAGCACCGATCTTCTCAAAGACTGTTTTGTTAACCGCCATCATAAATGGTGCCGTATTAATAGGATACATATAGATCTTGTCGCCTACGCCCGATTGTTTCCAGAAGGCTTCTGAGATGTCGTTCTTCACTTCGTCAGTCACCATATCATTGATTGGAGCAAGTAGATCTTTCTTCCCCCAGTCAATAATTCGTCCTGGTGCATCGTAGATGACATCGGGCGCTGTATTGGATGCAATCGCAACATTTAGTTTTTCAGGGCCACCTTCAAAAGTGATCATTTCAAGATTTACTTTAATATCAGGAAATTTCTCATTAAATGCTGTAATAATTTCTTTCTCGTACTTCCCAACTTCACCATCTAAAGCTTGAAAAGTTGGGAAGTTCCACCATGTAATTTCTACTGGCTTGGCAGCGGTCTCCGTTGGTGTTGTTTCTTGCTTAACCGAGTTAGTACTAGGTGAGTTAGCATTATTCGTGTTCCCACATGCAGCTAACTGTGTTCCTAGTAATGCGACACCGAACATACTGATTAACCCTTTTTTCATAGCTCTCAATGTATTACCCCCTATGGTATATTGGAATAAAATACGCTTTCATTCCTTGCACTAATCATAATTCAATTGTAAATTTAGAAGAATCCCTCTTCTTTGACTTTCATAGTCGTATTCTTACATGTTCCTTCTCTCATTCTACAAAGTAATGTTATAATATGTAACATAATATTGAAGAACAATAGTTTTTTCTAGCAATTGACATCAATGTTCGACCTACTATCTACCTTGAATATTACACATCATGTATAGTTTCTCAAAATCCACTATAGGTTTAAGCCTTTCGGAGGGAATTTCATGTACAAACTTATGATTGTAGAGGATGAACCATTAATTAGAACGGGTCTGAAACATTACTTCGCATGGCAGGATCTAGAAGTTCATACCATCGTGGAAGCTGATAATGGAAAAGAGGGTCTAGCAACTGCTCTCCGTGAGCAACCCGATCTAGTCATCACGGATATTCGCATGCCTGAAATGGATGGTCTTCAGATGATTGAAGAAATTCGAAAGGTCCTTCCTGATACCTTGTTTATCATCTTGACGGGGTTTAATGATTTTGAATACGCCCAGAAGGCTATTCGACTAGGAGGTATACATGATTTCTTGCTCAAACCTTTAGAATATGAGGAAAGTTTAGCAACCATCCAAGCGTGCATGAACAGGCTCAAGATTACACGCACCGAGCTTCAGACTCGTTCTAAATTGGAACAGGATATACAAGAAAATTGGAAACTAAAAGGAAGTCAGCTAGTAAAACTTCTGCTCGAAGAAGAGGATACCACAATCGATAGGAAGATGATCCGTGAACTTTGTGGCTTCAATAGTGATGACTTCCTATGTCAACCTTTTGTACTGGCATGTTTACCACATTTAGATGCACATCCGCAATCGATGAAATGGATCAAACAGCATACCGAGAGGATCATACATGAAACAGCCGAATCCATTTTCCCTACGCATACTCCAAGACATATATTTACTTACATATCTAGATCGAAACTGTATGGCCTCGTTATTTTAGAAGAAACACAAAATAACGATAACCCCTTCTTTTTTATAGGAAATCAAGTACAGCAACAATTAGATCACATGCTTAAATTACTAGGTTCAGAATATAACACATCATTCTTTGTAGTGGTTGGTCCGTCAACAAGTGATGTAACACAAATCTATAAGTTATTGCACTATACAGATAAAGCATTGTATCAACGCTTCTATCAATCCAACCTTAACCTATTTCTGGCTTCCCCATTTGACGAACCTTCCATTTCAGCAAAAGCAACTATTATACAACTAGAAGAGAATGATAAGAAACGAATTATTAATTGTATCGAGAATGGGAATGCAACAGAGACCCATCAACTGATGCAGCGTCTAGCTCAAGATATTGTGAACAAAGCTCCTCATGTTTCACCAGAAATATGGCTCGCATTCCTACAGGAAATCATAAGTGTAATCATACGTTTTTCCCATAAAAATAGTATTCACATCGAAGGAGTGTACAGTGATAAGCTTTTAAATCTAACCTTTGTCGATGACTTCGCAACGCTTGAATCTCTGTTTGAATGGCTAGGGAGATGGATGATTCATTTAGGGGTTGTGTATACCGAAGGATTAACGCATAACCAGCAACAAGATGTCATTATCTTTGAACATATCGAATCTTTCATTAGAGAACATATTGATCAAGATGTCACACTCCAAATGGTGGCTGACCGCTTCTTCTATAATCCATCCTATTTAAGTCGTTTGTTCAAAAGAAAGCTAGATAAGAACTACATGAGATTTGTAACTGAAATCCGGATTGAATATGCACAGGAGTGCTTGAAGAATCCGAAATACTTAATTACCGATGTATGTGCCATGTGCGGATATAAAAGCTATAAGCATTTTGTGAAGACATTCAGAAGCATCACGAGTATGACGCCTTCAGATTATAGAAAACAATCGGGGTGGTGATCCATTGAAGAACACGGGTCGACCCACGAATCCTATGCGTATGAGGCATGTAAATCATCAAATTTTTGTGCTTATGATCTTAACCATTACCGTTCCGCTATTAGTCATCTCTGCTATTATCTATATATTTTCAAATCAAGCTGTCAAAAACGAATATCAAAGCAATTCTAATCTTATTCTTAACAATCTATCATTTAATATTGATCAATACCTTCAAAGCATCGAAAAAGGAACTCTGAATGCCCAGCTTGATAGTGAGCTTCAAGCAGCACTTGAACATTGGACCAATCATTCTAGCAACAGTAATGATCAAAGTATCCAATATGGAAATACCATTGAACGATTCATAAGCGCAATAGAAATGACAATCAAGAATGTCGACAGTGTTCAGATCTATGCAGGTTCTCGCGTATTCTACTCAGCCAATTTTAATCGAGCCGATTATGATGTGAAGGATTACACTACGGAAGAATGGTATTTGCGGACACAAGAGAAAATGGGTGGTGTGGTCCTCTTTGGTAGCCATCTCCCCTTCTATCGCACGAATTCGAAACAACCCGTCATTTCCATCGCAAGAGTAATTAATAAAAAAGGGAGTAAACAACCCATAGGTGTCATGCTGATCGATATCCGTCTCGATTCGTTACGAGAAATTTTAAAACTTTCCGAGGATAGTAAACGTAATTTTATTATTTTGGATGATCAGGGTGGTAATGTTTATAATTCAGATGTCGTACAAGCTCCTCCAAGTCAGCCAATCGAGATGGAGGGTCAGACGCTCCGGACTTTTATGAACCAAGATACGGGAAGCTTTTACGCTGATTTCGCAGGGATGGATTCATATATTAACTTCGTCACCTCACCCTATTCAGAGTGGAAGGTTATCCAATATATCGATGAAAATGAGATGACGAAACAAGCTAGCTTCCTTGGTAAAATCATTCTAACCTTAGCTCTCTTGTCACTTGCTACGGCTCTGTTGTTCATGTATATCCTATCCGAGCGTGTAACTAAACCCATTATCATCCTAAGTAGAAAAGTTAAAATGGTGGGTATGGGGAATTTCGATGTCGATCTAAGTAGTAACCGTCGCGATGAGTTCGGTGTGCTGTACAAGGGAATACGCAAAATGGTTGAAGATTTACAGAACTATATTGAGAGATCCTCCATGGCTAAAGCTCAACAAAAAGTAGCCCAATACAGAGCACTTAAGAGCCAGATCAATCCCCATTTCCTTGCAAATGTACTTGAATCCATTCAAATGAAGGCGGTCATTAATGGACAACGCGAGATAGGTGAGATGGTTGGGATTGTTGGAAGACTATTTCGAATTCATATCCAAAACGGGAAAGAAACCGTCACTCTCCAAGAAGAACTTGAGCATATTCGTCTGTATGTGAAGATTCAACAAATACGGTTCGGGGATAAAATTCAATATATAGAACATCTAGAAGCCAATAGTGAAGCATTACAAATGATGCACTTCTCCCTTCAACCGATCGTTGAGAATGCCATCGTACATGGATTGGAATGTCAAATTGGACCTGGGCTTCTTGAGGTATCATCAATGAAATCAGGAGAAGATATGCTGATTATTGTGAAGGATAACGGAACGGGGATGGATGAAGACAAGCTTAAGCAGTTACGTCACCGCCTTTCTCAACCCTCTGACACACTTGATGAGGAGCATATTGGAGTCAAAAATGTCCATGATCGTATTCAATTTTATTTCGGTGAAAAGTATGGCATTGAGCTGAGTAGTCAATTAGGTGAAGGAACGACCGTGATCCTGCGCCTTCCGAATCATAAATAAATCATGACAAAAATCCCCTTTAGGTCACTCTCACTTTCATGTAAACATGAAGTGTTCGTAGAGTATCTTATAGGGGATTCTTAATTTAACTATTCCTCATTCGCTTCTAACGAACAGGGACTTAGTATGCGCTCCAACCGGAATCTGCTGCGATAACCTGACCATTCACGAAACTAGAGTCATCAGAAGCTAAGAACAATGCAACGGTAGCGATCTCTTCTGATGTACCGATACGTGGATTAATAGCCATCCCAAGCTGTTGACGTGAAGCGCCCAATTCATTAATATTCGTCATGGCAAGATGGATATTAGTACCAACGCCACCAGGAGCGATTGCATTACAGCGAATACCTTTTTCCGCATACATAAAGGCTGTGTTTTTAGTTAAACCAACAACAGCATGTTTAGAAGCCGTGTAAGAAGCTCCTGCACGTGCGCCAAATAGTCCACCAGCAGAAGCGATATTGATGATCACACCGTTTCCTTTTTCTAAGAAGATAGGCATTACTTTACGTGTTGAACGCATAACACTCGTTGTGTTAATCGCAAAAATGCGTTCCCACTTATCATCTTCAACATCTCCCGCAGGTTCAAAATTATCCATAATCCCCGCATTATTTATTAAGATATCCACGGTGCCATATGTACTCACAGTTGTATCAATTAGAGCCTGAATATCTGCTTCTACAGCAACATTCGTCTTAATAGCAAATGCTGTTCCTCCATTTGCCTTGATTTCCTCAACGGTGGTGTTTGCTCCATCTAAGTTCAAATCAGATACGACTACCTTAGCACCTTCCTTAGCGAAAAGGATAGCAATCGCCTTTCCCATACCAGATGCTGCTCCAGTTACTACTGCCACTTTGTCATTGATTTTCATAATTCATCCTCCAATGTGTTCAAATTTAGATACTGTTTTAGCATTATCCAACAGATGTTCATTATTTTAAATCTATTTATAGTATAATGAAGTATATTAAATTTATACAACCATCAAATGAAGGGTTTTTGTTGATTTATCAACATTTAATGCATATCTGTTTACTATTCATACGATAGAAAGGAGAATATTATGAGTAGCCACACTACTGGCCATGATAGAAGAATTCACAAATCAAAGTCAGCGTTAAAAGAATCACTCCTTTCCCTAATTCAAGAGAATGATTTCAGAGGAATTACCATTACCGATATTGTGAATCGTGCAAACCTTAATCGGGGGACATTTTATAAACATTATCAATATAAAGAAGATCTTATGGATGAGATCATTAATGATGTTATGGCTGATCTAGTTGCATCCTATCGTGATCCTTACCGAGACATTGAAATTTTTGAGATTAAATATCTTACTTCTTCTGCCATCAAAATTTTTGAACACGTCCATCATCATTCCGATTTTTACACTCTTATATTAAAAACGAATCAATTATATTATTTACAAAATAGAATTTGTAGTGAGTTAAAAAAGCTATTTTTATATGACTTTTCCAGTTCACAGTTTTCTCCTACATTAAATGGTGAAATTCTTGCAAGTTATCAAGCTCATGCTATCTTTGGGATCATGACAGAATGGATTCATGGCGGGTTTAAACACTCTCCTGATTACATGGCCCAGCAGTTATTAGAAATAGCAAATTATTCTACCTCAGATGGTATTTTTAAGATCAATACCGATGTTAAGAATAAATAAGCGAAGCGAAAAGAAAAGGAGTTGCGCTGTTAGCGCAGCTCCTTTAGTTATCACGTTGTTGTTTACTTGACTACATTAGCGTTCTGGTATCTTATCGGCTTCCTGTTGGATCAACTGATAAAAAATAAAATTCAATAAGACTAGTTAAATTAAATCAAATCATTATGATAATTTAACTTAATCTTCAGAAAAACCCGGTAATCTATGTGATTACCGGGTTTAACGTTTGATCATTATTGAATTTATTATGAAATACTTGATACATATTTAAGTTACTTATTTCTTCTCTACAGCATGTCCACCGAATTCGTTGCGAAGTGCTGCCACAACTTTACCTGTAAATGTGTCATTTTCTTGCGAACGGTAACGCATTAACAAGGACATCGCGATGACTGGAGTAGCAGTCTGTAGATCGAAGGCTTCTTCAACCGTCCATCTTCCTTCACCAGAAGAATTCATAACCCCTTTAATATCTTCCAACTTCGCATCCTTCGAGAAGGCATGCTCCATCAATTCGATTAACCAAGAACGAATAACGGAACCATTGTTCCATACACGGGCCACTTTCTCATAGTCGAAGTCGAAGTCACTTTTCTCAAGAACTTCGAATCCTTCACCAATGGAAGCCATCATGCCGTATTCGATACCGTTGTGAACCATTTTCAAATAGTGTCCGCTACCTGCTTTGCCTGCATACAGATAACCGTTCTCTACTGAAGTATCACGGAATAATGGTTCAACAATAGCCCAAGCTTCTGGATCCCCACCAATCATATAACAAGCACCATGACGTGCACCTTCCATACCGCCTGATGTACCAACATCCATGAAGCTTATACCGATTTCTTTGAGCGCGTCATGACGACGGATCGATTCTTTATAATGAGAATTCCCAGCCTCAATAATAATATCTCCTTTAGACATAAAAGGTGAAATCTCGCTGATTACGGAGTCAACAACATGATGTGGCACCATAATCCATACAATTCTTGGTGTTTCCATGGCTTGAACAAGTTCTTGCATATTTGTAGCGCTCTGTGCACCATAAGTTGTCATTTCTTCTACGGCTTTTGCATTCAAATCGAAAGCAACAACATCATGTCCGTGCTCGATAAGATTCTGTCCCAAGTTCATACCCATTTTTCCTAAACCAATTAATCCAACCTTCATGTTAGTGTCCTCCAAGTTGTTATTATTTATTTATGGCTAGCTGAAAAAGCATATTCTTCTTTCACCGTAGTACTACTCTCAGTTGCTGAGTCCCCCAACCATTTAAATCCTTCAACGGCTAGCAGTTCATCTGAACCTTGAGGTCCATAAGAACCTGCAGGGTAAGTCTGTAGAGGAATTAGATTATCCTCATATGCATTAAGGATAGGTTCTACCCATTTCCATGACATTTCCACTTCATCCCAATGGGCAAAGAATGTTGAATCTCCATTCATCGCATCGTGAATTAACTTCTCATATGCTTCAGGTGCATTTTTTTTATTCGAATAACAATCCATGCGTACTGGTTCTAATTCACCATGACTGTTTTTCTTGTTTAGTTGAATAAACATGCCTTCATCTGGGCCAATTTCAATTACAAGCAAGTTAGCCGTATTTTCTTGATCATCTAAGGTTTTATTTGTTAATGGTTCTTTAAACTCAATAACAATCCTTGTTGACTTTTCCTTCATTCTTTTTCCTGTGCGGATGTAGAAAGGAACACCCTTCCAGAAGAAGTCATCGATCCACAAACGAGCTGCAACAAATGTTTCTGTAGAAGAGTTAACAGCCACACCAGGTTCATCGATGTATCCATCAACAGATGTTCCTTGAGATTCACCCGCTACATATTGACCGCGAACGACGTTATCAACAACATTCTCTAGTTGTAAAGGACGAAGTGACTCCATCACGGCTTTCTTTTTAAGTCGGACCTTGTTAGCATCCCCCTGTTTAGGTAATTGCATGGCAATCATCATTAATATTTGTAGCATGTGATTCTGGAACATATCCCGTAATGCACCAGATTGGTCGTAATACCCTGCTCTCTCTTCAACGCCAACAACTTCATTTGCCGTAATTTGAACGTTAGCAATATAATGATTCGACCATAAGGCTTCAAGAATTGGGTTCGAAGATGTAATAACCTCAAGGTTCTGTACCATAGGTTTCCCAAGGAAATGGTCAATACGGAAAATCTCATCTTCTTCAAATGATTTACTGAGATTTGCATTCAACTCTTGAGCTGATTTCAAATCGCGACCAAATGGTTTCTCAATGATCAGGCGTTTCCATCCTTTTGTTGTACCCAGCCCACTATCTTTAATATTCATGGCAATGACTTCAAATAATTCTGGTGAAACCGATAAGTAGAACATACGATTCTCAGTAAGATTTAACTCTTGTTCTCGTTGAACGACTAATTGATGTAGTTTTTGATAATCTTCTATATTGTTTACATTTAATTGACTGTAACGGAACGCACGAAGGAAAGCTTTCATGGTATCGGGGTTGTCCGGTGCGTTTCTAGAGAATGTATTTAATGATTTCTCAACAAGTCCTTGAAACACATCGTCAGGAATTTCTTTTCTTCCTAAACCAATAACAGAGAAAGAATCTGGCATCTTTTTTTCAATAAATAAATTATATAATGCAGGGTATATTTTTCTTTTCGCTAAATCCCCTGTCGCTCCAAACAAGACAAATGACATGGTGTCCAAATATATTCCTCCTAGTTAATTCATTCGAATTGCAACCATATAGCGTTTATGATATATAATTACTTTAAGTTAGTTGTTAATTTAACATTCCCAATATTAAACCTCTAAATTACTTTAGTCAACATAAAATTGTCTAACATGTGAACTTGCAAAAAAACTATATTTAACAGCGCTTTCTTTGTTATACTTTGATAATAAAAGATTTATTTACCTTAATAAAATGTCATCTTATAAAATGTAAACGGTGTATAATTAATAACCAACGAAAGAAAGGTGAGAATAACAATGAGTGATGAAATACATCCCAAAATCCTATCTGAACAAATCGAACGTGCCTACCAAATTCTTGAGAAAAAGTGGGTTACTCTAATTATTCATACGTTGATGGAGGAACCAAAACGGTTTAGCGAAATTCATTCATTTATTCCAGATTTAAGTAAACGAATGCTTAATGAACGCATCAAGAAATTAGAAGAGGTAGGGATTATTAATCGAAATGTCCTTATGGAACATCCCATTAGAGTCGAATATTCTCTAACAAGAAAAGGAACGGAATTAGGAAGAGCGCTCAATGCTGTGGAGAATTGGGCTATGAAGTGGTTGTAAAGACGTGAATCGTCTAATCTAGCGATATGCGGACTACGCAAAAGAAAAAGAGACATCCACTATTGAATGTCTCTTTGGAGGAACACATATTAGCAATCGGTGTTATTTCCGTTTCATACTACGAATGATGTTTTTAGAATCTTGATCAACACGGTATGATTCTATAATCTTTTGCAAGGCCTTATTGAACGTGAAATCATCGAGAGAGTTATTTTTTAAATAAATCATGGTTGGGATAGGTTGCTTCACGTAACACATGGATATTGCCCATGCGACAGCCATTTTCACATAATACCCGTCGTGTTGGATATTATCTAACCCTAGTAGTACTTGATCTATATAGTGTTCTTCGATATAGAAATTTAACAACATAACGACACCGAATCGGATTTCATATTCTTTATCTGAGGTTAACAAAGGCTGCAGATAATCCCATACTTCCTTCTTATTTGTCTTGGTGAATTTGAGACCTACACAGAAACTATCACATACCGACCAATTATCAATTTTAGGTACGAATGCAGTAACATACCTCAATATCTCTTCGATATCTGCTTTTACATAACCGATGACCATTCCTTGCAACATGACTTCCTCAAAGTAATCACTTTCTGCATGTTCTAGATAATTACGCCAATCTCCTGAAGCTATTCTTTTAGCTAGTTTACGTAGCTCTGGTAGACGCACACCCATAACATTATGAATATTCGGAATAAGCGCGGAACTGAATTTCTGATATTCTTGCTCAGCTAACTCGAGTAGCTGTTCTCTAATGGTCATGTCCATTTGTTGTCCTCCTTAAAGCAAAATTTCTCATCCTATTCAAAAGAAATGTTCCATAAATATATGGAAGCAATTGAACCATAAGGGGAATATCTATGGCAGTATTGTTCGAATTCTTCTTTTGAAATGCTGTTAAGACCATATAACTTCATCATTCCTCGCCGAATGGCCACATCTCCCCAACTGACCACGTTACGTCGTTCCATCGAGTTAATGAGTATCATTTCTGCTGTCCATTTACCTACACCCTTTAAGGTCATCAGTTTCTGAATAACCTCAGCATCAGATAGATCATGTAGGTCTTCTAAATGTAAGGCTCCCGTTGCAATTGCATGAGCAATTTGTTGTATGGAGATGGCTTTTCTCATGGTCATTCCACATGCTTGAATATCATCAGCGGACTGCAAAGCGATATTACTTGGAGATATTTCACCTAACTGTTCCTGCATTCTGTTCCATATTGTGTGAACCGCCTTCGCAGAAATAAGTTGAGCCACAATCGCATAAATGAGCGCAGTGAATAGATCAGGAATGATGGCGCGTTCGATCTTACCCAACCTAGTCATCGCTGCTCCCAGATTTGCATCTACACTTTTTAAGTAATCCATTTCTTCTAACCCATAGTCAAAGGTTTTCGTTATTACCTTTTGCAATGAGATCCCCCCTGGGCGGTATCTTTTACGTGTGATTCTAACTTATTAAATCGACAAACTCTGCAGCAACGACTTCTTTTAGCTGATGTGGATTCAGTTCCATCTGTAATCCGATTCTCCCAGCACTGACTAACACCTTGTCTAGTTGAGATGCACTTTGATTGATAAACGTCGGAAATCGTTTCTTCATACCTACAGGAGAACAACCTCCGCGTACATATCCGGTCCATTGTTGCAATTCCTTCATAGGTAACGTTTTAAACACCATTTCTGCTGGTTTATGGATTAGTGCTGCCAACGCTGCACCATGAATTTGCCCATCTTCGTTGTTATATTCAACCATTTCATAGGATACTTTATTCTTATCTAGAATTCTCATTGCATTGGTTTTACTCATAGATACTAACCTTCATTTCTTTGGTGATTAGGGTTCGAACCCCTTTTGACTTATGAATATCTGTTCTTCAGAAAAAACATGCTTGAAACAATCGTACACCATCTTATACACCGAAGGATCGTACCATTCTTCTATGCCTAATTCTTTATATAAGGAATCTATCTTTAAACTCCGATTTCGTTTACCCCCGCTACCATCTCCCATGAAATAATCATCGATACAGATTCGATCGACTATGGGTCTTAGTAAGTTTGCGAAATTCTCAGTACTCGGTAGCATAGGAGCAATCGTTGCTTGTGTTGGTACACCTGCTTCTTTTAACAATCGAAGTGTTTCAATTCTAGCCTGGATCGGGGGTGCATGGGGTGTGAAATATTTGCGGATATCCTCTCGGTCCGTTTCGATCGTCATACTTACTCGAACATGATCTTTAAGAAGCAATAATAAATCGATATCTCGTCGGACAAGCGGACTCCGAGTTTGCACAAATAGAAACTCAGGTGGATCTTCAACCATAACCTCTAGCAAGGAACGTGTCACCTTTTCAGAGTGCTCGATCGGTTGGTAAGGATCTGTACTCGATGACATGAATATTGAAACATCACCTTTGGATTTGGCACGCTTAAGCTCTTTACGGAAAATATCTGCTGCACCTTGTTTAATATCTACCCAATGCCCCCACTTCCCTTCACGGAAAGTAGATACCGGCATTTGACGTACATAACAGTAGGAGCAACCAAAGGTACACCCTGTATATGGGTTCAAAGAATGGGTATATCCAGAAAGAAATCCTGTTCCTTTATTGAGAAGTGTTTTAGGATTTTTATAGAGATATTCTGTTCTCATCTGTTAACTCAACATCTCCTATTTGGCAGTGTTCTGTCATACGTTGTTCAAGAAGTAGTAACTTGGTTTTCATATCTAACCCACCACGGTATCCGGTAAGTGTTCCATTCTTCCCAATGACCCGATGGCAAGGTACAGTGATTAGGATTGGATTCGCTCCAATGGCAGTACCGACGGCACGAACAGCGGCTGGCTTTTGAACGACATGGGCGATATCTGAATACGATTGAGTCTGTCCACAGGGGATCATACAGAGTGCGTTCCATACTGCAAGCTGGAATGGTGTTCCTTTCATATCAAAGGGCACTGTGAAGTTTCGTCTTGTGCCTTCTAAATATTCGATCAGTTCGTTCTTATAACCTTGTAATATCTCATCATCATCATCATGAAGTAATTCAGCACTAGGAAACTTCCGATGAACCCAATCGGCCAACTCTTCAAAAGGTTTATTTTGCGAACCCACATAACATAACCCGGTTGTGGTTGCGGCAATATATATATTCCATTCCTTATACGTAAGTAGCGTCCAATAAATCATGACATTAGATTTCTTTATCACAGCGATGTACCTCCACATGGTTTTCACTTGAATGAGTTTGCCGATAATACAAAGGAGTGAAGCCGGTCATTTTTCTAAATAACGTTATGAAATATGATGTGTTGCGAATTCCAATAAGTTGTCCCACATCTGCTATAGACTTGTCTGTCTCCAGTAAATACGCCTTAGCCTTCGAGACTCTAGTTAATTGAATGTATTCCACGGGGGTTATCTCTTTCAACCGTTTAAACGTTCGATGTAAATGGTATGGACTCCCATGACATATCTCTGCAAGACGTTCTAGTGTTAGATTCTCCATGTAATTACGGTCTATATAATCTGTGACAATCGTTACCCATTCATCATCAGGCAATCGTTGACCTGTAGGTTTACATCTTTTACATGGACGAAATTGCTCTGCTAATGCTTGATCTGCTGTTTGAAATATTTGGATGTTTTCTAATTTGGGAGGTCTGGATTTACAGGACGGTCGACAAAAGACACCTGTGGTCTTCACAGCATAATAAAATTGACCATCATAAGACGTATCATTCGATAGAATCGCTTCCCATTGTTCCTTAGACACCTTTTCGATCCATTTCACCATAACAGTTACCCTCCCTATTGAGAACATTATAACCACTTTCATAAACGTATGTACGCTTTTGGGAATATAAGAGCAAGATAACGATATGTATTACGCTGAAAACCATGATGTTGCTAAGCGTCTTGTCGTAAAAAAGAAGCTTGAAATAAATATCAACCTTTGAGACTTGCATGGCATCACTTGTTGATCTATCGTTAACTTTATGACTATATTCAATAATCTTACCACCGTACTATCTTAAAGGAGGTCGATGACTTGCAATTACTAGAAAAGGTAATAACCGATAATCATGAAATAGAGGTCTGTGATACGACTGAATTATATGGTGAGAAAGGGAATTTCCGCGTACTTCAATTCTCTAATGAAGCCATTCAAGGTGCCATGGATCTCAATCATCCAGAACGCGTGATATTTGAGTACCCTAGAGCAATTATCCATCTTATGGAGTTCAATGATCCCTCGTCTAGGGATATATTTCTCATTGGTCATGGCATCGGAACGATAGTTAACTACTTTTCAGACAAACAATTTAAAGTAGCTGAGCTTGATATGAACGTGGTTGAGCTTAGTAGACGATATTTCGGGTATAGCAAAGATAATGTGATGATCGGTGATGGACGGCAACTTCTTGAAGCGGAAGAAACAGATCATTATGATGTGATTATTGTCGATGCATTCACGGATAAGGGCACACCAAGCCAACTCGTATCCAAGGAATTCTTAGGTGTGACAACAGACAGACTCCATTCCCATGGCTCTATCATTATGAATCTCATTGGTAGATCGGGTCATGATAACCTCATCAATGCTATCCATTCAACGCTTAGTGAGGAATATAGCTATACCAAAGTATTTGCCCTTCCAGCAGAAGGTCAAACAGATACTCAAAATATCATTATGATCGGTAGTTCCCAACCTATCGGTTACCAAGCTCGAAATATGGCAGGGTTTAATGAGATTGTTCTGGATGAGGGTCATATCATTTGGGATAAATGAACGAACGATGGATGCAAAAAAAACAATCCTGAGGAGGTGTCCTCAGGATTGTTTCTACCTATTTCATATTATTCTTGAATGGCTCCACAAGCGATCCGATCCCCGGAATTACCTGATGGGTCTGTTACATAATCATCCGCTTTCTCATGAATGATTATCGATGTTCCACCTGGTTTCAATAGAGAGTTGGATGCACCCTTAGTTAAGGTTACCGTTTTGCTCTCCAAATCCGCTGTTACGGTTCCATCCTCTTTGACTTCGATATTCAACAAATCTCCAGCATGGAAGCCTTTTGGATTGTTAAAACCATGCTCTTTAAGATCAGGATTTAAATGCGCTCCCGCTGATTTAAAATCGGGTGCCTCACATTTTCCCATTTCATGAAAATGGATGCCATGTACGCCTGGCGGAAGATTCTTCGCTTCAAGGTGCACCTGAATGCCCTCAGACTTTTGTGTAATGACCGCTGTTCCTATCTTTTCACCTTTAGAATTAATAATATTTGTCTTAACCTGCATCTCTTTGGAATCTGCGAATGCCGCTGGAATCACGAAAGCAGCGACTAATAGTACCATACTTAGCACTCCAAGCGAGATATACACTATATTTTTCTTCATAACCTATTCGTCCTCCTTTATCTGGTTGGGTTTTCCTATTTAGGATTACCTTTTTCCAATAAAAGAAAACGTGACTACATAAAATGAATTCTGTTTAAAGATACGATTAATTTAGCGCTGCGCTGTCACGCTAACTCTAATCACTTATTATCTATCACCAATGTCACCAACCAGCATACTCCATCAATAATTAGGTAAATACTATAAGGTAGACGACTCATGTCGAAAATGAAAGACTAATTAAACTATTGGAGGCATTTACCATGACCGAATTCGTCAAATCAATTACTTCACCCAGCAAATTCCTTTCCGGACGTAACCTACTTTCCAAATTGAATGACTACATCAAAAATTATGGAGATAACGTTTATATTATTTGTGATGAATTCATTCTAGACCGTGCCAAAAAGGAAGCGGGTTCGTCTATTGAAACTGCCGGTGGAAAAGTAACTTTCGAGAAATTTAATTATGAATGTACAAAAGAAGAAATTGAAAGACACCGTGAATCCGTTCGCAAACTAGGTGCTAATATCATCGTTGGGATCGGTGGTGGTAAAACATTAGATACAGCCAAAGCTACCGCTTATTATGAAAAGTTACCCGTCGTTATCTTCCCTACCATCGCTTCGACCGATGCCCCATGTACAGCTCTAGCTGTTATATATAAAAAAGATGGTTCATTTGATGAATATCTCTTCTTACCTAAGAATCCTGATATTGTCCTAGCGGACATCGAAATCTTAGCGGCTGCTCCATCTCGCTTTTTTGCAGCTGGGATCGGCGATGCTCTAGCAACTTATTTTGAAGCACGAGCATGTTACCAATCTAATGGAGATAATCTCGTTCTTATGAAACCTTCTACTACGGGACTTGGCTTAACTCGCTTATGTTATGATACTTTGTTGGAGAATGCTCCTAAGGAAGAATTAGAGACTGTGATTCAACTCATTAAAGACGTCCAACTCCCTCTCACTTTAAAAGACCTTGGTGTCGATAAATTTGTGGAATCGGAGTGGCGTCAAGTCGCTGAATTGTCATGCGCAGAGAATGACACGATGATTAATATGCCTTTCCCGGTTATACCGGATGATGTGTATAATGCCATTGTTGCTGCAAATGCGATCGCTGAATCCTATAAAGACTAACAGGGTGATCTTGTATAATCCTTACACCTTTCAGGGAAACTAATGGTTGTTCTTCCCCAATTGAAAAGGAGGTGTCTATATGAGCAACTCAAAGAATAACGAACCTACAAAAGCAGAAGTTCAAACAACGAAATTAAATAAATTACCTCTTGTCGGTAAATTCGAACCTGAATTCTCCGCTGAGGAAGCCGCAGAGGTGTTTGAAGAAACGCCTTCTACTGAGAAACATTCAAAGAATTAATAATGACCCATGATTGATCAATCTCCACCTACAACATCTTCATTGAGGTCATGCTTCATTCTCTTTCATCTGTAAACGAACTACACCATAAATACCTTCAGGGTTCCCTGAAGGTATTTATGGTGTAGATTATATAAAGCTATTTCTTATTCTACCTTATTTAAGGCGTTGTTCCTGCTGAAGCGTGTCCACCAAAAGCTACTGGCCCTGTTATTGTAATTGCCGGCCCTGTACCAGAATTGATAGCGTACATAGAATAACGAATTTCCCCCGTTACAGGCACTGCCGGTTGAAAATCTGCAGCATGAACGTTAATAAGGTTATTTCCCGTTAACAAATCTTCCGTAGCCATGTAGATCACAGTACCTGAACCACTTACGCCAGTACCACCTCGCTCAATCGTGATCGTTACTTCATTTGCTGCAACGGTATTAACCCCAAGTGTTCCCCATAAGAGTACACGGACGTCTGTTTGATTGGGTGTACCGATAACCGCTACGACTTGTAAGCCGATATCCCCCAACAGTATCGTTGGTGTTGTTGGAAGTACGCCAACACCTGTATTTGTATTACTGAACTCTGAAGTACGTGAATCTAAGAATTGAATAGGCAATTGAATCACTCCTTTTACTATATTACCCTCCGGAAGGTATATTCTAATATATGAGATTCTTTCAAATGCGTTCTCATATTTTCATATAATGTGTTAACTTCCTCGTACATTTTTCACACCTAGATTTAGTTAGTAGCCAGTGCTTTAGTCTACCTTTTCAACAATCCACACAAAGATAGTTCATATACCTTAGTACTTTTGTCCAAGATATTCGTAACTTTGACCATATAATATGTTGATTGATTAAGTAATTTATACCTGAGTACATCGTTAAACCATTCTGTTTATAAAGGGAGGAGCATCATTATGTATATCATTAATCCAATGACTGAAGAAGGAATACGACCTCACATGGGCAAACAAGTGTGTGCTATGTTGTGTGATGGAACTTATTATTATGGAACCATTACAGATGTAAGAGATGGTCATTTAATTCTTAATGGAAATTGTAATCAAAGTGCATACGTATGTAGCGCACCAATGAAATCCAAAATGAAGTCCATTTCCAAAACAAAATCTATATCTAAAGGCAGAACTAAACCAGTATCCGTATCTGCTTTTTATCCTGGTTATGGCTACGGATATGGAGCTGGATTGGCTCTATCTTTAGGATTCCTTGCACTATTATTCTTACTTTAATCCAGTTACCCGATTTTTATATAACGTATATTATGAAAGAAAGAACCACGACTTCTTGGGCGTGGTTCTTTCATTTCTTCACGAATTTCTCGGCTACCTACATAACTTATCAATCAGATGATTATTAACCACAGATAAAGGCCTAATAATGTGAAGAACAACGTTGGAATCGTCAATATCATGCCTGTTTTAAAATACGTTCCCCATGAGATTTTCACACCTTTCGATGTAAGAACATGGAGCCACAATAGTGTTGCTAACGAACCAATCGGTGTAATCTTCGGACCTAGGTCGGAACCAATAACGTTCGCATAGATCAATGCTTCTTTGATCACACCTGTTGTACTCGTAGCATCTATAGCTAAGGCATCAATCATCACCGTAGGCATGTTGTTCATGATCGATGAGATGAATGCTGCAATGAAACCCATAGACATCGTGGCAACGAATAGTCCTTGATCTGCTGCTACTTGAATGACTTCGGATAATAAGTCAGTCAGCCCTGCATTTTTCAAGCCATATACGACGACATACATCCCGATCGAGAAGAATACAATCGCCCATGGTGCACCATTAACAACTTCTTTCGTCACTACATATGGACTTTTGCTAGCCATGAGCAAGAAGAGTATCGCAATGACTCCTGCAATGACAGAAACGGGGATATGCAATAGACCACTTGCAAAGTAACCTATTAGGAGTAAAGCTAGAACAATCCACGAAAGTTTGAACATTTTCTTATCCTTGATAGCATCGGATGGGTTTCTTAACTGCGTTGCATCAAAGGTTCTCGGAATACTTTTTCGGAAGAAGAAGTAGAGCACCAAGATACTAGCTACTAAGGAGAAAAGTGTCGGTACGATCATATGTCCAGCATATTCCATAAATGTTATACCAAAGAAATCTGCGGATACAATATTAACTAAGTTGCTTACCACAAGAGGTAGCGAGGTTGTGTCCGCGATAAAACCACTAGCTATAATAAACGGAAATACTTTTTTCTCATCAAAATGCAGAGCTCGTACCATCGCCAATACAATCGGAGTTAATATTAAGGCTGCACCATCATTCGCGAAGAATGCAGCAACGATTGCTCCAAGGATCGTAACCAATACGAACATCCGAATCCCATTTCCCCGAGCTGCTCGGGCCATATGTAGGGCTGCCCATTCGAAGAATCCTATTTTGTCCAGAATTAAAGAAATGAGAATGATAGCCACAAAAGCTAAAGTAGCATTCCAGACAATAGATGTGACATCCACAACATCATCAAGACTTACCGCCCCAACAAGCAATGCTAGAATAGCGCCCCCGCATGCGGACCAACCAATCGATAAATTTCTAGGTTGCCAAATGACAAAAATTAAAGTGATTACAAAGATAATAATTGATAGAATTACAGAACCCACTAACCTAACCTCCATTGTTGTATGAATCATTGCAACTGCTGTAGTTCATTATCTTACTCGCAAACAACGACAATCTGCGCCTTGTTCAATTGAGATAGTATGATCTTTGAATGTGGTAATTGATCAAGAACGGCTTGGATATAGGGCTTATCCTCAATATTCAATGAATAGTGTACCCATTGTCCTCGTTTACTCTCCTTCACGATCCCTAACTCCTTAAGTTTTCTTAAGTGTTGGCTTATCGCAGGTTGGGAAATTTCAAAAATGTCAACGAACTCACAGACACACCATTCCCGTTCTTTCAGAAGAGATAACATCGTAAGGCGTGTTTTATCACCTAATAGCTTCAAGCTGTCTACAATATTCGAAAGTTCCTCCATAGTACTCCCTCCTATCCATTCTTTTGATCATTCTTATTTACCTTTTATCCACCAGTATATAAGCACATGCTTATATACTATAGCTACATCACCAAATAAACAAGATATACATCTAATAAGCTGCCTCATCTAAAGTTCCGGAGGCAGCTTACAGCTTGAATCTTTTTCATTGTCTAAACAAATGGAATCTCGACCAATGCCATCAGATATCCGTCATTGCCGTTAATTCAACATCTAATCGAATGATCTCAGATCGGCTGGCAAGCCGAATTGGAGGTCCCCATGTGCCGAATCCTGAGGATACGACGACATGCATACTCTGCTTAAGCATATAACCCCAGTCTAACTCAAATAGTCGACGAGTCAACCAGTGATTGGGGGCAAATTGTCCACGATGCGTATGGCCGCACAATAGAATATCCGTTCCCGCTTCAGCCGCGATTTGAAATCCATAGGGTTGATGATCCATCACAATGATCGGTTTCGATGGGTCTGAATCCTGAAGTAACTCTTGTATACTTAATCTTCCTGCTGGATCCATGCTCTCAGCTGTTTTATCTTTCCGACCAGCAATCGTTATCGAACCGTTATCGATCGTAATGACTTCATCTTGAAGAACCTGAATTCCTGCTAATTTCATCTCGTTGACATATTGTTCAATATGCCCACCATAATACTCATGGTTACCCAATACCGCATACACCCCATAAGTAGCCTGTAACTGTTTCAGACTTTCCACCATATTATTGCGAATAAATGGCTCAATGGAGTCATCAATAACATCACCTGGTAACAGAATCAGGTCAGGTTTCATTTCATTTATTCCTGTGATGAGACGTTTGAGATGGCGGTTTCCTACAATATTCCCCAAATGAATATCGGATGCTACGGCAATAGTTAGTTTGCGATGTCCACCCGCTTTTTTCGAAATCGGTATAGGATAGGTCCGAAGAATGGGCGTCCAAGCATTAAACGTTCCCCAGAGCATGAGAATACCTAACACCACAATGGTCGTCCATCCAACAACAGGAATAACAACATGATTAGAATATCCTGCACTTCTTAATAACCATGCCGCAATATCTGCAACCGGAAATAAAATAATCATAAATTCCATTAGGGCAAAATAGTAAGAACCAACTACTTTAAGTAGGCGACCTACGGGATTATTGATCCACCATCGACCTAGTAAATACGAGATCACGATAATACAGAATACGATAGAAAACCAAACGATGGACAATGAAGCGATATAATGGGACAAGAATACATAGCTATTCCATCCAAGATAAGCATTTAAGCCTAAAAAGATGATAAGGATTAAACCAACCTGCACGATCATTCGTATTACTCGTTTCATCTGTGATTACATTCTCCTTTAAGCTAATTTTCTATTTGAACTCTTGAGTAAATAATATCGATTAATGCTAGTCTATTCAACTCTATAAATGATACACTCTGGTGGATAGCAATTTGTATAGGAGGAATACAGTTGAACACCTTATTACTACTCGGAAGTATATTGATGTTTCTCGCTGTTGCGTTAGGAGCATTTGGAGCACATGCATTAAAGAAGAAACTAACCCCGGATATGATGAAAGTGTACGAAACAGGTATTCAATATCACATCGCTCATGCACTTGGACTCTTACTACTAGGACTACTTGCAGCGCAATCATCCAACTCATCTCTGATCGTGATGGCAGGATGGTTTCTCTTCGCGGGAGTTATCTTATTCTCTGGAAGTCTTTATGCCTTAAGTTTAAGCGGTATACGTAAATTGGGTGCGATCACTCCTCTAGGTGGCGTTGCTTTTCTGGTGGGATGGGTTATGGTGGTCATTACTTTAATTTAATATTTCTTTTTACGTAAAAAAGAGGGTTCCCTAAGCCATTTTCATGACTTTTGGGACACCCTCTTTTCTGAATAACGTTTAATCACAATCACGGAATGATTAATTTTTCTTCTTACATTCCGCTATTTATTAAACGCGGGACCATACATCTTTGGCGTATCGACCCTCTTTTTGTAACTCATCTAACCACGCTTTGGATTCTTCTTCTGTTTTACCGTTCTCTAATTGATACGCATCTTGTAGTGCATGCTCAACATCCGGAGCCATTTCACTGCCGTCCCCGCATACATATATCATGCCGCCATGGTTCAGAATATCGATCAATTCGGTCGTATTCTGTTTGATTAAGTCTTGCACATACGTTTTAGGAGTTCCTTCCGTACGAGAGAAAGCTGTATGAAGTGTCACCACGCCTTCTTTCTCAAATTGCTCGAGTTCGTCGCGGTAGATATAGTCACAGTTATTCCTACATCCGAAATACAGGTGTGCGGATCCTAATTTCTTCCTTTCTTGCATTAAGGCTCTACGCGTCTGCAAGAAGCCACGGAATGGGGCAACTCCCGTTCCAGGTCCAACCATTATAATAGGTGTTGCAGGGTCTTCTGGCAGTGAGAATCCGGATTCTGGTGTTCGGACGAACATAATAATCTCTTCCCCTACTTGGCGTTCTGCCAAGTAATTTGATGCTACGCCATAGTATTCACCTTTACCGCTCCATGCCGAATCTTTTACAACACCTACTGTTATTGTTGCGATGTCCGGGTTAACTATAGGTGAGCTCGAAATAGAATAGTATCTAGGTTTAAGCGGTGGCAATAGTTCTAAGAAACGCTCAAATGGAATCTCACATGCTTCGTACTTCTCAACAAGATCTAACATGGTGATTCGTTTCATCAGTATTTGTTCCTTATAAGCCACTTCTTCTGTCATCGCTTCTAACTCACGCTTATGTGGAGGACAAGTTGTGTAGGACGCAAGCTCACGTAGTTGTGCTCTGGAAGCTGGCTCCTGTACTTCCACACTATGACTTAACAGTTCGTAAAGACTAACAGGTCGATCCAATGGTAGATGGGCCGCACTTCGTCCACTTGCCGTTAAGATGATTTGATCACTTTTGTTCAATCCGAAACGTTTCAGAATTCGATTGACGTTGACACTTCGATTACTTGGTAATACACCAAGGTGATCTCCTTCTCGATAGCTAACTCCTTCAGGGATTTTCACCTCAATATGTCGTGTATGACGTTCGCTATCTTCTGACTGAAGCTCATGGTTATCTAACACCGTCGCATGAACAGCGTCGTATGATTGAGCTAGTGGAGCACCTGCGATACCACTGACGAACTGAACATTAAGTGAAGTACGCTCTTTCTCCATCTTATGATCAAATGTCAGATCAAAAGCTTCCATCAAATCTACCCACATCTGTTCTCGCCATTGTTCTAAGTGCATCTCGAAGTCTCCGTTAGCATCTCCTTCTCCACGTTTAGAGAGCCTATTAGCCCCTTTGAGAGACATTTGATCATCTATAAATCTAGGCACATCCTGATACGTACTAGCCCAAGTGCGATCCCCACATCCAAACACAGCATAATTCACGCCTTGAAGTGAACCATTCTCGGTCTGTTCCAACCACTGCACGAATTCACGTGCATTGCTAGAAGGTTTACCATTATACGAAGCAACGACAATCAATACAGCACCCTCTGTTGGTAACTTACCGATACGCGAATTCAGTGTTGCTACTTCACATTGCACGCCATGTAATCGAGCGATATCTGCTAATTCACGTGCGATACTTTCTGCTGTACCTAGATTAGAACCATATAAGACTAATAAAGGTTTATCATTCACGCCAATGATGGAAGGGCGTTGTGATCCCTCATCGGTTTTATGTTCAGTTGCTGCTCCAGTAGCTTGAGCTGTTGCCATACTTAAAGATGGATCTACCACTGCGGCTTGTTCACGTTTACGAACATGGATTGTAAAGTCATCCGGTTTCAGCGTTAATGTTTCCTTGATCTTGAGCTCATAGTTCGAATAATCGATGAGTTCAAAATGTTTAAGTACCATCCCAAGCACTAGAACAGCCTCATGTAAAGCGAACTGTTGTCCGATACATGCCCGTTGCCCGTTACCAAACGGTTTATAGGCATTGATTGGCACTTTACTCTGATCCTCAAATCGTTCAGGACGGAACTCTTCTACATCATCGCCCCAAGCTTTGGTATCACGATGAAGTTTAGGGATAAGGACGTTCACACTATCCCCTTTCTTCATTGGCCATTTACCACCCAGCAACGTATCTTCCTTAGCATAAAGAGAGAACGCTGGAGCCGTTGGCCATAGACGTAATGCTTCATTTAGAATCATCCGTATATATTTCAGATCAACGACCTGTTTGTAGGTTGGCGTTGGATCTACTAGAATACGATCTACTTCTTCATACGCTTTTTGCAACTTATCCGGATTCTTCAAGAGATAATATATTGCAAATGAAAGCAAACCACTGGTTGTCTCGTGGCCGGCAATCAAGAACGTAATCATCTGATAGCGAATATTCTCGTCATCTAATCCTTCACCCGTGTCAGGATCTTTACTAGTTAACATCCGTGATAGTAAGTCTTCTGCTTCTTGTTCTCCGCTAGCTTTTCGTTCCGCAATAATCTTATCTACTAAAGAATTCAGCGTATCGATATCTTTTTTGTATTGACGTTTCGTCATGATCTTCAACTTATCCTGAATCTCTAATCGCGGAATTTGAGCCATTGCCTCATCCAACGCCCGCACCATACTAACGATAAATGGATGGGGTTGATCTCGATAGAAGCTATTGAACCGATAATTAAACCCACACAAACCAATGGTATCTAGTGTTAGACGGGTCATATCTTCTGGTACATTAATGTTCTCGTCAGGATTTAGGCGCAGCCATTTCTGTACAAGTTGCACCGCAATATCCACCATCATATTGTGGTAACCCTGCATAGCTCTCTGACTAAAGCTTGGAATCAGAATATTATGAGCCTTGTGCCAATTAGGTTCATCTGTCTCACTTGTGAACAATCCATCCCCTGTAAAAGCTCGGACATTCTTTAAAGGAGTCCATACCCGTTTATCAAAACGAGACTCATCACATACCTCCGCTACTAATTCCTCGCTTGAAATATAGACATTACTTTTCCCACCAGGTAGAACATTTCTAAAAATAGGACCGAATTCATATGAGAGTTTAAGTAACGACTGAATAGGCTGTTCTACGTTCAACAGCGGAAGATTACCTAATGGACCATATGTCTTAGGTTGAGGTATTTGAGGTTCCATATTATTATCCATTTCATTATTCTCCGTTCCTATTATGATTTTATAAAAAAGTGGTGTAAACCGTTGAATTAAGGCACGTAATTGCCAACATCTATATACCTGTTTCAAGTATATCAATAGCATAGGATTTACCTTTCAGATAAAAACTATACTTGCAGACAAAACCAGTCAGACGCTTAATTTAGAAAAAAACCATGATTAGATAAACTTGTCATTGGTTTTGTGCTTAGGGATTGGGTTAACAATTTAAGGCCGCCTTTTGCTGAAGCATATGCTGTAACGCCCGCTTTTCCCACATGACTATGGATGGAACCACAGTTCACATTAGCTCCCCCAGTACCTTGAGCCATCATTTGCTTAATGGCATATTTGTCACTAAGGAACACACCGGTTAAGTTAATATCAATTGTTCTTTTCCAATGTTCAGATAACAACTGATCCGCCGGTCCATCATTGGCGATTCCAGCGTTAGCAAAAAGGATGTCGAGTTTACCATACTGCTGAACGGTTTCATCAACCTTATGCATAATATCGATCTCATTCATTACATCCGTCTTGACAAAAAGAGTATCAAATCTCTGAGTATTTAGTAGAAATCGCCAAAACAGGCTCTATAACACAAGCTGCACATAATTTATATGTAACCATTTCTGCGATTAGTCAATCTAATCCAACCTAGAAAAGGAATGGGGTGTGAGTATCCTCAAGAGTTCTAGAACTAACTAATGTAGTAAGTAACAGAATATGAAAAAGAACATGGAGCAATCCGTGGAATTCTCCACACATCACTCCATGTCCTATTCTTGTTTGTTATCCCTATTTATTACTCTTTGGATCTTTATGAACAACGCGTGCTGGTCTAACGACCGCATTATTATCACGTTTCATCGGTTTCACATGGTTAATCGGATTATTGAAGTCTATCTTTTCAGGTGTGACAGCTTCGACAGATTTTTGATTTTTATCCGTAGCATTTTTTTTAATTCGGTCTGGTCCGCCATTGTGTTTCCCTTTATTCCATACCGTTCCTTTACTCATACAAACACTCCATCTCTATATCTCATATTATACAAGCTCATTCCACCACGGGATCATTTCATATACACAAAGCCCATTGTGCTCTCCAATGACCTTCATATCGTTCAATTCTTCTGGTGTATATCCATTCACTTTTTCAACGGATTCAACGTGGTATATTTTTCCTGATAGATTCGATTTCAAAACATAACAGTCCTCATAACTCTGAGGATCCACCACCAGCAAGTTTGCTGGAATCCCAGTTATGGTAACAACCGCATTCTGCGCCAGTTCCTCTGTCACAATGATATTCCCCTTTTATCCTAGATATATTCCACGTCATATTCATATCTGTAGACACACTATCAGAATTTTATACGAAGATCGGCTTTCAAACAAGGATTTTTCTTGGATATTGCTAAATTTATGTGATTTTAGAATTTCAAACATCCTTTACTACCTGTTACACGTAAAAAAGATGAGTAAGAAAAAGGAGGCATTTCCCCTCTATCTACTCATCTGATTGGTTAATGGGAATATCCCAGCCGATCCACTATTCCGCAGGCGGAGTAAATGAACGGGATGCAAATTCTGCATCTAACATATAGAATGCGTTGCTATCTTTTTCAATACGTTTCAACTTCTGAATGATGCTATCGAATAAGGACTCTTCTTCGACCTGTTCATCAATGAACCATTTCAGGAAGTAGATTGTAGCATGCTCGCGCTCATCTGTAGCTAAATCAGCAAGGGCATAGAATTTCTTCGTGTTCTGTTGTTCGTGTGCATAACCGTGTTCAAACACGTCAAGCATGGAAGTATACTCATTCTTTGGTTCTGGTAATGCTTCAAGAGTTGCACGTTGTCTACGATCGTTAAGGAACTTATAAATTTTCATCGCATGGAATCGTTCTTCCTCTGCTTGTACCGTGAAGAAATTCGCAAATCCATCTAGACTTTCACCTGAGCAATATGCTGCCATTGCGAGATAGACATGTGCTGAATAAAATTCAAAATTCATCTGTGTATTAAGAGCTTTCGCTAATCCATCATTCATTGAACAAGTCACCTCTGCTTCTTATAATTTATGATTAACCATACTTATCCATCGTAACATGGTAGCCATTCATCGGCAAGAGGTCCATATTTCGATCATAATAATCCTTAACCAAGTAATCCATACTCATCTAAAGAGATAAATATCGACGTAATGCGGAGATCAATAGATCGTGATCTTCTTGATCAGGTAGTCCTGAGACCGTAATCGTACCTATCCGACCTTCATCCTGAATAACAAGAGGGAACCCTCCACCAGCGCCCACATAATCTACAAAAGGCAAACCATAATGTTCTTCTAACGTCGTTCCTTCGTTTTGTAATCGGAGCGCCACATGCCATGAACTGGAACCAAAGTGGTTCACTACATTATTCTTTCTCCGTATCCAATCTTCATTCTCAGCAACGGTTCCTTCCATAGCATGCAGAAATAATCGTTGCCCATCCCGCGTAATGTCTACGGTTATACGTTTCGCAGTTTGTCTTGCTTCCTCCACGATTACGAGTCCTAGTTGTAATGCCGTTTCATTAGTAAATGACGTGAATTGGAGTTCTTGTTCTTCCTTCTCCATCTGAGCTATACGCTGTTCAATCGTTAGGGTAATCAATTAGTCATCTCCTCTATCCTTAAATGTAATCACACCAATAAATCTTCATTTAATTGCTCGATGGATACCACTTTTGCATAACGATGATTCCAAATTTGTTGTGTATAGTAATCAGACAATGCTTTACCAGATAATACTGGATTATCATAGGTAGTCGTAGTATCTTCCGGGATAATAACATGGTAGCCGTATTCAAAAGCAACCTTGCAAGTAGCATCAATACAATACTCCGTCTGCATGCCTACAAGGATGATGTTTTGAATATCTTTACGTTCTAGATATTCTTTTAATCCGGTATTTCTAAACGCACTATTATATTGCTTATCAAACACTTTTTCGTTATCCATAGGTGAAATATCTTCATAAATACTCCACCCTACCGTGTTTCGTTCCAATTCATCACCCACACCGCCATCATGACGAACATAAACCACTTCGATACCTTGTACTCTGCAAGTAGAGATTATATTTTTTATGTTAGCAACCACGGTGTTTTCATTATACGGATGTTCCTCTACAAGTGCCGTTTGAACATCAACTACTAATAATACAGTATTTTTCATAAGAAATACCTCCATATATATAATCTTCTTATAATTATTCTATATGGTTGTACTCCAATATACTATTCTTTATTTCTTTACTAGAATACCATCCTGCAAATAAAGTACACGATCACACCACTCTAGCATCCGCTCATCATGTGTAACCATAACTGCCGCTTTACCTTCGTTCTTCACTTCTTCAGCTAACATTTGAACGACTTCCTTGCCGCGTTTGAAGTCTAGGCTAGCTGTGGGCTCGTCTGCAAATAATATAGCAGGATTATTCATCCAAGCTCTCGCAATGGCTACACGTTGCTTCTCACCGCCCGATAACTTCTCTGGGTAATGATTACGTCGTTCCCAGATGCCTAGTCGCTTCAGTAAATAGGATGAGCGTTGCTTAGCTTCACTTGAACTTAATTTCGCAATTTTAGCCACATATAGTAATTGTTCTTCCACTTTAATATAAGGAATTAACTGCGCATTCTGAAACATGAACCCGATATTATGCAAGCGGAAATCAGCCAGTTGTGCTGTATCTTTATCAGCAAGTGATTCTCCATTAATGATGACTTCTCCACTCGTCGGTGTTAGAAGTGCTCCAGCGGTTGATAGGAATGTGCTTTTACCAGAACCGGATGGACCAAGAATAGCTAAGAATTCCCCTTCGTTCACCTGTAAATTCAATCTGTTCAGAACGGATAGCGTTGAATCACCATCACCGTAGGACTTCGTTACATTTGTCATGATCAATTTAGCTGTCATGCTCCAACCCTCCCAATCGCTTCTAACGCATCAACTTTTGCTACCTTGATTACGGAAATAAGTGATCCGATCACAGACATCCCTACAAATAAGCAACTCGTTAAGGTCATTGTAGATGTGTTTAAACGGAACGGCATAGACTCTGGAAGGACCATGGACATACCAACGGTGAGTACAAGACTTATAACTAGACTTCCCACAGATAGAATCAATACTTGCCCAACAACACTACGTGCAAGGTACGATGTTTTCGTACCCATCGCTTTCAGAATCCCAAATTGACTTGTCTTTTGAATCGTGATGACATAGAAGAAAACAGCAAGAACAACCCCAGAAATTAAGAATAGGAACACCGTCATCATGAGTAATGATCCCTGTTCCTCCGCATAACCAGGAATACTAGAGATGGCTTCTTTTTGTGTAATTACATCCATATTATCAAGCTTACTCTGTAATAGCGTTGCTTGATCTTCAGAGACATGAAGTGCAATCACGTTAAATACTGTGTTCTCAACTGCTGATCCTACCTGATGGTTCATTTCCATCCATTCCTGATTGTTCATATATATTACGGGTGTGTGACTATAGGAGTTATCCTCAACATAACCTGCAACGGTCCAAGTCATGCCTGTCTGCTGATCGGAGATGGTACTTCCGATCTTAATCCCCGATTCTTCAAGTTTTCGATCGACGATCACACTACCTTGGGTTTCATTGGTAATGGCAGTCCCTTCAACGACGGATGGAGCAAGTTGACTCGTCATATCGACAGCAAAAAATGTGGCATCAACCTTTGCATCGTGGTCGATCGCTGTAACTGTGCTCATCTGAATACTTAATGGCGTAGCATGATCCTTCCCTACAATCGAACGAACATCTTGTAGATTCGATTCGGTCAACTGAGAGCGTCTAAATTTATGATCAGCATCCCCTTGAACAACATAATGATTAGCTGACATATTCTCAATTGCAGATGTGTTAGCATAGGCCAACCCTTTCGCTAAGCCAGTTACAAACAAGACAAGGAAAGACACCAATAACATAATAACCATAATCAATGCATATCGGGCTTTTGAATGGCGAAGCTCTCTTAATGATAAGTACATATAATCACCCCTTCTAATCTGTATAGACTCAGTTTAGAAGGTGAGTGTGAACGGAGTATGAATAACAAATTACAAATAAGGTAACAGAATCGTGAATGTCGTTCCTTCACCTAGTTTACTTGTGACTTCTATGGAGCCTTTATGTGAATGAACAATCTTCTGAGCAATCGACAACCCAAGGCCGTTACTAAGCGTCTCGCGAGTACGTGCTCGATCAACCTTATAGAATCTATCAAATATCATGGGCAATTCATCCTCTAAAATACCTTGGCCCGTATCAGATACAGTAATCATACAGAATCCACCCTCAATATTTGCAGATATATTAACCGTCCCGCCTTCAGAAGTATATTTAATGGCATTCGAGATCAGATTCATCCATACCTGATGTAGCAAGTTTACATCCCCATGAATCGTGATATCCGGTAGGTTTAGACGGAGTGCTATTTGTTTCTCCGTCAATTTCCACTCCATGATTTGAATCACTTGGCGTAATTGAGTGCGCAGATCGAACGGTTTCACTATTAAAGCATTGTCATCATAATCAAGCGAAGATAACGTAAGCAATTGCTTACTTAGTAAGGATAGGCGGCGACATTCTTCTTCAATTATGGATAGGTAATGATCCCGCTGATGTTCCGTTAATGATGGCTCTTTAAGTGAATTTGCAAATCCTTGAATGGAGGTCAGCGGCGATTCAATCTCATGGGATACATTGGCAACGAATTCCTGTCTAGATCGGTTCGTCCGTTCCAATTCTTTACTCATAGTCATGAAATTAGAAGCCAGTTGCCCAATTTCGTCACGGCGCCACGTGTTCAGCTTAATATCATATCTTCCTTTAACAATCTTCTTGGTGGCGTCCGTCAGTCTTGTTATCGGTCTGACGATATGTAGTGCAGTAATCATCACAAAACCTAGGCAGAACAGAAGAATTAACCCGATAATCATCGCGAAAAAAACACGCAGTTCGCCAAATTGCACTTCAGCATCTGGACGCAAGAATAACGCGTAAGATTGATCTTTTATTTGAAGTGGAACACCTATACTATTTCGTAATTGATTATCAAAGAAACCTGTCACGAACGCTTTATTGGGGAAATTAGCGACACCATGATACACTTCCCCGTCCAATACCTTTTGTAATTGTCCCTTTTCTAGATCCAATTCACGAAATGGATGTCCAAAAAATCGCCCGTCCCCTTCACCGTTACTTAAATAAATCTTATAACCCAGAGTAGCTACGCTTTGTAAATAGTCATCTACCGATTCCGGATGTAGTTCGTTAAATTGTTGGAGTTGAAGCGCCATTTCAGTCAGTTTCGAATCATTAACAGGCTTCAGCTTGATATGATAGTACATATTAGACATTAGAAAGCCTAATACACTACTTACGATAATGACAGAACAAAAAATAAGGCATATGCGTATATATAGTGATTTCATTAGGTCATTACCTCCACCTTATACCCTATTCCTCTAACGGTTCGAATCAAGAAATCATCTTGATAATCTGAGAACCTCTCACGGAGCCGCTTAATGTGCACGTCCACTGTCCGTTCGTCTCCTTCATAGTCGATTCCCCATACCAGTTCGATCAATTCACTACGAGAGAACAACCGTCCAGGATATTGAGCTAACTGTGCCAGTAACTCGAATTCTTTTACAGGCAATAGTAGTGTTTGTTGCCCATCCGTGACTTCATAATTCTTACGGTCTATGATTAGACGGTTTAATCGTATCTTCTCATCAGAAGCAATGGAATAACGCCGGAATAAGGCATGAATACGAAATAATAATTCTTCTGGCTCAAAAGGTTTCGTGACATAATCATCGGTGCCTCTTAAATATCCTTGTTCCTTATCACTGAGCTGCTGACGTGCTGTCAGTAATATGATAGGTATATCATAGGTTTCACGAATATATTGGCATAAATCTAGACCATCCATATTCGGCATCATGACATCCACAATCGCCAAATCAACGGTAACATCCTTTAATTTATGAATGGCATCTTCCCCATCATTCGCTTCAATCACTAGATACCCTTTTCTTGTTAATACATGTTTCAATAACATACGAATATTCGGGTCATCATCTGCAACCAATAGCTTTCTCATGTTTCACACCCCTACTTTACTCCACATTGAAATTGAAATATTGTTTCGGATATGGTTCATTAACTAGGCTGTAATGCCACCATTCCTTGCTATAAGGTTTAAATCCATACTTCACCATCGTATTCTTAAGCAGATTTCGATTCCCTGTCTGCTGTTTGGTTATAAGCTTCGTTCCATGATTAGAAACTTCTCCAAAGAAATCAAAGTCACTGCCCATGTCTACAACTTCCCCCGTAGATTTGTGGACAAGAGACAGATCAACGGTACTGCCTCTTGTATGTCCTGATTTAGTCGATATGAACCCAAGCTTGAATAAGTTACGCTTATCCAGCAACGGATAGAATTCCTTCTTCATCTTGATATCCTTTACATCTTTTGACCATCTGATAAAGTGATCTACCCCTTTTTGAGGTCGATATGCATCGTATATGATGAGGAGATATCCCTTTTTGTTCAACTCATCGCTTACTTTTTTTAATGCCGTAGCCCCTTTTAGCGACATAATCGCAAGCGGAGCCTTATAGCCATCAATTCGTTTTCCTACAAAATTATAATCCCCATAATATCTGATATCATAGTGCGCAGAAGGAATCATCTCATCTAGATATACAAACCCTTTAGGTAGGCTATTTTTCTTAGTGACCTTTTCCTGCGTAACTGCCTGGGTCTGGGACTCAGCGCTTATCGTCTGCTCTAGGTTAGCTGAAGATAGGAATAAACCAATTACCATAGCACCTACAGCGATCTTTAATCCCCATCCGAAGGGTTTCATTGGGGTAATCCTCCTCCAAAAGCCTCTTTTATAAGTTCTGCTCACTTATTCCCAAAATAGGATCGAACGTAAGCATCTTTGTCCCTATTTTATCAATAAAGAATCGATCGTGACTCACGGTAACTACGGCACCTGGAAAGTGAATCAGTGCCTGTTCCATGACCTGAATACTTGTTAGATCAAGGTGATTCGTAGGCTCGTCCAATATAATGACTGCTGCTCCTGAGAGTAAGCATTTCGCTAACGCCACTCTAGCCTGCTGCCCACCTGAAAGATTCCCTATCACTTTACTGAGATCATTCTCCGAGAATTGGAGCATAGATAGAAATTTATTCACTTTTTTCCGAGTCGCATTTAAGCCAAGCCCAGAGATGTTTACCGCATGACTAACCGTATCCTTAAGATCTAGTTCATCCCACATCCGGTTAAAATAAGCGTAACTAACGCCTCTCTCCCAGATGACCTCGCCCGTTTTCGGTTGTTCCTGTCCAGTGAGCACTTTAATGAGAGTAGATTTCCCGCTACCATTGGGTCCCACAATAACCAGACGATCTTCTTTCTGAATATCAAAATGGATGTTCTCAAATATGGTTCGACCGTCATACGTCTGCCCGATTGCCTTCACTTCACATAACTTGTCTGGGAACCGCAAATTTTCATAAATATCGGTGATCAGTACGTTCACCGGATGTGGATCAACCCGTTTCTTTATATCAGCTAACTTACGTGAGAGTCGATCTTTTGACGTTTTCTTCTGCGAGCGACTATCGATGACTTCGGATTCCATAACGAGAAGTTCCTCTTCCCATTCGAACTGACGATCCAACACTTTCTTACGCATCTTCTTCTTCCGTATGTAATCGGTATAGTTCCCTTCATATTCTTGAAAATGATAGTTCTCGATTTCAATTGTCCGTGTTACGACTCTGTCGATAAATTGCCGATCATGTGATACTAATATCATCGCACCCTTAAAGCGGTGTAGCCATTGCTCTAACCATACAATACCTTCCATATCCAAAAAGTTAGTAGGCTCATCTAGCAACACGACATCAGGCATCTCAATTAGCATTTTAGCTAGCGCAGCTCGGTTTCTCCATCCACCAGATAACTCATCCACAGGCTGATTCCGCGATCTATCATCGAATCCCAACTTATTAAGAACAGTGTCAATCTCGACAGATACATTCCATCCATCTAAATGCTCCATTTGTTCAAAAAGTTCCGCTTGGCGCTCTAATAGTCCATTCATCTCAACATCATCAGATACATAGCCTAGCTTTTCCCCGATATCCTTTAGCTCCTTCTCTATGAGAGCAACCTGTTCGAAGCAACCTTCTAACTCTTGTTGAACAGATAAATGCCCAGATAGTTCAGAGAATTGAGAGAAATAACTAATCTTAACCTGAGGATCCAATTCCACCTTACCGGCAGTAGGCTCTTCTTTACCCATAATGAGTTTAAATACAGTTGACTTTCCAGCACCATTTCGTCCAATTAAACCTATACGTTCGCCTTTACTTACACGAAAATAAATATCTCTAAAAATCATTGTGTCTTCATATTTCTTCGTTACATTCTCCAACCGAATAACGCTCAAGTCTAACACCCCTCTAGTTCTATCTATATCAAAAATAGTATTACTACGATCCAAGTGAGCTCTTTATCTACTCATGCGTGATTATAACACTAGAATGCTGTTCATACCTATTTCATTCCGTTCTTCAAACTCAGAGACTTCTATAGAATGACGTTCTTACAACAAGATACGACCAAGTGAATTGAATTCACTTGGTCGTATGATATCCTGCTTTGTATATTCTTAGGTTTTAAATCATAATCGTACTTGCGCAGAAAACGATTGAGAATGCATGAAGTAGCGAAGGTGACGGAATTGTCCTGAAGAAGCGATAGCGTTCGCCTTTACGCTCTGATTTCTACCGCTGCAGGCGGTATACAATCAAGAAATCAGAGCGTAACAGCGATCGGAAGGACAATCCGTCACCGTAGCGGAATTACTCCGTTACAATATCATAGATAAGTACAAGTGGCTCTGCATGGTCGCCAATACGAATATTATCGTAAATTTTAGTCATCACATCATCCACATTTTCACGATTCGCATGAATGGTTACCAGTGATTCTCCTGCTTTCACAGCATCCCCAACTTTTTTATTAAGCATAAGCCCTACTGCTAGATCAATTTCTGATTCTTTCGTTGCACGGCCGGCACCTAACAACATAGCAGCAATACCAATTTCATCGGCTACGATCTCAGCAACAACGCCATCCACTTTAGCAGGAACTTCAATTAAGTATTTCGCCTGTGGTAATTTCTCTGGATGGTCAACGACGGACGCATCTCCACCTTGGTTCGTAATAAATTCTTTGAATTTATTTAAGGCTTTACCATTACGTATAACTTCTTTCAGCATTTCTTCAGCTTCTTCAAGTGAACTTGCTTTATCCGCTAGGAATACCATTTGACGACCTAGAGCAAGGCAAAGTTCTTCTAAATCTTTTGGACCTTTTCCTTGAAGTGTATCAATCGCTTCTTTCACTTCGAGTGCATTCCCTATAGCCAGACCAAGAGGTTGACTCATATCAGAAATAACAGCCATCGTCTTACGTCCCACATTATTACCAATACTCACCATTGCATGAGCCAGTTCTTTAGCATCGTCAACAGTCTTCATAAATGCACCTGCACCCGTCTTCACATCGAGTACAATTGCATCTGATCCAGCTGCAATTTTCTTGCTCATAATCGAACTAGCAATCAGTGGAATAGAATCAACCGTTGCTGTAACATCACGTAGTGCATACAACTTCTTATCCGCCGGTGTAAGATTTCCTGATTGGCCAATAACCGCAATTTTGTCCTTGTTTACTAGATTCACGAATTCTTCTTTATCGATCTCCACATGGAAACCAGCAATGGCCTCCAATTTATCGATCGTACCTCCGGTGTGACCCAATCCACGGCCCGACATCTTCGCAACAGGAATATCCAATGCAGCAACAAGTGGTGCTAACACAAGAGTTGTTGTATCGCCAACTCCACCTGTGGAGTGCTTATCAACCTTTATTCCTTCAATAGCTGACAGGTCAATCGTATCTCCTGAATTCACCATAGCCATAGTTAAATCAGCGCGTTCCCGAACAGTCATATCTTTGAAATAAATAGCCATAGCCAATGCACTTACTTGATAATCTGGAATCTCATCATTCGTATATCCTTCAATAATAAAATTGATTTCCTCTGTAGTCAGTTCTTTACCGTCACGTTTTTTAGCAATTAGGTCAACCATTCTCATTGTCATTTCTCCTCATCGTTCGTATTTAATGTAGTAGTGTAAGACTTATTTCAAATCGGATAAAAAGCTCTTTCCGTGCTCTGGCATGGTGACTTCGAAGTTATCGGCAATCGTTGCCCCAATATCCGCAAACGTCTCTCGTATTGGCAGCTCATTTCCGGGTTCTTTAAACCGCGGAGAATAGACTAAGAGTGGTACATATTCACGAGTATGGTCCGTTCCACGATAGGTTGGATCATTCCCATGGTCTGCGGTGATGATGAGTAGGTCATCATCAGTCATCTTGGAGAATACCTCTGGCAAGCGGGTATCGTAATCCTCTAATGCTTCTCCATATCCTTTGGGATCTCTGCGATGTCCATACAACGCATCAAAGTCGACTAAGTTCAAGAAACTGAATCCTTTAAATGATTCATCAAAATTTGCAATGAATTTATCCATACCATCGGAATTAGAGACTGTACGAATGGCCTTTGTGACCCCTTCACCATCGAAAATATCTGAAATCTTCCCAATCGCAATGACATCCAAACCGGCATCTTTTAATGTATTCATGACTGTAGGATTGAATGGTTTCAATGCATAGTCATGACGGTTGGAAGTTCGTTTGAACTCACCAATTTCTCCAATAAAGGGTCTTGCGATAATTCTACCTAGCATATAGGGGTCTTCTAGTGTGATTTCTCTACAAAATTCACAAATCTCATATAATTCCTTCAAAGGTACAACATCTTCATGTGCAGCGATTTGGAGTACGGAATCAGCAGAAGTATATACAATTAATGCTCCTGTTTTCACATGTTCTTCGCCAAGCTCTTCAATGATCTCTGTTCCACTAGCTGGTTTGTTTCCAATGACTTTGCGACCCGTTTTCTCTTCAATTCGTGAAATTAATTCATCAGGGAAACCATCCTCAAATACTCGGAAAGGTGTATCAATACGTAGGCCCATCATTTCCCAATGACCTGTCATTGTATCTTTACCGCTCGATGCTTCTTGCATCTTTGTATAATAAGCCAGCGGTTTCTCAGCTACTGGAACGCCCTTGATCTCCTCAATATTGGATAACCCCAGCTTAGCCATAAATGGCATATCCAGACCTCCGCATTCACGGGCAATATGACCTAAAGTATTCACATCATAATCATCGAATTGAGCTGCATCAGGCGCTTCGCCAATTCCAACGGAGTCCATGACAATCACGTGAATTCGTTTGAATGATTTCATCATTAATTCCTACCTTTCCTATAGTGCGTATTTTTTATTGTATTTAAATAAATATACCAGCCACAATTGCAGAAAGAATACTAACTAAGGTTGCACCATATAGCAGTTTCAGGCCAAAACGTGCTACAACGTTCCCTTGCTTTTCGCTTAAACCTTTAACTGCACCAGCAATAATACCGATCGACGAGAAATTAGCAAATGAGACAAGGAATATTGAGATAATACCAACTGTCCGTGAAGAAAGATCAGTGTACTTACTAAGTTCAGTCATGGCAACGAATTCGTTGGATACCATTTTCGTAGCCATAATACTTCCTGCATCCACTGCTTCTTTCCATGGAACACCCATAATAAAAGCAAAAGGTGCAAATACGTAACCGAGTATTTGTTGGAATGACACTCCAAATATACCACTAAAGAGTCCGTTAATCATTGCAATGATTGCCACGAAACCAATTAACATCGCAGCTACGACAACGGCAACTTTAAAGCCATCCATGATATATTCCCCAAGCATCTCGAAGAATGACTGTTTCACTTCTTCTTGTACTTCTAGAATATCTTCTTCTTTGGTAACTTCATAAGGGTTTATTATGGAAGTAATGATGAATCCACCAAACAAGTTAAGAACAAGCGCCGTCACGACATATCTAGGTTCTAGAACTAACATATATGATCCGACAATTGACATAGATACGGTCGACATAGCCGACCCACATAATGTATAGAGACGGTGTTTTGGTAATAAATTGATCTGTTTTTTGACAGATATAAATACTTCGGATTGTCCTAGAACAGCAGATGCAACCGCATTGTACGATTCCAATTTACCCATGCCATTCACTTTACTTAGAATAAGACCAATGTATTTAATAACGAATGGTAAGACCTTAATGTACTGCAAGATACCAATTAGCGCAGAAATAAATACGATCGGTAATAATACGGATAGAAAGAATGTGAATTGTCCTTCGTTTAGTACACCACCAAAGACAAAGTTAACACCTTCAGATGCATATTCCATTAATTTTTCAAATACACTTGAAATAGCTTTAATGACAACATTTCCGACAACTGTATTTAATAATATTGCGGCTAGAATGATCTGTAGGATGACCATGGTGATCAAAGGCCGGTAGCGGATCTTTCTTTTGTCATTGCTTGCGATGTATGTGAGCCCAAAAACAATTAGTATGCCCAGTATAGTAATTAAATATCTCATGATCGTTCTCCTAATAGTCATTTGGATTCTAAGTTGATCGATTCAGTATGAAACGCTTACATCTCATTCATAAAAAGTGGGTTACTTGTCAGGTTACTTTTATTTCATATCAGAAGATTGAAACGCTCCAGGTAAAAGCTGTGACATGGTCCATTCTTCTGTGTTCCCGTGAAGATTAGTTAAATATATTTTGGTATTCTCATCACAAAATTCAGCTAACACTTGACGACAAGCACCACAAGGTGAGACAGGCCCTTCGGTATCCGCTACGACTGCAATCGCTTCAATAACACGTTCTCCTTCTGACACCGCTTTAAATATAGCTGTGCGTTCTGCACAATTGGTAAGTCCAAAAGAAGCATTCTCAATATTACTTCCAGTGTAAATCTTTTTATTTCCTGTTAATAATGCAGCGCCAACTGCAAAGTGTGAATAAGGAATATGAGCATACTTTCGAGCTTCTATTGCCTCTTGAATCAACTGTTCTTTCATTATTATTCCCCCGTTAGTGCTGCTCTATGATGAGCAGCACGGAATTTACACCATAATATTAGCAAGAATATTAGTAAGACGAAGTTGATTGCTCGCCTTCCATTATTTTCACACCAGAACTTGCACCGATTCTAGTTGCACCTGCCGCGATCATTTTTTGCATATCTTCAAGACTGCGAATAGCTCCAGATGCTTTCACGCCGATATTTGCACCAACTGTTTTACGCATAAGTGCTACATCCTCAGCTGTTGCTCCTCCGGTAGAGAATCCTGTTGAAGTTTTAACGAAATCAGTACCCGCTTTAACAGCCAGTTCACAAGCAACCTTCTTTTCTTCATCTGTTAGGATACAAGTTTCGATGATTACTTTTACAAGTGCTTTCCCAGCTGCTGCATCAACAACTGCTTTAATATCTTGTTCAACAAGCTGATGGTCGCCATCTTTCAAAGCGCCAATGTTAATGACCATATCCACTTCAGTCGCGCCATTCTCGATCGCATTCTTTGCTTCAAAAGCTTTCGTTGCACTAGTATTAGCCCCAAGAGGGAATCCAATTACTGTACATACTTTCACGTTCGTATTTGCCAACTGTTCAGCAGCATAAGCTACCCATGTTGGATTTACACAAACGGATGCAAATTCATATTTTTTCGCTTCTTCAGTTAATTTAGTAATCTCATTTTTTGTTGCGTCTGCACGTAAAAGCGTATGATCGATCATTTTTGATAAATTATCCATTTTGACATCACCCTTCTTTTATACGGATCCATAATTACATGTTTAGAATATCACCTATATGAACAAATGTAAACACTATCATGAAATTATGTTCATGGGATTTTTTTCTTGTTTTCCACCCTGCATAAGTTATAGAATATATTACCCAAAATAACTAAAAAACCTTCAAATCCAATATAAATATTGGTATTAAAGGCTTATTTCAACTTTCTATTTTATAGCAAAATATGCAATCTATTTGCTCTATTTTATTTATTTTAACAACGCTTGGGCTGTAAATTGATCCGTAATTAATATATTCGCATACTTACCTGCAAGCGCAGCTTGAATCGCTTTGATTTTACGTTGTCCACCTGCAATAAGAATAGACTTTTCTTTTTTTCTAAGTTCGGAAAGATCAATACCTACCGTACGATTATTGATTCCTTCACTACATATTTCCCCGTCTTTATCAAAGAATCGAGAACAGATATCCCCTGCCCCATGAAGAGCAAGTAATTCCTTCTCTTCTTCATTAAAATAACCTAGACGGAATAGAAGCGCATCTTCTTGTACCGTACCCACTGTAAAAGCAGCAATATTCGCTTGTCTACCTAATTCAATAATCCGCCCGATATGTCGATCTTCTTCTACCATTTGTTTTACTTCAACACTATCGAAAATAACAGGTAAGGGTAAATAGCGAGCCATAGTCTGGAATGCCTCTGCGAATAGATTCACAATTTCAGCTGCATAAGTATTCACTTGTGAATGACTTACGCCACCTTTTAATTGGACTACTTCTACGCCCTTTAGTGGTTTCGATTGTAGATTTAGAGCTACAGCATGCATGGTTGTCCCCCACGTAACGCCGATGATATCCCCATCTTGTACAGACTCATGAAGAAAATCAGCCGCCTTTTTGCTAATATGTTTCTTGATTTCTTCATAATCATTGAGTGGTGAATAACATAACTGCACAGTGTCTAAATGATATCGCTTCTTTAGTTCACTCGCTAAGATATCGATGTCTTCTCGGGGGTCAATAATATCGATTCTAACATACCCTTCATCTTTAGCATGCTGTAGTAATCTAGAAACCGTCGGTCGGGATACCCCCAATAAGGTAGCAATCTGTTGCTGACTATAATCTGATTGATAATAAAGTCTCGCCGCTTCTATACTCAAACGTTGCTTCTCAATGTCCATCGTTATCCAACTCACTTATTTTATTTGTCTCACTATGTATTCATTAATTATACATAGATCCTAAGGTTTTATATAGACATGGAAAAGAGTGCTTATTTCAACTCTTTAAAATTATCAATAAATTCACTGGGGTCCGTTCTAACTGTATAAGAATACACGCCTTGCAAGGTATGAAGATAGAGAAATCCTCCTTCAACTCCCATTTTTCGAAAAGACATATCTAATACATCCTTTATCGGAAACTCACGATACTGCGTCATGACTTTATGTTCATATAAATACATCGAACGATCATCCACGATCGTTGTTTGTTTAGTGTGGGTAACTTGCCTGTGGATTTTATAATACGATTGTTGGGCGATCCAATTCATTACATTATGGCTCCCTTCATAGTGTCCTGTAGTTCTAACACTATTTCTATTGTAGCTAAATAAGTTTCTAATGTTAAATTGTCTACATACTGATGTGCAGGACAGTACACTGTAGAAAGCGAATATAAGTCTTCTAAAAGAAATTAGGTAAGCAAGAAATGCACACCTACTAGACAGGTAGCAGGGGGGTCAATGGTTTTGAAAGTATTGGTTCATAATAATACAAAATTACCTATAGAGAACAAAGTGGATCAACTCACCGCTTGCCTTCATACTATTTTTGATCATGTTGCGTTCGAACTTCTATCAATTACATGTGACGATCTAGGTTATTCAACACCTAATTTAACGACCTCAGGCATCTTTCATCTTTATGGACATGTAAGAATTAATAATGAGCAACAGCCTTATCACATGAAGATATCCTTGGATGTAACTTTGGGATTTTTCCTAAAGTTACATCTAGATTAAATAAAGGAACCTGTCCATCACGTTACTCACGTGTGTTGACGGGTTCCTTTTTAAGAGATGACTATTATAATATAACTTTATTTCACAACATTAATCGTGATCGTTTCACTTGAAGTTACTCCCGCAGCGTTCATCAATTCACTACGGTATTCATATTTACCTGGTGCTTTATTCGTAATGTCTGTCGTAGCACTTTGGGCACTTGATGTGTTCTCTACGAGACTCTGAGTATCAATTAATACGTCATTCTCATACAATCGATATTCCGAGCCATTCGTTCCCCACCACATATTCATGCTCACTTTGTATGTTCCATCGCCATCCCAGTTATCATGTGATAACACAGATTTAGCCGGTGATGCTGCAGATACCGTAACGATCAACGGATCACTTGTGGTCGTTCCAAATACATTAATCAGCTCAGCTGTATACGTATAAGTGCCATTAGCTTTACCAGATATACTTGTCTTTGTATTCTGTGCTGTAGGAGAAGCATCACTTAAGATCTGTGTATCGAGCAGAATCCCGTTCTCGTATAATTTTAGAATCGTACCATTATTTCCCCACCACATATTCATAGATAGGGTATAACTACCACCCTTAAGCCCATTCAAATGTCCACTATTATCGGATAATACAGGCTTTCCTGGCGCTCCAATAGCTAATGGATTGCGAACGGTAAAAAGAATGCTGTTCTCAGCTTGATTACCAGCTAGATCGATTACAGTGTATTGAATCGTATGAACACCTAAGCCAAGATCTGACGCATTCACTGAAGCGCCACTACTAATCTCTTGTCCATCTACCAATAGCTTTTGTGTGGATACGCCTGACAGTGAATCTGTACTCGTAAGTTCAAATTTCAGAACGTCCTCTAATTTCACATCCGCTATCGATTGACCTGATTGTGTTAGCACGACGGAAGGTGCGGTTCTATCAACTTTTACTTCCACCGATTGAGTAGATTCTACTTGACCAGAACTTGTTAACGAATAATATTGGATGGTATGAATTCCTTCCGTTTGAATCGTTACAGGTCCTGCATATACGACTTCTGGCTCGCCATCTATGCTATATTTCGTTGTAATCACATCCGTCGTGTTTCCCGTTGCTGCTAACAATAGGATCACATCGTGATTAAACCATCCATTCTCATTAGGTGATGAAGAGAACGAAGCAGTGGTGACGGGTAAAGTCGGTACAATCACACTAGTGAAATCACTAATCCCTCTAGGTTTCAATTGAAATACACCCTTGAAGATTGCTGAAATTCCTGTTACATCAACAACATCTCCTTCTTGATAAGGGAAATCTGCTAATGTTAAACCCGTACGTACATCTACTCTTACATGGTTACTTGTAGAACCATTGACCGCATCGAATTCAAAAGAACCCGCAGGTGTTGCAGATATTATGTTTCTAATCGTCACATCTTGGAGTTGAATCACTTGGCCTTGATTGACATCATTCACACTTACGGATACTACAGGAACGGGGAGTGAAGCTGTTCCAGTTTTTACAATAGCAACGGGATCCGTAAGCTCAATCTCTGTGTTATACAATGTAAGGGGTGCTGTTATTTTGACTATATCGCCTTTATGAAATCCACTTAATGTCTGAAATACATATATGCCCGCAGTATCATCTTGAAGATAAAATGCTTGGCCTCCAAACGATCCTGGCTCCGTTGTTACAACCCCTTCTAGAGTTACAACCGTTCCCTGCGCTTTACCGCGTGCTTCGGATACGGTAATTTGGCTTGGAATTGGATTGCCTTCTTCAGGAAGCTCTTCTGCAGGTACATCCGCTATTTGAACTGCGGAAGTGATGAGATTGGTACCATTCTGTCTCAATCTAAGACTTGCCGCTCCCAACGTACTTGGCTTAATACGTACCGTGAGATCTTTATAGGCTCGTCCACTACTATTCGATGTTAAGCTATATGTCGAGCTATAAGCGTAAGAGGCAGGCCAAGTTCCATCTTCGTTCTGAATCTTAGCAACCTGTGTTCCACCCGTTAAATAAATCCCCGTACTAAATCCTGATACGGTTGTGTTTGCTGGTAAGTTATCAACGACGACACGTATTTGGAAGTCTTGAGCATTAGGAAGCTGTGCTTGATGTACGAAACTATATGTTGCAGCTGCACTAGCTGTAGGACCTCCATATGAACCTGCTTTATATGTCGCACTGTCGAACCATTTGTACCCAGCTGAAGGAGCAGCCCATGGTTCCGCTTGAGGTTCTGTTGAAGTCTCAGGAGTCTCCATTGCTAATAACGGTGTTGGCTGATCAAGTTGTAAGTTGCTTACTTCACTTAGACTTGTATAATCTTCTTTTTCAGACAACCAGTTAACCATGTTAACTAGCAATGTGCCGTCATCTTGTTCTTTAAATCCATCATAGGTTGTTTTCTTCGCACCTGTTTCTTCACGTAAATACTTAGGAGTTGCATCTTCAACTGGCGATGAATCACCAATAAAGCCTGCCTTTCCTGCACCCAATTTGGATACAGCTACATATGGACCTTCAGCTACTCCACCACCCTTATATACCCCTTGATCTACAGCGTTACCCCAAGATAGGTTAGTAGTAGGAAGATATACAATACCTTTTGATTTCGTTGGATCAATAATCGCGAGTGTGGATCCTGCGTGCATTGCAACTGTGGATACACCCGAAGTAATACCGAAAGCTTGGTCTGGTGCTACGATTTGATTCGCAGTGATATCCCCTAAGGCATTATATCGGAATCGAATACCGAACTTCGATCCTAACCAGTCAGAACTCACGACATCCTGCATAGCCGCAGAGTTACGTTCTTCTGTACTCATTCCTGAAGCAGGATCGTTCCAGGCTCCGCGACGATAGCCATTCATCGCCTCAGATCCATCCCAACGATTCTTGTTACGATCTGCATTATAATGATCTCCGATAAAGAAGATACTGTTACCTTCTCGTACATATTGTTCCATAGCTACTTGCTCACTTTGTTTGAAGGGAACATTTGCTTCAGCAATAACGAATACATCATAGTCTTTCAAATCAGCATAGGTAATAGGAGTTGACTTGCGAAGTTCTTTCACATAATAACCATCATTTGCGAGTGCATTTCCGAAATCTGAGAAAGCTCCATCGATAACCCAGTCTGCTGCACCGGCTGTCTGCGCATGAGAATTATCGAAGAGTACCTTCTTCCCTGCATTGTCATTAACAACTTTAGCTTGGATGAACGGTGCCGGATCTGCTGGACCCTCCGCCAATACAGTTGTCATACCACCACTTAAACCCACATGAAACGATAGTGCCATAGACAACACAATTGCCGACTTCGCTAGCTTAGCTTGAAAACTAGTAAACTTTCTCATTTTATTCCTCCCATGTGTTAAAAGACTAGTATTTCAATTTCAGTCTATCATGAATTTATTTCTAGAAGTTAATATATTTGTAAATTAAAAGGTTAATTTTTGCATAATTTGTAGTGAATTATTCTACTTTTTTAAACTAACCTTTAAACATTCCGTTAGTAGAATATATTTCCACTCTTTTTTATCAAAATTTAATGAAAGAGTCATATTCTATTAACATTTTTATTATATTCTAGTATGAACTTATTACATGAGTAGAGGAGGAATACATCATGATGAATGAATTACAAGGATCGATGTGGATGACATGTTTTCTTCGTAGTCCAGATCAGGAGAAAAAAAATAGTATTGCTAGCGTGATAGAGTCCAACGATATGGAAACCATGGAGAGTATTCGCTTTCATTTAGGTTTAAGGAATCAACTGCATTTACTTAGGAGATGAACTAGCTGAGTATCATTGACTTGAATAACCAACCTTATCACCTTACAATCATTCCATTTAAAATAACGAAATAGACATATTCCAAATTTCTGGAATATGTCTATTTATGTGTATCCTAGCAACTAACCATTATTATCTAAAAACCATCTACCCCTTGATTTCTTAAGTCCTCTACGACAAGTCTAGCAAGTTCCTTCGCTCCCGCACGTGTCGCATGTAGTCCATCAGCTAGAAAAAGAGCACTTGTTGCCTCAGGCCCAATGGCTGTGTAATACGCCGAACTGAGGATATTCAAGTCAACAAGTAGTGTATCTTCTTCAGCCGCTAAAGCTAGAATCGTATTCCTATACCACTTGTTCTCAGCTGAATGAACGCCGTATTCATTGAAATCAGTAGCCAACCCTTGCGGAGTGGATAAAATAACTGTTGCACCCGTTGCTTTTATTTGTTGAATCATATCTTGCATATTTTGCTTGAATTCTTCTTCTGTAATCGTACTCTTGCGATGATTATCATTAATCCCTAATTGCAGTATGAAATAATCATCTGGTTTTATATATTTTACAATAGCTTCTAACTGACCATCATTTCGAAAGCCTCTTGAGGCTTGTCCTCCAGATGCCATATTTCTAATTTGAAATTTATCTTTTTCAAGATAGCGAAATAACATTTGTCCCCATCCACCACGTTCACTGGTCATTAATGGATAGTAGTTAGATACAGTTGAATCTCCACCTACATAGATCGTTCTATTCGTAACCAGATCTTCTGACAATTGAACAATCTCTAGAGAACTTATTGTAGAGGCTGTACCTTTTGCACTTGCAGTAACAACTAAGTTTAATTGTCCATCCGTAATTGGAATTTGAAATTTATCTTTCGGATTTGTGCCCGTCATATCCATGATTTGATATACTTCTTCGGCTACGACATTTGATTTCACGGTATCTCCTAAGGTAACCGTCACCTCATAAAGTCCATTGGGTAGGTCCATGTTAAAAGTGTCTGTACTCTTCGTTCCCTCTGTCATAATTTGAACAGCATCGCTGTGAAGACCTTTCGCAGATGACAACACATTTTTCAAGTTTCTTGTTGCATTAAATCCATATCCTTTGATTCTCGTATATCGATCCGTTGCTTTAACGCCTATGTACCCCGATGTTACACTACCTCCACCGAAGTCAAACTTATACGACGAGCTTGCTTCTGCACTAACATGTTCATCAGGCATCGTTCCTACTACTGCTGTCGTAGATAATAAGATCGCACACATTAACTTCAGTATTCTGCCTTTTTCCACTAGTAGTCCTCCTCATGAATGACGATTCTTGTCATTCCCGCTCACTTAATATCAAAATATAGAATGATTTCAATTTCTTAAGAATACCACAATATAACAGAATACAAAAATTTAACTTGAATTAAAAAGGACCTGACGATTCGATGACCGTCAGGTCCTATGTTTAACGGCTAGATTTGTATATCGGTTTTTAACGAAGGCTTCTTCGTAACCTAAACTTAGTTTTTCGGAGCTTTAACCCAGTCAGCAGCAAATTTCTCTAAACCTTGATCTGTCAACGGATGTTTTGTTAGTTGCTCAATAACACTATATGGAACTGTTGCAATATGAGCTCCTGCCATAGCGACGCGAGTCACATGATCTGGATGACGAACAGATGCAGCGATAATTTGTGCATCCAAGTTGTGAATACGGAATAATTCAGCAATTTTGGATACTAACAATACGCCATCTTCTGAAATATCATCCAAACGACCTAAGAATGGAGATACATAAGTTGCACCAGCACGAGCAGCTAGAAGCGCTTGGTTCACAGTGAACACTAAAGTAACGTTCGTTTTAACACCTTTTTTATTTAAATAACGACAAGTTTCAAGACCTGCTATATTCATAGGAACTTTGATTGTAATATTCTTGTCCCCACCATTAATCTTAATAAGTTCATTTGCTTCCGCAATCATATCTTCAGCCGTAAGTGCATCTGGGGTTACTTCCGCAGATACAGATTCAACATCAGGAACTAATTTCAATATTTCTTCAATACGATCTTCAAACTTCACGCCTTCTTTAGCAACTAAAGACGGGTTGGTTGTAACGCCTGAAAGTACACCGATTTTATATGCCTTTTTAATATCCTCAACATTTGCAGTATCGATAAAGAACTTCATGAACAATTACCTCCTAGTTTTTAATAACTATTATATTATAATATTAATTATCTTTAATTTCTACTTTGTACGACAATTCAACTCACTAAAGCTTTCTCATTTCCCTGTAATTTTATTCATAATTTTGACGTATAAATCTTGCTTAGTTCACGATAAATTTTTCCCTTCCCTTACTCTCCCAATGCTTTTATCAATTTAACATGACTTCACTTCAATCTATATGCATGCTCGTAAAATGGAATATTTTGTTTGTTGGTAGATAGTTATTAAGTATAATATTTCCATGTACTCTTTTTACACAAATAACCCTTTAGACTCATCAGTGGGAGGTTTGTGAAGACTCCTATGGGTCTAAAGGGTCTTTTTCTTGTGATTACGATCGTAGTCACATCACATTCGGGAGACATTTTTCTTCTTCATCATATGATAGATATTGCCGAACATGCCGGACAGGATACCTGTAATCGGGAATATCGCCCAGTTAACGTCCCAGCGCTGATAGACAAATCCTGTAAATAGGAACACTGCCGTCGCCAAAGACCATACCACAGCGTTTACAGCTCCAACAATCCGTTCTTCCTCCTTCTTCTCTGCAGCGATGTGCGGATCTTCTAGCAGCTTCCTATAAGTTCCCTGGATAGTTCCATAATAGACGAACAGGAACACCGCTACTGCTGCAATGAATAGAAAGGCAGCAACTCCATAAGAAGATAAATCATCGTTGATATAGGAAGTCGCAAAGATAGATACCGGGGATAATATGCACAAGCATACCCCCGTAATCAAAGAAAGGCGGTAAGTTGGAGCGTAAAGGATTTGGTTACGCTGAAGTTCCATTTTGAGAGAATAAGGTAGCTGAAATCCTTGCTCCAGACCTTTAAAACGTTCAAGTTTCATTCCGCTATAAATGAACATCCCAACCGCTACAGCGACCATCACGAACATTCCGATCAGCCCTAACATTGAACCTTTATCAGCCATATCCGCATTATTTTCAAAGATTGTACTAAGCGTAATCAGTAGCGCTACTCCCCATGCGCAGAGAACAACGCCGATTCCGGTCCATAAACCGTAGCTACGTCTAGTAGACACATAGGCGTGAACTTCTTCTTCTGTCAGCACAGGCAGGACCTGATCAGGTCCTGATGTTTGGATGCCAAGCTCAGCAGTCAGCTCCTCAATATTACCGAATTCCGAAATGACGATGCCAATCGCCTCATTCTCCGATTTACCTTCCCGCTTAAGCTCGAAATACTTCTCTTCCATCCCTAACAATAACTCCTGCTTCAAATGCTTTAGTTCTGACGTCTTTGGCAGCCCTGCGAACATATTATCCAGATATACTGTGATCGTCTCCATACGCTATCACCACTCTCTGATAAATTGGTTTACTACCTCCTGTGTAACCTTCCATTCTTCGCATTTCTCCTTGTAATAGGCTAGACCCAGAGGGGAAATTCGGTAATATGTGCGCCGCTTACCGAGACTCTCATCCTGATAAAAGGATTCAATATACCCGTTCTTCTCTAGCCGGGTGAAGGCAGAATATAACGTTGTTTCCTTCATGACATACTTCTCCTGCGTCAGCTGCCTGATATTCTTTGAAATCTCGTAACCGTAGGATTCCCCATCAAGCAGCATGTAGAGAATCAGCGTATCATTGTAGCCACGAATAACATCACTGCTGATCAAAATGATACCCCCCTGATTACTTCATCTGTCGTAGTAGTTGAAGTATATCATAATTACTACGACAGGTGAAGTAGTAATTCCATAAATAGGCAAAAAAAATCCCAAACCCCACTTGGTTCGGATTTTTTTGTTCACCTGTATGTAGTTGGAGTAGTATGGGTCGACGTTAAATCAATTGTTTATTAATTTCAAGTAACATGAAATCAGCAAAGTCTGCTAACAGCACCTGATCATGCTGATTCTCATCCTTCACTCCGTTATATTCATTCAAATACATCTGAACCAATTCTTGATATTCGCTAGGTAAGTTATGTACACCCCATTCTCCTCCTTCTCTTTTGGAAGAGATACGTCCCTCTCTTATGTAAAGAAGTACTCTACACAAGTTTAATGTGGTATACATTGGATTATTCACAATTTCCTCGTCGGCGTTCTTCACATCGTAATGTATGGAAGCTAGATAGTATTGTCTTGGAACTGGAGGGTAAAGTTCTTTAAGCGGTTTCCCGTATAATGTTATTCCTCTGTGATAAGCAACAGCAATTTGAGAAGCTAGATCTGCATCTTCATAATCACTACACAGATAGTCTTCTTCTCTCCGATAATGTTCACGATGATAATCCGAATAGTGGAACACACAGGGTGTTGGGTACACGATTGATTGTAGTGAAGATTCTAGAACTACACTTAACTCAAGACCATGTCCGATGGTATCATGAAATACGACAACTTTACGTGCAAGCCTCTTCTTATGCTCATCTGAGCAATTTTCTTTGATTACCACTAATAAGTCGATGTCACTCTTTAATGGATTGAAACATCCCATGGCCAATGAACCATGTAAGTAAACGCCTAATAAATTGTCACTTAAATCATCAGTAAACAAATCTACCAATCGCGATAAATGTACTTGAGTTTGTGCTGTGATCACCCTTCATCCTCCTACCTATCTCTCTAATTTAAATATTTATTATAGGGCTAATCATCCATTTTTGGTAGATAAAGAATAATTATAGCAGTACCATATTCATAAGCTCATACAAAAAAAGCTCGCGTGATTTACACGCGAACCCTATGGATACCTATAATATTTATTTCTGATGTGCAACGATTACACGTTTGATAAAGAATGAAACAATCAGACCCACGATCGCGATCACCATGGCAAATATGAAAGCACTTTGTACGCCTTGCGTAAATGCAGGGAGTATATTGGATGGATCTTCAGGATTGGATACACCACTCAAATAACTCTTTTGACCAGCAGCCATGATACTTACGGCAAGAGCTGTACCAATGGCACCCGCTACCTGTTGCAACGTATTCATGATAGCCGTACCATCTGGATACAAATCACGAGGAAGCTGATTAATTCCATTCGTCTGAGCAGGCATCATAATCATGGAAATCCCAATCATTAATGTGCTATGAAGCACGATAACGAAGACGATTGTAGACGTAGCTGAGATACTTGAGAAGAACCACAGCGAGACACTAATAATTACAAGTCCCGGAATAACCAACCACTTCGGACCATATTTATCGAACAACCGACCCATAATGGGTGACATAATTCCGTTAATAATACCACCAGGGAGAAGTAATAACCCGGCTTTGAAAGCCGTATAACCTTGACCCATGATCAAATACATTGGAAGAACCAACATACTAGATAAGATAACCATCATACATAGGAATACCATAAGAACTCCCATAGAGAACATTGGAAATTTAAATGCTCGTAAGTTAATCATTGGTTGCTTCATAGACATTTGACGAATTCCAAAGAGTACAAGAGAAATTACACCTATAATGATAGCAATAATAACTTTAGGACTACCCCATCCTTCACTCTCACCTGCACTACTGAAACCGAATACGATGCCTCCAAAACCAATCGATGATAGGATAATGGATAATGCGTCAATTTTAGGCTTCGTAATCTTGGTTACATTCTGCATATATAGAATTCCACATATTAGAGCAATAATAAGAACTGGTAAAGCCAACCAGAATATCCAGTGCCAGCTTAGATTCTCAATAAGAAGTCCTGCAATCGTTGGTCCTATAGCGGGTGCAACCATAATCACTAGACCAATCATCCCCATGGCAGCGCCACGTTTCTCTGCTGGAAAGATAATTAATATCGTATTAAACATAAGTGGCAATAACAATCCAGTTCCAACAGCTTGGACAACTCTTGCTGTAAGCAAGACTTCAAACGATGGAGCTAGTGCTGCCAATAATGTACCTAGAATAGAGAAACATAGTGATGTTATAAATAATTGTCTTGTTGTAAACCATTGAAGTAACATACCTGATACTGGAACTAGAATTCCTAACGTTAGCAAATATCCTGTTGTTAACCATTGTGCTGTTGCCGGTGTAATGCTAAGCATTGTCATTAAATCACTTAGCGCAACATTTAAAGCCGTTTCACTAAACATACCGATAAATCCACTTAATAGTAATGCAATCAGGATCGGTAGTGCCCTAATTTTTTTAGCGTCAATCTGTGGTGTACCTTGCATGGTTCCTTCCAATCTGTCCATCCTCCTAGTAATCTCTCTCTATTTAAGTAAATATGAAACATACTTTGATGCGGTTATGAGTGGTTTCTCATCTCGGTTAGTAAGGGTAAGTATAAGGGCTCCTTCAAGCAGAGATAACACGATAGACGCTACCTCCGTGGATTTCACTGTTTCCATTCCCTCTTGTTCAAGTTTCATAGCAATAAGATCTTGCCAATCTTTAAAAACAGCCTGAGAGTCTACTCTTAGTTGCTCACTAACACATGAAGTCTCAACAGCTGTCCAAAAGGAAAAAGGAATACACCCCTCGAACTGCGATTCAACCGCTTCCTCACCGACATTACGAATGAATAATTGTAATGCCTCTTCAGCACTACTCGTATCTATAAAGCACTGATTCAACTTTTGTAACACCACTACACGTGTACGTGCAATACATTCCGAAGCTAGCTCTTCTTTCCCGTTGGGGAAATAATAATATAGTGATCCCTTGGGAGAATGACTCTCCTTAACAATCTGATTTAAGCCAGTGGCATGATAACCTTGTGTGGAAAAAAGTCTTGTAGCAATGTTAACAATCGCATCGCGTGAATTGGACTTCTCTAACACATACCTGCCCCCCTTTTTTTGTATATAACAATCGGTCTATATAATTTATACAGGATAAGATAATTGGAGTCAATCCTTTTTTAATTAAAATTTTAGATATAAACACCCCACCTCATGGATGGTTCCAAAGGTGGGGTGTTATTTGTAATGCTCTATTTTTTCAAAATGCTAGTAAGATTCTATGATCACACGTTAGCTTTCAAATGAAACCATGTGCTCACGAAATCTCCATGCAAAGATGGGATATGTAGCCCACTTTGCATCAATCGATCTCCCCCGAACGATACTTCTTCCTCACCGATGGTGTATTCAAATTCAGGGTCAAGTCCTTTTAATCTGACTTTCTTCAATGGTCCATTCGGTTCAGCCAACACTTGGAAGTAATAGACTAGCGCTTCGCTCTTATCCTCAGACACGAACATCCAAGACGTGTTATTTCCTTCAAAAGGACTCTTCAAGCGATATAAGTCTCCTTGTTGAACCAAAGAACGTATCTTCTTATATTGCGCAACTTGCTGCTTCACGATCACTTTCTCTTCATCTGAGAAGGAGGTTAGATCCATCTCATATCCGAAGTTCCCAGACATCGCTACATCACCACGTGTCACAAGAGAAGTAATCCGTCCCACTTGATGATTAGGTACATCAGATACATGGGCACCCATGGTACTCACGGGATATACGAAGCTTGTGCCGTATTGGATTTTTAAACGTTCAATGGCATCCGTATTATCACTCGTCCACGTCTGTGGCATGTAATATAGCATTCCTGGATCAAATCGTCCTCCGCCACTCGCACAACTCTCAAACAAAATATGTGGGAATTGTTGATGCAATTTCTCTAATAGACCGTAAAGCCCCAACATATAACGATGAGCTGTTTCCTTTTGTCTAAGAGCGATTCTCGTTGCCGATCCAATCTCCGTCATGTTACGATTCATATCCCATTTCACATAGGAGATCGGAACGGTTGAGAATATTTTGCTCAAAGATTCAAACAGATAATCACATACCTCTTGTCTAGATAGATCTAAGATCAATTGTGTCCGAGCTTCTGTCCGGCGTCTACCTTCTACATGAAGGCACCAATCCGGATGTTTACGGTAAAGATCACTATCTGGAGATACCATCTCTGGTTCGAACCACAATCCGAACAATAGGCCTAATGACTTCACTCTTTCCGCTAAATTAGTAAGGCCTTCTGGTAGTTTATTACGATCTTCTACCCAATCTCCAAGAGAAGTCGTGTCCGCGTTTCTTTTGCCAAACCATCCATCATCTAGAACGAATAGCTCTATACCAAGCTCTGCTCCTGATTTAGCAATCGATACAATCTTCTCCGCATTGAAATCGAAATAAGTGGCTTCCCAATTGTTCACTAGAATAGGTCTTTCCTGATCTCGATGAATCCCTCGACAGAGACGTTTCCGATACAACCGATGGAAGGTTCTTGACATGCCACCTAACCCTTCTGAGGAATATACCATGATCGCTTCTGGGGTCTGAAAGGACTCTCCAGGTTCAAGTAACCATCCGAAGTCAAAGGGGTTAATCCCAATAGATACGCGGGTAGAAAATAAATAATCGACTTCTGCTTCCGCTACAAAATTACCACTGTAAACCAAGCTAAATCCAAAAACATCTCCCTGATCTTCATCGGCATGTGGAGAAGTTAACGCCATAAATGGATTGAACTGTGGACTACTCGCACCTCTGCGACTTTCAATCGTTGTTACGCCTGCTTCTAGTTTTCTTCTCTTTACATGTGTCTCTCTCGACCAACCACCTGACAAATATACCATGTCATAGTCGCTATCGACAAAATCAACACTTGCACTTAAGGCTCTCTCTAGAGAAACAGATTGACTTCCATTATTCACAAATTGTACAGAACGACTTATGGCATTATGATCTTCAAACACCGTGTAGCTTAAGTAGACAGTCATCCCAGAGTATTTATCCACCAATTCGATCTCCAGTGTCTGCGATTCCTGATCCGACTCTACATATACAGCGGGTAATCCAGCTAACTTCGGCTTACCATCGGTAATTTTATGCGATTGATATACCAATTCTGTAATTCGACTACCATCTTCAAGTTTCACTTGATAGGCTGGATTTCTGAAATCACCAGTTCCATATTGCGGATACTCTTGTGGGAGACGATCTATCGAAGCATTGTCAGGGTAATGAAGTAAGCGGTTTAAGTTCCCTTCATTTCGAAGCTTCTTTCCCCAGTACACGTGAAGTGGATAACCGTCGTTATTTAATTGAATGATGTAACTCATATCTTTGGATTGTAGATGGAAAATTCGGTCTTGTTCTGTAATTGTCATGTAAGGAACACCCTTTCCTAGATCACTGAATAGTTGTAAGCGAAACCAATGGGTTCATCATACCTCTGTCCACCACTTCCGTAAATGGAATCACACTATATCATTATGGCATTATGCTAGATCCATATGTTACTATAGAATAGGCATTTAATAACGAAAAAGGGAGACCTAATCGCATGATAGAATACCTTTCTAGAAACTTGCAACATACTGATTTACATTTAAACCAATATGGCATGGAGCAATGTTTTCCAGAACATGCGCATGGGCCAGCAGTCCGAGATCATTATTTAGTTCATTACATACTAAAGGGTTCAGGAAGATTCGTGGTTGGCGATCAAACGTATCATCTTCATAAAGGGGAGGGTTTCCTAATATGTCCTGGCGTCGTTACGTACTATCAGGCAGATAAAGAGGACCCTTGGGAATATAGTTGGGTGGGATTTCATGGGCTTCAAGCTGAATTCTATTTAACACAGGCAGGACTAAATGCGATACATCCAACATTTCGATATGATCGAGATCAAGTATTAGTTGAATACTTAGAATTAATGACGAATACAAAAGAACTAAATACCGCGCGGGATATGAAGTTGACGGGTCTACTCTACCTCATCCTTTCTCTTCTTGTTGAATGTGCACAAGTGGAATCCAGAATAGACAATAAGGAGAACCGCAAAGAGGTCTACGTTCGTAAAGTGATCGATTTCATCGAGATGAACTACTCTAGTAAATTCACGATCACGCAAATAGCTGATTTCATTGGACTTGATCGTAGTTATCTTTGTTCTATTTTTAAAGAGTATATTCATTCAAGCATCCAGGAATATCTCATTCATTATCGCATGAACATAGCATGTGAACTCATGAATAATACACAATTATCTATCGGAGATATATCGCGTTCAGTAGGGTATGATGATCCTTTATTATTCTCCAAAATGTTCAAGAAATTAAAAGGATCATCGCCGAAATCGTATCGGAATACGATGTGACTCTACTCGAATAAGGATACTAATGGATCTCTTATGTTTTGTGATAACAGACTATGTAATTGACCTCTATGATGATACACATGGGATACAATCTCTAATAACCATTCATATCTCGTATAGGATACTCCCCAATAAGAGGTCTTACTCTCAAACAATTCTTCCTTCGTATATTCAGCGTACACCTGATATAAATAAAGATAGTTCTCTCTTAGGTGTACACGAATTTCCGGTAATGTGTTAGGTTCGTTACGATTGTAAAATTCACACATCTCATCTTCCGTAGCCTCACAAGATATCACGTGATCTGCTCTGCAGATAACTGCAATATGACGAAATAATTCAATGATAGATCTTTTATTCGTAATCGGGCTGATTGCTAGGTCTTCTTCCGTAAATTGTTCACTCATGGTAATGAGAGATTGTATCGCAATATTGAGTTGATTAAATATGGGGTTCAAGATTTTCTCTTCATTCATGATTGTTATTCTCCTTATCTCTTGTCTAGTCTCTGAAGTGTTTCAACAACGGTTTCGGTGAATCTTACCAATTGAGGTTGATCTACTAATCTAAAATACAAACTTCTCAACAAATACTTCTTATTCATGTATAGAATATCATCTTCTGGAAGTTGTCTAATTGTGTTCTTTTCACCCAGACTTTGAATCCAACAATGAATATCATGATCTTCAAGTAATCCTCGATTAACAATACTTATAATTGCGCTAACGATTCTTTCATCTTCTTTATTAAAATATACATAGTTATTCACACAAATTTTCGGTCGAATGGCACCTAGCATGTCCATTAGGTCTACACTTTCCATATACTGAGATTGCGCAATAGCTTCAAATGCATCGGATGCATGCGCGGTTGAATGTGCCCAACCCTTCTCTTCCACATATCCTCTGAGGTCTTGCTCAAGACCTATGTATTCTATCAACTTGTTCTTGATTAACATAACCTCTTCTTTTGATAAAAAAGGTTGTTCTCTGTCCTTCCCCATAATCAACGGAATAATTAGTACGGAGAACGTTCGCGTGAATACAGAATCGGTATCTTTCTCGCCTATTCCGTAGAATAGATGTTGTTTATCCAAAGAAATATGTAACAGCTCACTTAGTTGCTTTTCGGTAAATTCACCATGATCTATCCACTCTGCGAATGTAGAATAGATTAGATTATCGCGTAATTCAGAATCGATATCACCCATATATTTCATCATTTCATGTGCTATCTCGAATGCATTCATGGACCCTGATACTTTATATTCATCTTTCTCGATGCGAATCAATCTTTCTTTTAACTGAGTACCCTTGTTCTCCATCTTTATCCCCCTATAAATAATGCTCCAGAACGCAATATCCAATACTTCAATAATATGTTTCTTCTAACAGAGTACTATAAACACCCTTCTACTGAACAGCGAAAAAAAAGCCTACAAAATAAGACCCTGAACTGTGACCCGAAAGATGGACATTTTAATAAAATGACCTCTCTCGGGTCTTTTTGATATCAAAAATAATTTTCTTGTGGTGATTAACTGTACATGCTTGTATATTAAGCTTTAATGCAATTGCCTTCACCGTTAATCCTTGTGATATCAATTTTAAAACTTTGAGTTGGCGTTCTGTAAATTTCACCTGTAACTGTCATGTTTCTTGCGCCGTGAGCTGATCATGATAAATACTTAGCATGTGTGCTGGAATAAGCTACGCAATGGCGACTAGTTCGCTTTTCATATTGGCATGAATCGTAGACACATCAAGATATCCTATATTTTCGATGCCCATAGTTAATGGCGTGGAGTAGCAGTGCCAATCCTTGAAAAAGGGACTCTCATGCTCTTCCGGTGGTAAATAAATCGCTTCGTCTTGCCTAATTGCTTCTGAGATTGCATTGACACCACAGCTCTCTTCTGTGAAAGACATTCCTAAACGGATGGGCGATACAACGTTGGAAGACCTTAATTAGATGGTCATTCTCCCTACATACCTTTTCAAATTGTTACTCAGTTAAAAATAAACCTGCGAAGAACACGTCTCGAGCTGAACGTCCTCCCTTTCTATATTTGCGCACAGTACTTATCGATCCAGGCATTACAGTTGTTCCACCTTACCGCATCTGTATATTATGGGAAAAAGTTGAATATCTTTCTATATTTATCGGTTAACACATAGGGAAATCTGAACGCTTCAATGGACCAAAAACGCCAAATAGCAGATCAAGGTGTTTATTAACCTTGATCTGCTATATTTTGTGCATCTGTATTTTTAAGAAAGTCAGCTACCCCAAGAATAGATTAATCTATTCTTGGGACAGCCCCTCCATTCTTGTACTAAACTCATAACATAAGATTAGGAATACATTTGTGTATAACTATGATTTTGTATGAGAATGGATTAGAAATTGAAGTTGTCAGGGTCTGAACCTACACGGATATTCTGGTTAAGTCCGTTGATTTTGTCCATATCTTCCGAAGAAAGTTCAAAGTTGAACACATCTGCATTCTCGATAATCCGGTGTTCCGTAGTCGATTTAGGAATCGTAACAAAACCATTCTGTAGATCCCAACGCAGGATCACTTGAGCAACCGTTTTACCGTGTTGATCTGCAATCTCTTGTAGCGTAGCGTTGTCCAATAGTTTACCTTGCATCAGTGGTGACCATGCTTCTAATTGAATACCCTGTTCCTCACAGAATGCACGTAATTCGAGCTGAGCTAGACGAGGATGGTATTCCACTTGATTGATCATCGGTTTGATCTCAGCATCTTGTAGTAAATCTTGTAGATGATGAACTTGGAAGTTACTTACACCAATGGCACGTACACGTCCATCTTTATATAGTTTCTCCAGAGCTCTCCAAGTGTCTTTATATTTCTCTTTTACCGGCCAATGCACCAGGTATAGATCTAATGTTTCTAATCCTAACTTAGTCATCGTATCCTCAAAAGCTCTTAATGTTGATTCATATCCTTGGTCCGCATTCCAAACTTTAGAAGTAATAAATAGATCATCACGTGTTAGACCTGATTCTTCCAACCCTTCACGCACCGCTTGACCTACACCTTCTTCATTCTTGTATGCAGCGGCTGTATCAATACTACGATAGCCATGTTTAATCGCCGTTTTTACTGCTTGAATCACTTCTTGTCCATCTTGAGCTTTAAACACACCTAGACCGAACCATGGCATTTTCACTCCGTTGTGAAGCGTTGTTGTATCTTGTAAATTGTTTGGCATCATGTGTGAACCTCCTAAAAGTTTTTGATTCTTACTACTTAGAAACACTTCGAAAAAAGTGAATCGAAAGCATTAACTAAGTTTTGAGCGTTACTCCAGCTAATACCTCGAAAAAACTACTTCGAAAGCATTAACTCACTTATGTAGTGATACTTCAATTAATATACGAGTCAACGCTAATTCGAAAGCATTAACTAGTATTTGTACTCCTCTTTATATTACACTTAAAAAGAGGAATAGACCCAAGCTTTACTAATATTTATATTAATAATATTAAAAGGTGGTGTCAAATCATGACTACAATCATATCAAAACAATGGTTACTCGCTCGACTATATGAAACAGATCTCGTGATTATAGATTGCCGATTTATTATGGGTATGGCTGACGCTCAGGCGGGACGTATTGCGTATGAAGAAGAACACATTCCTGGAGCAGTATACTTTGATCTAGAGATGGATCTCTCCAGCCCCGTATCACAACATGGAGGTAGACATCCCTTGCCTGATATGGATAAGTTCATCAGAACTCTTGAGCGCGCAGGAATTAATAATGACTCACGTATTGTAGCCTATGATGATCAAGGTGGTGCTATGGCATCTCGTTTCTGGTGGCTCTTACAATATATAGGTCACACCAATACATACGTCATGAATGAAGGATTTACGAATTGGAAGCAAGCAGGATATCCTTTGACGAATAAACAACCTGTACGAATTCCCCAGTCCTTTACCGCACATTTGCAACATGACATGGTGGTTTCTATGGAAGATGTCAGAAAATCTAGTAACAATCACACCTCTTTCCTTATCGATTCCAGAGAACCTAACCGCTATTTAGGTTTAGAAGAACCTATTGATGCTATCGCTGGTCATATACCGGGAGCTATTAATAGATTCTGGAAAGAACTAAAGATGGAGAATGGTACTTGGAAGTCAACGGAAGATATTCATGAGCATTTCAATGATATCCCGAAAGACCAAGATGTTATCGTCTACTGTGGCTCAGGCGTTACCGCCTGCCCCAACATCCTCGGCCTCCATGAAGCTGGATATACAAATGTGAAGTTGTATGCAGGAAGCTGGAGTGATTGGATTAGTTACGAGGGAAATCCGGTGGCTATTGGGGAAGAGTAAAGGTGAAGAGCTCCCGTTAGATGCGGGCTCTTTTTGCTGAAGTTATTTTGGGCGCATTTTGCATGCAACCCCATCTGAAGTTAATTTGAGCACATTTCGTATGTAACCACATGAGATTCGTAGCATTGTCTGTATCCGGATCATTAGTAAACGGCTAAAATTATTTTTCACCTTAAATAAGTCTCTATGTCCTTGCAAACGGATAACATGTTTTCTTTAGAAGGCAAATGATTGCCTAAAATTTCAGTTTCTCTAATAGTCGAGGAGGCAAGGAAATTCTTGCTCTTGGAAAAACCTTCTACCCCACCAGCGATTGAGCGGTTGCTTGTTTAATTGTATTCTTAAGTGCGGTTTATATAGATAAATTATGATTACGCTTCAGAAATTCAAGCATTATTTAAGCATTAAATGTGTTGACTATTCTCGGTTTCTCTAAAGGAAGTCCATGGCTTGTATGAGGAATGACAGTAACTTCAATACCTTTCGATCCCACAACAAGTACATGTGTGAGAGCAAAAGGCGGGTATATAGACATACTCAACCTGCCATAAACGTAGGATCCATCATCATCTCTGCAATCTTCAGTATACGACCACAAGTTATAGTAACTAATTGTTTGTCTTATGACATAAACTATGGTGTATATTGTAATTTAAAGAATAAAACGAAAATAAGAAGAGAGGTCTTTATGTGGGATCGTAAAGAAATAAAGCAAAGGGCTAAGGCTGTACTCCGCACATCGTATTGGAAGGCTTTTGTGGTGAGTTTAATTCTAGTCTTTATCGGAGAAGGCTCTGGTATCCCAAGCTTAAATAATAACACGGGATCATCAGCCCGTTCAGAAATGTCTAGCTCGGGTCTGTATTTCGATTGGGAAGTGTTAGGTCCTTATCTTTTAATCGCATTAATCATAGGTATCATCATCGTAGTAATTGGAATTGCATTTCATATCCTTATCGGTTCTCCACTTACCGTAGGTTCATTGCGTTACTTCAAGCAATCTGCCGAGGGTGAAATCCGTATGGGCAATATCGGCTATGCGTTTAACAAGGACCGGTATTGGGCTATAGTTCTAACCATGCTCTGGAGAGGTTTTTTGAATTTCTTATGGTTCCTGCTACTGATCATTCCAGGAATAGTAAAATCCTATGCGTACAGTCAGGTACCCTACATCCTTGCGGACAATCCGAACATCGGGTATAAACGTGCAGTAGAATTAAGCAAGCAAATGACACACGGCAATAAGGGCCATATGTTTGTGCTTGATTTGAGTTTTCTTGGCTGGATTCTGCTTGGACTGCTGGCACTCGGCATCGGCGTCTTATTTGTTCAACCCTATATCAATGCCACGAAGGCCGAGCTTTACTTGGAATTACGCCAGAATGCGCTTGAGTATAATTTGACAACAGAACATGAACTCCGGCTAGCACAGACACCATTTTAGAATCGTATTGCTATTCATTAATACCATGATGGTGTCGCTGAGAGCGGTAGGCATCAAGTGTTGCAGTAGCTCCACTGTCTTTACATGTAGTTATGACCTACCGATAAATGGATGTATGATTACATGCGCAACAGTTAACTTAAATCAGCATTGTAATCCGCAACCGGCTTAACCAGTTGGTTGTTTACCCAGTACGCTACTGAATATTAGGCAATAAAAGAAAGAACAGATCTTGCTCAATACAAAGTACAGATATTACAGCTCTCATGCTCATTGCCCTCTTGCAACCCTACGTTTGTTTGATCATATTCTTGAGTAGATCCCCTGGGATAGAAAGAGTCTGGTTACCCTCAATCGCTGGCAAAATAGTAAACTCCTCAGGATCCAGACCTACCATTTGGAGTGATTGGATCAGTTATGAGGGAAATGAGATTGTGACCGGGGGGAGTCTAAAGACGGATAAGTCTTGTGGGACGGGGGTTTGTGGGATGTAACAGGTTGTGAGTACGTAACCTGTCACATCCCTTTTGGCATTTCTCTGCAATACCTTGCAACCATGAAACAGACGAAAGTAAACTTAGCTGCTTCATTGCGCTATGTTATCAAAAAGAACGGCGGTAAGGACACATGGCATTGTCCCGAACCGCCGTTTTTTCTATCCGGATACCCTATTTCAGGCAGGCATATATGATATTTTTTAATCGCGGATGTATGTAAGGCTCTTGACTGTTCACCAAATGTTGCGCATACATGACGGTCAGCTGAGACTCGGGATCGATGACCGCGAGGCAGCCAGCCGCGCCGCTCCAGCCGAATTCCCCGAGTGGGGACAGGCATCCGCTGCCCACTTTGGAAATATGGGTTCTGACACCAAGCCCATAGCCGTAACCTGCTTGATAATCCCAGTTGTAATCGCCCCGCGTAAGATCGGTTAGGTGGTCCGTCCGCATCAGATCGACACTGGCAGCTGACAAGAGGCGCACGCCGCCTGGGCTTGTACCGCGATTGGTCAGCGTGTTCAAGAAAAGCGTATAGTCGCTTACGGTCGATAGCAGGCCGGCCCCACCGCTCTCGAATTCCGTGCCGCTACGATACCAATCTCCATCCATAAGTACGGCCTTGCCGAGTGCATCATTGTATTCGTATTGCGGTACAAGGCGGCTCTTCTGCGCTTCGGACAGGAAGAAGCCGGTGTCGCGCATACCGAGCGGCCCGGTAATTTCTTCGCGCACATACGTGCCGAAGCGTCTGCCGTCCACCTCTTCAACAAGCGCCGCAAGAACGTCATGGCACAAGCTATAGTTCCACCGGGTTCCCGGCTCGAATAGCAACGGTTGCTTTGCGAGGGCAGCCGCATATTCTCGGGTCGGCAACCGACCATTTGTGCGTTCCGCAGCTTCCCGGATGACTGGCCCATTGAAGTCGTAAGAGAAGCCGGCCGTCATTGTGAACAGGTCGTGTACTGTGATCTGCTTCTCCGCCAACTTCGTTTCAGTTCCTTCGTCCGTCTGCGTACTCCGCACTTGCATTTCGGCGAACTCCGGCAGATAGGAGGAGATCGGATCGCTAAGTAGCATCGTTCCCCTTTCAACCAGCTGAAGCGCGGCCGTACACGTCAATATTTTCGTAAGTGAATACAAATAGATGATCCGGTCCTCATCGATCGGCGTCTTCGCTTCCAGATCAGAATAGCCGGCGCGGTAACGGAATACTATTTCATTTCGATGCATAACAAGTACCTCCGCCCATGGAATACGCCAGGCAGTGATGTGATCAATAAACCGGGACAACGATGTGAAGTCCATAATACCCCTCCTCTACTGAAAGTCTTCATTTCATTATTTTACAGGACTGCCATTCTTGCAAACTACTGACTATACATATTTACAACTAGAACGATTGGTATGCCTGCATCAATTGGATAATTCGTGAGGGGCAAATAGTTCATATTATTTGACCCTCAAGCAAGGTACTACCCTTCCTTAAATAATAAAAGATAAAGGAAATATGGAGCGCCGATAAACGCAACGACGATTCCGGCTGCGATTCCGTTCGGCTCCCATAGATTCCGGCCTATCGTATCCGCTAACAGCAGTAGCCAACCTCCGATCAGTAGTGACACAGGTATTAACCGCTGATGTCTTGGTCCGACCAGCGCTCTAGCAATATGCGGCGCCATCAAGCCAATAAACGAGATACCTCCGGTAACCGAGACGGCTGAAGCCGCCAGCGCGACCGCTGTCAGCATCAGGAGGATTCGGTCTCTGCGGATCGCTACACCGACCCCGACTGCCGTTAAATCGTTTAACGAAAGCAGATCCAGCGCTCTTGATTTGTACAATGCGTAGGGAATCAGAATGATCAGCCAAGGCAGCAAGGCCACCACAAACGGCCAGTCTGTTCCCCAAACGTTGCCCGCTAGCCACTTGGAGATGAAATCCACTTTGAGTCGATCAACCGAAGACATGAGAACGACCATTATTCCGGAGAGAGCCAAGGAGAACCCGACTCCGGTTATGACCATTCGAATCGGTTGAATACCTTGGCCCCGGACGTAAGAGAAAGCATAAATAAGAATCGCGGTGCTTAGACCTCCGATAAAGGCCATAAGTGGAATCGCGTATATGAACGAATCGACGTTAATCGGGGCAAACAAAAAGAAGACTGTAACGCCGACTCCTGCACCCGCATTAATACCGATAATTCCAGGATCGGCCAGCTCATTACGGGTAATCCCCTGTAAGATGACGCCGGATAACGCAAGTGCCATGCCCGCGAGCAACGTAATCAACATCCGGGGTAGACGGATTGAGAACAGCACGAAATGGTCTTCGAAGGTTCCATGACCCATAATCGTCGGGATAAGCCTATCATACGATACAGGGGAGGACCCGATGCCCAAGCCTATCAAAATAGTTGCCAGAATAAGAAAAGCTATGAACGTAATGATGACCTTTTGTTTACGAAGAAACCTTGAATTAATCATGAGAACGAGCGCACTCCTTTCCGAACAATGAACAGAAAGAACGGCAATCCTAGAATAGCCACAATAGAAGCAACAGGCGTCTCGAATGGGACATTGATCATCCGGCCTAATGTATCGGCGAATACCATAAAGGCACTACCGACAATCGCGGATAAAGGTAGAACAATACGGTATTGGGTACGAACGAAGACACGTACAAGATGCGGAATCATCAGACCTATAAACGCTAGATTGCCGACGAGTGAGACAGCGGCACCTGCCAATAACGTAATCAGAACGTAAAGCGCAATCCTGACTTGCGTCGTTTTCAGGCCAAGTCCAATCGCGGTCCCTTCATTCATGCTAAGAATTGTCAATTGCTTTGATAACAGAATAGCAACTACGATACAAATCACGATAACGGGAGCGATCGTCTGGATCTGTTCCCAAGTCGTGCCGATCAGTCCGCCGGAAGTCCACATGGCCACGCTCTTGGAAATTTTATAGCGGAGGCTAATACTGTCTGCCACCGCCGCGAGTAGCGCCGAGACGGCCGAACCAGCCAACACCATTCGGAGCGGGGACAAATTCCGTTTCCGCAGGGAGGTAATGCCGAACACCAGCATCACGCTGAATGCGGCACCGATAAAACAAGCCACCATCGTTCCGAAATAACCAACACCGGGTAAAAATGCAAATGTAACGGCCAACGCAGCATTGGCGCCAGATGTCAGGCCAAGCAATCCAGGGTCGGCGAGCGGGTTGCGGGTCAAGCCCTGCATGATCGCACCGGCAACGGCCAGAGCCGCTCCGACCAGTACGCCGCCGACTTCGCGGGGAAGCCGAAGCTCGCGAATGATGGAGATATCTTCACCCGTCGCTTGCGGATTGCTTATGGCGCTCCAGATGTCGGCGAGCGAAACATTCTTCGCCCCAAGCATGACGGCCAGGGCGAACATAACAACAAGTATAACTAAGCTAAGGAGCATCTTGAACGCAACAGAGCTTGATAGCTTGAGTGGAGGCTTCATTATCATCTCTATCATCTATTCCTTCTTCGCCTGCAGAAAAAAGGAACGCATAGAGCGCTCCTTCTTATCTCTGGCACATGGTTTAATTATTCATTTAATTTTTAAGCTGACGGTTAGTTCCCCAACAACGACTTGGTGATGAAATTAAGCTGATAGTCGAGCGACAGAGCGTCGTTGAAATAGAACGTAGTTGCGTCTACTTCATAGACATGATTATTCGCAACGGCTGGGATATTCTTGTAAGTCGAAGTCTGCTGGAAGGAAGCATCACCTGCTGAGTCTTTACTATAGATAACGTAATCCCCCATGAATTGCGGCAGAATCTCCAGAGACAAATCATAATAGCCTTCTTTGGCCGTCATTTCTTTGACCTTGTCTGGCATCTTCAATCCCATGGCCTGATAGACGATTTCCGTGCCGCGTCCCCAGCCATTTCCGAAGGTGTACAGCGATTTCGAATCCCCTTCGATGATGGTGACGGTACTGTCGGCGCCGATCTTGGCTTTGATTTCCTCACCGGCCTTCTGAGTTCGTTCCTTGAAATCGGCGATCCATTCAGCCGCCTTCTGTTCCTGGTTAACAGCTTTGCCGATCTCCAGAATCTGCGTTAGATAATCAACCTTGTTGTAGGTGTATGTAATGAGTGGAGCAATTTGCTTTAGTTTATCCGCATTCTTAACATCCGACATAGCGATGATCAAGTCCGGCTTAACGTTCAGAATACTTTCCTCATTCTCATCGGATACTTCGGCGACGTCTTTCAATTGATCCTGAAATTTAGGGTTTGCTTTAGTCCAGGAATCTACTCCAACGATAGGAACGTCTAATGCCAATAGATTGCCCGCATATCCAGACAGGATGACGACACGCTGCGGGTTCGCTGGAACATCGATCGGACCGTTCTCCGATTGATAAGTAATAGTGTCGGAACCATTGTCCTCCACAGATTTGCTTGCATTTGGACTTGTTGAGTTGTCGGCATTGGCGTTATTGTTCGCATTGCTACCGCAACCACTAACTACTAGAACTACCAATAAGATAAGGGGCATAAACCATCTCTTCATTAATTGCAATCTCCTTTTGAATGAATTCAGCTTGATAAAGATTTAAAGATAAAGAAATAAAGATAAAGAGATAAAGAAATAAAGATAAAGAATGATGATACTGATGATACTGATGATACTGATGATACTGATGATACTGATGATACTGATGATACTGATGATACTGATGATTATGATTAAATTAATAATGATAATCATTATCATTGTACTAATATCAAATTCTAACTTCTTGCCGTTTATATGTCAATCGTATCTTTTTATCATATTTTTCCCCTGTCTTCTGTCTCGTGTTCCCTGTACCTTGCACTATCTATTTTGTGTTGACTCGTTCTGGCTGTGAACCCATAATTGTAGCCACCCTTTCGTCAACAGGTTAGGCCCAATTGCAACGAAGGAGCTTGGAAGAAAGTACAAGGACCCGCGTTGGACGCGGGTCCTTGTACTTTCCTGGCAAATCTGGGGTTTGATTTACCTTCGCAGTATCATTTTGTATACGATTTTTCGCATACATTGAGCACATTTACCTTCCCAACCCCACCATGTATTCGATTTTCCGCATACATTGAGCACATTTACCTTCCTGCTCCCACCATGTATATGATTTTTCGCATACATTTGGTCCGATTACGCCCCAGCCCCCACCATGTACTCGATTTTTCACACACATTGGGCTAATTTACCTTCCTGCCCCCACCATGTATTCGATTTTTCACACACATTGGGTCCGATTACACCCCAGTCCCCACCATGTATTCGATATTTCGCATACATTGAGCACATTTACCTTCCCACCCCCACCATGTACTCGACTTTTCGCATACATTGAGCACATTTACCTTCCTGCCCCCACCATGTATTCGATTTTTCACACACATTGGGCCCGTTTTCCCCACCACCCCCACCATGTATTCGATATTTCGCATACATTGAGTACATTTACCTTCCAGCCCCCATCATGTGTTCGATTCTTCGTATACATTCATTCATTCGTGTGTCAGCATTCACCATTAAACCAAATCTGGACTTTGGAGTGTACCTATATACTCATAGTAAATTATCCGCTGAGATGCCCCTCTAGCCACCGGACGAAATTTACCTTTATCCACCAACATGCGGCAGTATTTGATGACTGTCATCGTATGCAACTCCAGCTCTCTCGCGGCATCAGCCGGGCGGAGAACACGTTGGTGACGAATGGATGCTCGCATCAAATCACGCTCGATTTTGGAATAGGCTCTCTCTGCTGTGTTTTTCGCAGACTTTCCCGCGGACAAATAAGGAAACAGGATGTTCCGCAGCGCAGAGAGGATGAAAGACGGATTTTCTTTCAGTTCATCCAATGAAATATAGAGCACTGTGCAGTCCTGTGACTGTAAAAAAAGCCCGCGGTTCAGATCCATCCTGTACTTGCTCCGGTCTGTGCCATGCGAGCCAAAGTCCATAATTTCAAATGCAATACGCGAGGCTCCGACTTCCCAAAGAATATCCACAAAATAGGATCTTCCACGCCAATCCTTAACTTCGTATTCCGGATGTAGTCCGTGAAAATGCCCAGTAAGCGGCCACCATACCTGCTCTACAAATAAGCGATTTCCGTAACCATGACCGCGTTTTAATGCATCGAGCCGTTCCCCCTTCCTACGTTTAATATGACTGCTCAACCATCGCTCATGTTCACTCTTAAACCCCATTTCCTTCCCCTCGCTCTACAACGAAATATGTTAAAAATCGCACAAAACCCCGTCTCCTCCCCTAGGGGGAAGAAGACGGGGCATTCTTTGCCACGCTTACTTATGTCTATATAGTGTGCCACATTTTTTGCCGCATTTGCCTATGTCTATACATATTGTGCCATATTTTCATTGGCAAAAACAATACGAAATTGATACCTAATCGATAGCGGAATCTCGCTGTCGATTACAATCATATTACGTATTGATTCTCAGCCTCGTTATACTTTCTGCCAATCAACATAATATCTCCATCCGTTACACATAGAGAACAAATTCTATAATACCCAGTGAGCTTGTAATTGATTACGAAGGGGTGGCTAACCCTAATCCTCAAGCTCATCAAGTTTTGCTTCCAGTTCAGCCAACTTACGATTCTCTTGATCCAATACTTCTTGAAGCCCAGCGGCTTCTGCTCGTTTCATTTCTTTTTTGACAGTCTGAATCTGTTGTTCCAAATAGTGAATATCAGCTTCAGTTCCTGAATTGTTCCAGATCTGAGAATAAGTCATTTCTAACCTCTTTCTTGTTAACGTATATTTCCAAAAGGTTCATTAGAGCTTCAGGAGCTTCTTTTTTTGTCTACACACAGGTTACCACTTACGATTCTATTCAAGCCAAGCTGATTTTCATTTATTGCGATCAAAATAGACATTACTCAAGCACCACACCACTCCGGGAGAATCTCCCTTTCTGCAGACAACAACGCGCTACTCCTCAACATTCCCCGTATATCCAAATAAAGTGATGCCACCTCTGGAATCTAACTAATTCTCTTACTTCTCCTAAAAAAGATCAAGAGTGACTTCCTGTTTAAATTTTCGCCCAGCGCTTAGAGTATTAAAATCCCTTATTCTTATGCACATACACCGATAGGAAATAAGATACCACAAACATGACAACGGTAAAAATTAATGAGGAAATCCCTACCTCAATGCCATTGAAAAACATGATCCCATATCAACCTTAGTAAAATCCACGGCAAAATCCGAAGCATCGCGTGCGTTTATCGGCCTAAAGGCACCGCATATTGCCAGAGTTTTGGTTGGAGTAAGACATCAGCGATTTGTGCAATGTCCATTTTAATCGGAGGATGCTGTTACTTCTGGCAAACCTCGGTGCGATGTTTTTTTATGTCCAAAAGTCAACACCCGCCTATATATCCGTATGAACATTTAAAGGGAAACCACACCATTGTTAGATCCATCCATGTGTTGCTGTGAATTATGGATATCCATATAAATTCCATAAGAATTTTATTAAGATTTCATTAAGATATGAGGATTTAAATAATGATAGGATGATAAAGGATACTTGGTAAGTAACACAAAAAATAACTAAAAGGTAGGTTGATTAACGATCATGAACAAGAATTAGCTTAGCTTATCAGGTCTATCGCAATAGTCTCCTTCATTTATATAATACCGTGATCAGATGAGGAGCTATCAATGTTCTTGCAAACAGATAATTGTATTTTCATTAATTGGACGACCAAAAAGGAGATTACTCATGTTATTTACTATTAAACGTACAAAATGGCTGTATATTGCACTCGTTGCGTTGCTATTGTTGACCACCTGCTCTCCATTTAGCGTGGCGGCCGAATCTCCGCAACCGCAGGTAAACCAAACGGGATCTGCTACTTCTACCCAATCTTTGAACCAACAACGCTATTCAGATGTTCCAGCTACAGCATGGTACGCAGAGGCGGTTAACACTTGGGTTATGCTGGGAATCCTCAATCCAAAGCAAGGAGATAAGCTGAGTCCCCAGCTTGTTATGACACGCGGTGATTTCGCTAAGTATCTTGCGATCTCACTAGATATGTCCCCCTCCAAAAGCGCCTCAAATTTTAAGGATATGCCTGCTGGAGCCACATTAACCGGGTATGTTACCGCCCTCTATGATGCTGGGCTAACAAAGGGTTACAAAGACGGTACGTTCCGTCCGAACTCTAAAATTACAAGAGCTGAAGTGGCGAGCTTGATTGCTACGGCCAAGAAGCTGAAGCCAGAGCCGCAAGTCAGCAGCCAATTTCGTGATGTACCGCAGAAAATCTGGTATGCTGGCGCAGTAGGCGCCTTGACAAAAGCGGGTATTGCGTCTGGGAAATCGAAGGATAATTTCGCTCCAAACGCAAACATTGTGCTGGCCGAAGGGATAACTCTGCTTTATCGCTCCTTCTTCAGTCCGTCCATCATTCAAGACATTGGCACTGACGGCACAATTAAAATTGACGGGCAGACCTATCGCGCGGGCGCATCGGTTCAAGGTATTTTTCAAGCATCGAATAAAGTTGCTTTGCACAATGCGGCGATCCAGTTCACCTATGTTGGAGATACGATAACGTCTGTTGAAGGGCTGATTATCGGATACAAAGACGCATTAACTGGAATGAATGCACCTATCATATTTGATGCCAAAGGCAACACCGTCAACGGAACCGTAATCGTGAGCTCCAATCAGGTTGCGTTGGCCCACTTGGAAGTTAAAGAGGATTTAAATTTGACCCCGGCCGTTCAGTCGGATTTCTTTGCCTTCAATGTGCTCGTTCAAGGCAAAACAGTTTTCCTAAAAGATAACGATCGTCCCAAATCACAGGTTACAAATATATGGTTCGAGCATAGCAATCTCGGCCAACTAAATTTATTTAACAGTGCTCTAGTGAAAAAAGTTGATATCAGTGCGGACATAACGTCCCAATCAAACTCCAAGTCAACGGGAGAAGTTCGCACCGTGGCAGATAACACATCCTATAAAAAAATTACTACCAGTACGAACAAGATGTCCCAATCAGGCTTCAAGTCAATGGTAGCAGTCAGCACTGTGGCTGATAACACATCCTTGAAAACGGTTGATATCAGTGCAGACATAACGTCCCAATCGAACTTCAAATCAATGGTAGCAGTCAGCACCGTAGCAGCGACAGATTACATATCCGTCGCCCAACAACTTTATATTGCATACTTTGGTCGTCCCGCCGATATCGAAGGCCTTGAATTTTGGAAAGGTCTCACTATTGATCATCCTGTCGATATTGCGGTTTTAAACAGCTTTCAGGCTTTCCCAGCTAGTCTGGAATATGAAGCTCAATTCGAAGATAGTACCGCCCAAATCGTTGACACCATGTACCAGAATCTATTTGGAAGACAACCAGATTCGGCAGGTCTTGCATTTTGGACAGCATCGATTGCCGCCGCAGGCACTGGTACAAACTCCACAACCGTTGGCAATTCAGCTACAGATTCGAGCCCTTTGCAACTTACTGTTGAAAACATAACTGGCACAGTTACGGCGGCGGTGAATACCGAACTCAGCGCCGATACGTCCACTACGCTTGATACACTCACCATTCAACGTGGCGTTGCCGTGGAATATTCAAGTCAAACGCCAATCGGTACGCTGATCATCGATAATAAAGATACCCTTGCCCCTTCGCTAATTAACCTAAACAACACATCCTTCTCCGGCTTAGTGAACATAGGGCGAACGATTGTAAACGATAATACCGGAGTAGTTAACCTGAATGTACAGGGTTTGCTCGGAACTCTTCAGACAACTGGAGTCAATTCTCAGCTTGTTCTGGGGGCCTCCACTTCTATCGCTAATCTGATCGTTCCATCGGGAGTAACCCCTGCATCGTTTTTCGTGAATGGCAATGACTTTTCTAAAGTGAAGGCTGTCAACGGGCAATCAACGACCCCAAATCCAACACCAAGTCCAACACCAAGTCCAACACCAAATCCAACACCAAATCCAACACCAAATCCAACACCAAATCCAACACCAAATCCAACACCAAATCCAACACCAAACCCAACACCAAACCCAACACCAAATCCAAACCCAACACCAAGTCCAAACCCAACACCAAATCCAGATCCGGATCCGGAATCAGGCCCAGTCCTGGAACCGAATCCTAACCCAAATCCTAACCCAAATCCTAACCCAAATCCAAATCCAAACCAAACGGTGTAATTCCTAATTTGACGATCACTACAACTTCGATCACAATCCCAAGTAGGTTTAATGGCTGGCGTCGTGAACGCCCGAGTCGCACATATGATTTCCTCTTGCACAGTGTTATGAATGAATATCGTAGATACAACTTCGATCACAAGTGCAAGCAGGTTTAATGGCTATGGCAGGTTATCACGGGCGAGCCGAGCAAATCACTTAGTACGGTTCTTTTTTAGAGATTTAAAATTCATCTGTCAAATCTCGAATGTTGAATCTCTTTTTTTGCACAAATACTCACCTATTCATATATCCCCCATTCATTATTTATTTGTAGCCTGGAAAGGTACTATAAAGTGGCATCCATTCGTGTTATTCTCGAAATTAGGTGGTGCTGCTAACAGGGTTCATTTTAACCACTTTAGCGGATGAGGATTGGAAGATCGTGATGTTATAAGCAATACTTTTAAAACGGCAATTCTAACGATAGTAAAGGAGAGTTGTAAAGATGAGAGTTCAATTAGAGGGTATCACCATATTGTCGAATGATGTCTCGCGGTTGGCTAGTTTTTATCGTGACGTTCTGGGTTTTAATATCATTACTGATGAAGGACATTATGTTGAATTTGAAAATAACGGGGTTCGTTTTGCGATTTGCTCCAAGCCATTAATGGCAGATAATACGAACAGTCATTATTCCTTTATTGAACAAAGTAACGGTCAAGCCTTTGAACTTAATTTTCAATGTGAAACGCCAGATGATGTCTATAGAATATACCAGGAAATTATCTCAAAGGGAGCCACATCGATTACAGAGCCGAAGTCAATGGATTGGGGGCAAACCACGGGATTCTTTGCAGATCCTGACGGCAACATTCATTCCCTTTTTGCGATTAACTCTATTGTTGAAGAGCTAGCATAGGAACAGGTTATACCACCTCTCTAAAACCTAAGTGTACTTTCAAAAATATCATTGCATCACCCGCCGAAGTAATCCTTAAATACTCGATTTCTCTCAGAATCATTTGAGATATACGTTAGCAAAACATCAGAGTAGACGCCCTTTGCTTTTGGGTAGGTCTACTCTTTTTTATGTTGTATTTCTCTTGAATATGGTTTATGTTTTGATCCTTTTTCTGTATAAGTACAGCATTATGATGCTAATTTTGTGTGTGGCTAGATTCATTTTATTTTCTATTGTGAATTTTTCATATGTTGAAATATTATTTCGCAACTCTATCTTCATCTCATCCTATCATGTTTGTTTAGAAAGCCCTCATGTTATGTAATCCTCTATTATAACACTCATGTCAGAATAACTATTATTTTGAACCACTAAAATTGGCGTTGATTATTATCACGAAGCAATTAAATATACAAGTAATTTCGAAATAATCGATTCAATGCCCCTCCTCTACTAAGTAACTGACACAATCAAAAGGCCGGAATTCCTCTAGATTGAGGAATCCGGCCCTTTTTTTGTTGTGTCCAAGGAATAGCAACAAATATTCAATTGGATTATAGTAGTTGACTCAATTAACTTGTTCATTCAAATATCAACACTCTGAATCTCCTACTAATTTGAATCAACAAAAAGTTTAACGAGTCTTGTGATGTTTAAATATAGTTGAGAATTACATTTCACCTGAATTCGTGTTCATGATCCTTCAAAGGAGGAATACAAGGTTTGGTGTGTTTCAGTTCCTTTTACCCTTAATGGTGAAAGCTTGTCGCCAATTGCCGAGCAACTTTTTCCCCCTGGCCGATACAATCGGGAATGCCAACGCCGTCATACCCCGATCCACAAACCAAAAGTTGCGGATACTGCTTTTCTAGCGCCACCCGCAGATTGTGGACCCGTTCCAAATGCCCAACCGTATATTGCGGCATGGCACTATTCCATCGAGTCGTAAGTGCAAATTCAGGTTGGGCTTCAATGCCCATGATGGCTTTCAACTCCTGTTGAACGCCGTCCGCCAATTGGCTATCGCTCCAATCCACCGGAGCTTCAGCACCTAAACGTCCAATATATCCCCTTAGAAGCACCTTGTCCTGCGGTGCGGTATGGGGCCATTTGGAGGATACCCAGGTGGATGCGGTAATGAAACGACCTTCGCTTCGCGGAACAACGAAACCAGAGCCTTTCAAATCTATATCAAGCGCATCTTTCTGATATCCGAATACGACATTGGCTACCGTCACATAGGGGGTCTTCTCCAGCCCGTCGGCCTCGGGCAATCCCCCAAGTAGTTTGTAACTTTCATAAGCAGGCAACGCAAGAATAACGCCGTTTGCCACTAAGGATTGGCCGTCCTCTAGCGTGATGCGGTATTCATCCGCTTCTCGCAAAATTTTTCGTACCCCACACCCTTTCTGAATTTGCACACTGGATACTACCAGCTCCTGCTCCAAACGTTCTACTAAGGAAGAAAGCCCGTTGCGAAAAGAAAGGAAGAAACTTTTTTGTACGATGGGCGGAAGTTCAAAGGGGAGTGGAGCAGCATGCGTTTTCCGGGGTGCCTTTTTCTGGGCGAGCATCCCGAGTATCAGGCTGCGGTACTTTTGCTCCATTTCGGAAAACTGCGGAAACGTTGACAGCAAGCTTAAAGACTCGGTATCTCCTGCGTATATTCCGGCCAAAAGAGGCTCCACCAACCGGTCCAGCACCTCGCTGCCCAATCTTCTGCTAATAAAAGAACCCAACGCTTCGTCTCCGGCTTCCCGCTTGCGGGGAAGGAACAGATCCCCTGCCGCCCTGATCTTCCCTTTCATGGAAATCAGTCCGGTTTTGATAAACGGCCCGACTTCAGTCGGAATGCCGTAAGAGAGTCCCTTTGGCATTTTCGCCAGTTTCCCGTCATGCAGAATGTAATTACTTTTTGCCGCCGGGTCGGTTCCCACTAATTCGCTTTCCATCCCCAGTTCATGGATAAGCCGAATAATCGGAAGTTTCCTACCTAAGAATGAATCCGGTCCCTGTTCAATGACATAGCCATCTTTACGTGATGTGCGAATTTTTCCGCCCAAGGCATTGCTTTTTTCCACCAAAATAATGTTGGCATGAATATCCATTGATTGACACCATTTATTCACATAATACGCAGCGCTCAAACCACTAATACCGCCGCCGGCTATCACAATTCGTTTTTCCAAAACGAACAACCCCCGTTTTCTTGTACGTTAAATATCATTAAACATGGAAGAAGATGCGAACCTCGTCATGATTCATACAATTGAGGATGCTCTCCCAGACCCTATGCCGCCGAATGAGAAAGCTCGAAATATCGAATAACAGGAACAAGCTGCGTAATGAACATGGCCCAGAATCACTCCGGAATGTCATTCGACAGCTTGTTTTTCGGTTATTCATGCTTCTATTGGGACTCGGCACCTGTCAAATCACTAGCCATCGCCTGCGGGATGTATTCGCAATACGAATCACTTTCCAGATAGTCCCCCGTAAGGGCATAAGCTCGCGACCGTGAACCTCCGCAAAGTTCTTTGAAATCGCACACGCCACATTTGCCCTTAAGCAGAGATTTGTTGCGCAATTCCCGCATAACCAGCGAATTACGGTAAATATCCACCAAGGATTGCTCCCGTACATTACCGCAGACAATAGGCAAAAAGCCGCTAGGATAAACTTCGCCAATGTGACTGATAAACACAAAGCCGTCTCCATCATTAACCCCTTTGGGCGCCCGTCCCAGCAGATCCTCCCGTTTCAGGGGTTTTTCTCCCGCTCCCGCTATAGGCATTCCCGCGTTTCTACTTGCTCCCATCATAGCTTTCTTCTGCTGGAGAAAGACTCTTCGGTAGTGTGGAGCTTCCGTTGCTTTTACGCCGTACGGCATCTGGCCTTGCAACTCCGCCATCCATTTCATCACCTGCTCATGCTCTGCAGGCGAAATCATATCTTTCTCCATCCCTCGGCCTGTAGGCACCAGAAAGAAAACGCTCCACAGCACCGCGTTCATTTCCCTCGCCTTTTCCGCGATATTTGCCAAATCGTCGATATTGTACTTGGAAACAGTCGTATTGATTTGCATTGGCAGCTGCAAATCCTTTAGATATTCGATCCCTCTCATCGTCATTTCGTAGGAACCTTTTGTTCCCCGGAAATGATCGTGAATTTCCGCCGTTGAGCCGTCTAAACTAAAAGCCCACCGGGACAAGCCCGCTTCTTTCGCCTTGCGGATCGCAACTTCCGTTACCCGTGGCGTGGCGCTAGGTGTCATGGATACTGTAAGCTTTTTCTCTTCCGTTGCATATTGGATCAATTCAAACAGATCCGGTCTCATGAGCGGATCCCCACCAGTAAAAACCAACAGCGGACTATCCAAATTTGCTATATCGTCGATCAGGCGTTTGCCTTCCGTCAAAGAAAGCTGGTGCGGGTCTGCTCTATATTGAGCTTCTGCTCGGCAGTGTAAACATTTCAGGGCACACGCCCGCGTTACTTCCCAGATCACAATGAACGGTGACTGATTATAATCTCGATCTTGCCGAACGAGCATTCTCCCCATCCCTTTCTTTTTTCATGTACCAAAAATACCATAGCCCTCTCAACCCAATTGTGTTTCTCGTCACAATGTCACATTCCGTTTGCAAACCAAATAACGTCAAAAAAAGAAGTTCCCCAACATACGTATACGAAATACAGATATGATTTGATCTTTATTAATATAGACACAGCGGTTATGTTGCTAATATTGTTGTGACTAGATAGATAAATTCTGTAATCTATTGTGAAATTTTCATATGTTGAAAAACTAATCTACACTTTCACCTCCATCTTCCACCCATCTAATCCGATAACTAAGCAGCTGACACAATCAAAAGGCCGCAAGCATATGTGAAATATGCTTGCGGCCTTTATCATTCATTCATAAATATCAGATCTAGAAAAGAATCGATCAGCTGGGTGGAACTATCCAATCCTTTCTCAGATTCAGAGTGCTCTGATATATTCAGTTCCACCAGACCATGAATAAACGCGTACATGATTGCAGTGGACTGATTTGAGGATTTTCGGATATTCCCTGCCTTTTCCAGACACTTCTCTACTACCGTAAATATAACAAAAGCGGATTGAGCAATTTCCGGATACATTTCTTTATCCCATTGCTTACGGAACATCAATTGATAATGCTCTGGATTGTTAATGCCAAAATCATAATAAGTAAGCAAAATTGCATTCAAAAACGATCGTGGTTCGTTCGTGTTGTCGCTTAATTGGCGAATACTACTATTCAGTAATTCGAAATTTTCGGCTACAATGGCCGCCAGCAAGTCATCCTTATTTTTGAAATGTCTGTACAATGCACTTCGGGACAAGTTTATTTTTTGGCCGAGATCACGCATATTGATGGCATCGATTCCTTGCTGGTCAATGATTTCCCTTGTGACCTGAATCAGCTTTTGTTTGGTATCGTTATTATTTTTCATATATCCCTCTTGTGAAATAGATTCATTTTCCTTACATAAAAATTCTACCCCACTATGTTGACAAAGTCAACGTAATGAGGTTATACTCAATTCATGTTGACAGTGTCAACAAACTAAACATCCTTTTACTAACCATAACCAAGATCCTAAGGAGAGTGTATGAATTGAGTTCAGAACAACATCAAACGGTTATTATAACAGGCGGAAATACGGGATTAGGCTATGAATGTGCTAAACAGATTGCTAAATCTGACAACAACTATTATGTTGTTCTACCTTGCCGCAATGCGGCTAAAGCCAAACAAGCTGTAAATTCCCTTATACAAGAAACCCAAAACAACAACATAACCTCCATGGAATTGGATCTTTCATCTTTGGAATCCGTTAGAAATTTCATTGGAAATTTGTCCAAAATGGATCTCCCGCCCTTATATGCACTTGTATACAATGCAGGTGTACAATTTATTGATGATACACATTACACGAAGGACGGGTTTGAAAGCACCTTTGGCGTAAATCACCTTGGACATTTTCTCCTGGCTAATTTATTACTTGAACAAATGATACCTGAAGGCCGAATCGTGATTGTCAGCAGCGGAACCCATGATCCATTGAAAAAAACAGGTATGCCAGAACCTATATTCTTAAATCCTCAAACATTGGCCTTTCCTAACCCAACTAATGCAAACGAAGTAATCACTCTTATTGGCCGACGACGCTACACAACTTCCAAGCTATGTAACTTATATTTCACCTACGAGCTATCCCGCAGAATAAAACACGACACGGATAAAAAAATCACCGTCAATGCTTTCGATCCGGGAATGATGCCAGGAACGGGCCTCGCTCAAAGTTATACTCCTATTATGAAGTTGGTTTGGAACTATGTTTTGCCTGTTTTAACTTTGTTTTATCCGAATGTGAATACCGTACGCAAGTCAGGAAATGCATTAGCCAATTTGGTAACCGATAGTCAACTTGACCAGACTACAGCAAAATATTGCGAAGGCAAGAAACAAATTAAATCTTCCAATCTTTCGTATAACAATGATAATTGTAGTTCTCTATGGAAGGCTAGTGTAGAAATGTCTAAATTAACACAGGCTGAGACCATTCTGAAAGTCTGATAATATAAGAGTTGATGAATCTGGAAAAGGTCGGTTGGTAAAAGGTGCGCTATGTAAGAAGATGGAGTGATGGGATTCGTTATGAGGAAATCCTATCGCCACTGGAGAACAGAAAATACAAAGAGCCCGCGTAGCTCTTGTAATTTCACCCTTCGATGCAAGGCCATTACGGCTTCTTCCCAGGGCTCGAGGAATGGGGCTGCCGAATTTCAGTTAGAAGTTATCGTCAGACGCGCGTAATTTGTATTGATTAACGATAATAGTAAATGTAAAAAACCACTTAACCAACAGAATATTCTGCTGATTAAGTGGTTTATTGTAGAATGATATACTCGGACAGTCTATTTACTACGAATGAATAATAGCATCCACTTTTGCTTGCGGCGCCTTGTCGCAGCGTTTACATACCTTTACACCCGTCCCATCACTTGTGGTTCTTGGATAGAGTAGCTTAATTCGTGTGCTCTTACAGACTGGGCATGTACCGCGACCACGAGATGGTAAGTTCCATAGCGCATGTCCACGTTTTGTTTTCGCCATAAATATGTTCCTCCCTAAACTATGAACTTGTTTCTTATTTCAATTATGGATAAATAATCCATACCATTCAAGGTAGAGAATATGTTAAATAAATCTTTCCAAGGGTAAGAATCAGGTCTGACTCTGACTTCCATCAGGAAAGCGTTTGCAACCTTTTTGTAACCATTACCGTCTTAAATGTATATTAACTAAAGGTGGTGCAAATCTGTGTTCAACAAGAAAATAGGAATAGTCAGTTTAATGGTTGTCGTATTATCTTCTACCGTACATGTTCCACAAACACAAGCGGCGCCCGCGTTAGACACCGTACAGTTTCAAATTAACCAACATGCATATACGAATGGATCGGGACAACATTCCTTGCCTATTACTCCCTATATTCTTCAAGGCAACTCCATGGTTCCTCTTCGAGCTTTGGCCCAATCACTTGGTGCAGCCGTCAACTGGGATCAAGCTAACCAAACGGTAACATTAACAGGACAACCTTTCGGGCAGTTGAAAATGAGAGTTAACACGACGTTTGCGGTGAATGAAAATGGTGAACAGGTTGAACTTCCAGCAAGCATTAGGTTGGTACAAGGAAATCTGTTGGTTCCCGCCAAAAGTATTGCCTCTCTTATGGGAGCAACGGTGGAGTGGATCCCCTCGCCAAACACCATTACCATTTCTAAAAATATCGAAAACAGCGATAGCCTTCATTTCAACTATGACTTCAATACTGAAACAGAAGGCTGGGAAGGAGATTTTGCGGACCTTCCGGTCGATTACAACAAAGATATTTACGAATTACAACACACCAGAGAGCTTCTGCCCATTGATGGCGACAATAAAACGAATTATGGTCTTAAACTCAAAGGATCTAATCGAAGTGATGATCTATTCATGTTCCTCATTAAAAAGGTCGAGAACCTTACTCCGAATACCGAGTATCATGTCAAGCTTGATTTCAGTATGTATACTAGCGTAGCTGGTGGTTCATTTGGTATCGGGGGTGCCCCAAGCGAGTCCGTGTATGTGAAGGCAGCAGTGCTCAACAAGGAGCCTATGGCAGTTCAATTGGATGATGGCAGTGGGCTATACTACCGTATGAACATCGACAAAGGCAATCAATCCATGGGTGGCGCAGATGCAAAAGTATTGGGAAACATCACAAAGCCAGACTCCGATAAAGAAGGTTACCAACGCAAGAATTTCAGTCACACCGCTACGGTCACGACCAATGCCAATGGTGAGTTATTCCTACTTATAGGAACCGATTCTGGATTTGAAGGTCTTACAACGTTATATTACGACGATATCAAGTTAACGGCGACAGAGAAATAACGAATAAACAGATAAAAGGGGCGCACATCACGTATACATGATGTGCGCCCCTTTGTTTTGCTCCAATTTCCTCCACTACTTACTCTACTGCTGGCAGTTCCGTACTAGTTACACTAAGTTTCTTGGACTCAGGCCATAACGCTCGACGAAACAGGATCCCTCCCACGCCGATCAGGGTAATCACCAAGCCAAGAATCAAAAAGATACGGGCAGGACCGGAATGCTGAACGAACAGGCCTCCCACTAGTGGCGCTCCTATCATCACAGCACTCATCATCGTACTCTGAATCCCAAACACGCGTCCCGTCATATGTGGAGGTGTTTCTTTTTGTAGACAATAATTAAAAGTAATGATAGAGATCCCGTTGCCTGCACCCAATATAAATCCCAACAGAAGTACAGGGATCACCGTAACTCCCAACTGAAGTAGCCCTAGTCCTCCAACAGCTATGCCGATTAGTATATCCGCACTACCCATACGCCGACCATAACCCGTTTCTCGATTCGTCTTATTCATAGCCATAATCGTGATCACAGCTCCAATACCGGATGCTGCCACCATCCAGCCCAGTAGGGATTCATTATTCGGAGCAATTAGCCGAAAAAGACTGGTGAATTGAAAATCAATCATCTGAATAGCAAGTATGCTAATGAGTCCATAGAGCATCATGTTCAGTAATAGCTTACTACGAAATATAAAACTCCAGCCCTCTCTCCACATTGTGCCCAGTGGAACCCGCTCCTCTTGTGCTCCGGCTGCATGAGCCTCGTTCCCAGACTGCATATTCTTAACGGTAAGTAACAACAAAAAAGAACATACGCGCAAGCCACTATTTAGCAGAATACACCACTGCGGCGTAAGCATAGATAGTGCGAAGCCACCCAGTAATGGTCCAGCGATCTTAGATCCTTGATTAACGAGTCCGTTCAGCGAGGTTGCTTGAAGTAATTGATCTTCATGAACAATGCTACGGGTTAATGATTGCTGAGCCGGTATATTTAAGGTCGAAATAGCCGCTCGTAGCATTAGCAACGGAAGCAGCCATTGCATATTGGGAGCAAACAATACCAATAAGGTCAGGATCGCGGTGAGTAGATCGTAAATGCGCATGAGATTCAACTTATTTAGTCTGTCAGCAGCCACGCCTGCAACAGAACCAAGTAAAATGCCAGGTAGCGCCATGGATACCGGAATCAGTGCCAGCATTAGCGGACTAACTTGCCAGCGATACCCAACAAGCACTTGAATGGCCAACACGTCGAACCAATCTCCAAAGGTAGCTGTGGCGAATGCGCTATATATGCGCATGTACATTTTGTTATGAAGCAGGCTTGTTCCTACCTCTCTTGAAGCATTCATCATTCATTCCTCCAAAGTTACGAATTATAAGCGTATACAGCTCATATTTGTACTATAACGGAGGATTGTCAGAGGATTGTCAGAGGGTAGTCAGAACCTTTTGCAGTGTCCTTTCCAAGGGTTGTGCCAGTCGATTCAACCCTAATCTCTCTTGTTCTTCTTCCAACATCCTTATGTACTTACGGTTTAAGGATTCCTTGCAAGGGATCCTATTGCAATAGTATACAATACGGTGCAACGCACACAGAAGCATAGGTACGAACCCAGACATAACCAGTACCTGAAGACCCTCGTCTAACAGGCTCTCTGCTTCTTTCCATGCCTTGCTCCGCAAATTCCACAATCCCTTCACCACATTGTAACTACCGATTTCTCGTAAAAAGGGATTAAGCAGCAACAGCGCATCAATTCGCTTTGCTATCTGTTCTAATTCTTCGTTCGGAGCTCCATCCACGATATGAACAAACATCTCTGTGATGGCTGTTACTGGGATGAAATACTCATATCCTGGTTCGACGATAACTTCATGTGTCAACTTTAAACGTTCCAAGGCCTTGTTCGTTTCTCCTGTAAGCGTATATAAATCTAGTATATTAAGAATCTCCAACTCCTTGTGCTGGGAAGCAGATAATAGATTGCTCTTAAGTATATGTTCACAGAAAGATAGCTTTGTCTTGGGATCACCGCTGTACATATAAAACAGCAGTAACCAGTACAATCTTTCATCAAATCCCACCTCATCCGTATTCAACAGCCACTCCAAATCACCTTGTACAAAATGAATACATATTGAATAGAATGGGTCCATCTCATAGCCCAGTATGTCCTGCTGGCGGGCAAGAGTCAGCATCGAATACCCTTGACCATATCGATGGTATTTCCCTAACACTTCCATCATTGTCTCGTGCAGTTCTGTATCCTTTATTGTTGGATTGGCTAACTTCATTGCGGTATAATCTTGTACGCACAGACTATACCCGATGCCTCGAACTGTCTTAAGTTCCAATCTTTTCAGAGCTCCTAGCTTTTTGCGCAGACGATAAACATGATCATCGACCGTTCGCTCTACGGGATATTCTAGTGGCCACACTTTCTCTAAAAGTTGGTCTCGGCTAAACACAAGTCCCCTATTTCGATGTAGAAACTGAAGGAGAGCAAATTCCTTAGGTAACAATTCTATCTCTAGGCTCTCTGCAATCAACTTATATTCATTTTCGTGAAATTCCAGATACATGTAGTAACCTTCTTCCTAACCGTTTCATCCTACACACATTATAACAGCCAACCATATCTATGAAAGGAACTAAATTTGCTAGGAACAGCGATGTGACCAGTAGATAGTAGTAAGGTTATTGGGAAACGTGGTCGTGTACGGGGCACAATAAGACATCACATGAGCGATGCCTTGGGTCAGAAGATGTATTAATTATCGGATGGGAACCCTCAATGGACCCTCATGTGTATGTGCGTGGAGTCTTTATAAAAACGTCTTGTTATACCTGTGGAAGCAATCGTTGCTGCACCAAGCTTATGTTTAGTATATCTGATTAACGTGGTTAATGGATTATTAATCTCAATTTTTTACGAAAATACTCAAAAAAAAAGATACCTCGTTGCACTAAATGCATGAACCATTTAGCACAACGAGTATCTACAGCAGGATTTCACTTTGTTGATGCATCTACTTTCGCTTGTGACACCTTGTCGCAACGCTTACACACCTTAATCGATGTTCCCGCTGTTGTTACTCTTGGATAAAGCAGCTTAATTCGCGTACTATGGCAGATTGGGCATGTGCCACGTCCTCGTGATGGTAGAGTCCAAAGTGCATGTCCACGTTTTGTCTTTGCCATGAATAAATTCCCCATTTCAGTAATTTCAATTTCTAAATGATAGAACAACGAACGATATAGAATGATGCATTAGTCTATTGCTATCACTTTATCGATCGAACAGTCCGTCGTGTCCGTCACACAACTTATGTTTTCTATCTATTTATATGTAGCCTATAGAAGACTTATGATCTTGTTCATTTCACATTTTAGCCGTTAATTATCCCAACACCAAAGAAGAGAAGCCGCTTATGCGACTTCCCCTCTCTAATATTAAAGTTATTACTCGAACAACCTAAATATCCTATCAACTGGTTTAAGCATCTTCCCACTTCTGTTTAACGAAAAGCTCATACAACTTCACAACGATGATTTTGACAATCATATATACGGGAATAATGACGATCATACCAATAATACCGAAAGCATCACTAGCAACCATGACTAGGATAATCGTCGTCAGAGGATGAATATCTAACTGTTTACCAAAAATATACGGTGATATTAAATTATCCTGAACTTGTTGTGCAACTAAGATCACCACTAACGACCAGATCGCAACTGAAGGTGATTCAATCAAGCCAATAATGACAATCGGGATCGCAGAGAGAATTGCTCCAATGAATGGTATGAAGTTCATAATAACAGATATCACTGTCAACAGAAGCGCATACGGTAGACCAATAATAAGGAATCCAATATACATTAGAACACCAAGCGCTACATTGACGACAACCCTACCCACGATGAATCCACTAAGGGCATGATCAATATCTTTCATAACTTTACGACCTTCATCACGAAAACGCTTGGGCATAAAACTTACTATTTTCCGTCCGAACTTGTCTCCCTCTTTCAACATGTAGAACAGAAGAATCGGAAAGGTCAATATAATGACTGCGAAATTGGAAACGAAAGAAAACATGCCTGCCACGTAATTAGACAATAGCGAGAATCCTTTGTTCAGATATTCAGTCAACTGAGTTAAAGGACTTGTATCCTTTGGAAGTATCGATGCTAGAAATCCATTCTGTTCTAATTCTTCTAACTTATTACCAAAAGAAATTAGCAAATTCGGAGCATTATTTACTAAATTGTAAAATTGAGTACGTAATAATGGAAACACTACAATAATAAATATGGTGATTAGGATAGCAAACACTAAATAAATAATTAGAATAACCAATGACCTATTTAGTTTTGGACGTTCCAACTTATTCACTAGCGGGCGTAATAGGTAATAACAAAAGGTGGCTAACATTAATGGAATCATAATAATACTCATCAACGAGAGCAAAGGTGTAAAGATGAAATCCACAAGCGATCCCAGATATATAATGATGAATATCAAGACAACCGCAATGCATAATTTGATGAATTTATTCAATGATCTCAATTATTCTCCTCCATTTCATAACGTTGACCACTAAAGATTACGAAAGTTAACTAGTGGATTCAGATACTCTACCTCTTCTTCCTTTCAACGATAATACGAAACATAACATTAAGACAATCGCGGCTGATACATAAGGAAAATTAATATCTAAGTCGAATAAAAATCCTGCAACGATAGGTCCAGCAATATTCCCAAGACTTGTATAAGCCGAGTTCAGACCCGCTACATACCCTTGTTGTTCAGGGGCAACTTTAGACATTTGTGTGCTTATAGCTGGACGTAATACATCCATTGCTAAGAAGACAATAAACGTAACTACAACAATCAACCAATACTTGTGTACAAAAAGAGTTAAGAGTACGAATATGCTTGACATAATCAAGCTAAAGGAGATTACATTCTTCTCTCCAAATCGATTCAATATCCATCCGAATACGGTCGCTTGTACAACAGCACCAGATATGGACCCAAACGTAATAATATAGGCGATATCTTTGGGTGTGAAACCGAACTTGTGATCAACAAACAGACCAAAAACAGTCTCATAGTTCGCTAACCCGAAAGATGCAACAAATACAATGATTAAACTTAAAAAGTAAGGTTCTTTATAGGAATGTAACAACTGAACAGAAAGGCTTTCTCTTTTATCTGTCTTTATGACTTTCTTACGTTTGTCTGCTGGTAAGGATTCAGGTAAAATAAGTGCAGTAACTAATGCTGCTACAGCACCTGCTATAGCTGCTGCATAGAAAGGAACTCGTATACCATACTCGGCTAAAATTCCTCCGATCCCTGGACCGATGATGAACCCCGTTGTAATAGCTGCCGTAATGAAGCCCATCCCTTTAGCCCGTTCTTCATCTGAAGTAACATCGGCGGTATACGCCATGACTGCTGGCATAATGCACGCTGCCCCGATTCCCCCAAGAAATCTAGCTAAAAAAAGTAAATAAGTCGAACTAACCGATCCAAATAACCATTCGGATAATGCAAAGATAATCATCCCTAACACAATAATTTTTTTCCGTCCCCATGTATCTGATATTCTACCAGCCATTGGCGAGAACAATAATTGTGTTAACGAAAATGCTGCAACAAGCATTCCAATAATACTTCCACTAATATGTAGTTCCGTCATATAAGTAGGCATGATGGGTACAACTAAACCGATACCTGTAAAAACTAGAAAAATGTTAACCATCAGGAGCAATAGTGCGCCCCTATTTCTTAATAATAATGTCATATAAATAATCCCCCGAAATATCGTTTTCTCTTGATGTGATATACTTTAACCTTTTATACTGAATGTTCGTTCTACAATAGGAACACATTCTATCATTCTAATTAAAAACTAGTCTGTTTCTTTTGCAATCCCATATAGAAAGACTTTAACTGCTAAATGATATAGGGAGAGTGCATCCTTTTGGTTTAACTTACGAGACATTTGACTAAGCCCCATTGTTAAACTTTCAAAAATAACCGAAAGACTCTCAACATTGTTCGCCTTGAATTCACCGCGATCTATTCCTTGTTGTATCAATTTTTGATAGAAGTTAAGATGCCCATTCACCATTTCCATTATTCTTTCTTCAACATCACTTGCCTTCTCTTCACTATTGAAAAATTCATCTGCTGCTTTGGTTAAGGGATGGTTTAAATCTTGAAGTACCATTTGTTCAGCAACCCCATACATCTTGTCTGTCGTTGTTTCATAGAGTGATTCTTTTTCTTTCCATTGTTGCTCCCATTCCTGATCCCACTCATCGATTAAATAGAGAAACAACCCTTCCTTACTTTTAAAATGATAATAGATATTTCCTTTACTACTTCCTGTTGCTCCTACGATATCTTCAATCGAAGTTGCCTTATAACCCTTTTGTACAAATAGGCTTCTTGCAGCATCCGCAACTCTTCTCTTCGTATCTTCACTTTGCAACTGCTTTTTATTCACATAGTTCCACTCCATTCCGCTACTTAACGAATAGATCGCCATCAATTATACTGAACGTTCATTCAGTATGTTAACACAAATAATAAATTTATATCAATAGTTCAACTAATAACAACATTTACAATTCACTTATATTGGGTTAACACTGGCATAACACTTTGATATTTTCGCTTATTTAATACATACTTTATGTTACGCATATACTTGTTCAATATACTTTCGCTAAGGAGATAGCATTCATGATCCTTTTCATCCATCGTAAAGATCTGCGCATCAACGACCTTCCAGCTTTTGATGCTATACGATATGCCCAGCGTCCAAGTCTGCATGTACTCATTCTTGACTCTTTTCTATTGCGGAATCACAGGGGACTTGAACATAGTGGTGTTAATTTCCTTCATCATGTTAAATTACTGCAACAACAATATGCTATCTTAGGCAAACACCTTCATATTTTATACGGAGAGCCCTCTGTGGTCGTTCGGCAACTCTTACAGAACCACCCCATAGATGAGATCATCATTCATGCTGATCATACGCCCTATGCGCTGAAGCGTGACCTTGATCTTCGGGAGACCGCATCTTCACAAGGAGTCAAGTTAACTTCCTATGAGGATGGGACACTGGCTGATCTACAAGACTTCACACAGTGGAGCGGGCGAACTGAACCTTATAAAGTGTTCACTCCATTCTATCGGCGCTGGCGTGTCTTTATCAGTGAACAGTCAAGACCCCCTTATTCCGCAACGCTTAATGATCTTGAAACTACTGATCTGGCCGACGAGACGAAGAGCACATTTCCTATACCAGAAGAGATAGCAAATCTTTTGCGCGGAGAAAATCAATCAACGATAGAAACAGATCGTGATCATCCGTTTCAAACGCTTGAACAGTTCTTCAATGTAGGGATATACGACTATTCGAATAACCGCGACCAATATGCCAAGGATGGGACTAGTCAAATAAGCCGTCATTTAAATATCGGGGCTTTATCAGTACGCGATATCTATTATAACCTTACAGGCGTGGATGAAGATGCACATGCCGAGGCATGGCTGCGACAACTGGCGTGGCGTGATTTCTACTTATACCAAGCTCAATTGAATCCAGACTACTTTAGATATGAGAAGATATTCGATTTCTCCGATCTTAGTACAGTTCATTTCCCCGCTTGGGCTGAAGGACAGACAGGAATCCCAATCATTGATGCTGCGATGAGACAACTGAATGAAACCGGATGGATGCCTAACCGGCTGCGAATGATCACTGCGATGTTCTTAACGAAGAATCTAGGATGCCCATTTATTTACGGTGAACGTTTTTTCCGTCTGAAATTAAGTGACTATGATAATGTGTTGAACCGTGGGGGATGGCTCTGGAGTTCATCGTTAGGATTTGATGCATCCCCATACTTCCGAGTCATGAATCCCGTAACTCAGTCTCAAACCCATGATCCAGAAGGAACCTATATTCGAAGATGGATGCCTGAACTAGCACACCTATCCAATAAAGATATTCATCTTCCTCAACCTGAAGCTCTAGTTGACCTCAAAGGCTCCCGTGCCCTTGCAATTGAGACTTACAAACGAATTCTTAATTCCAACAAAAAAGGAGAGAATTAATAATAATGAAACAATGGAAGAAAGGGTTATTCTTAATAGCACCTTGTCTTTTATTCATCGTTATTATCACTACAGTGCTAATAAATGGTCGCTCCAATTCTCTTACACAAGAACGAATAAATGAATTACGTACTCAATATCCTGTCACGAATGAATATCCAGAGTATATTAATGCCCGTCCTCTTAGTTTTGAAGAAGTCCTAAATAATACAGAAACCGTTATTATAGCTGATATTGTGGATGCTTTACCAAACTATAAGTTAGATATCATTGACTCTGGAACACCTGAAGCTCAATTAAGAGAGAAAGATCAAAACTTGGGTATACCTACTTACCAACCTTCTTTTACACCATATGAAGTTATCGTCGATACAATTATTCTTGGTGAACCCGTCCCTGATCATATTAATCTTATATACAATGCTGATTTCAAAGATATGGAACCCAACTTACAACCTGGAATGAAAATAATTACCGCGATAAAAAAGCCATCTAAACATCCTGAAGGAAATTATTTCTTTACGAGATATGGAACCTATTACATTGTTAATGACAACTATGTTTTATCAGCATATCAGGAGGATATGGCTAATATTGATAGTCTAGCTATGCGGATGAATGGTCATACAGTCAAAGCTTTAATCAAGGAAATAAAAAGGTTAAAAGAATAATCTTTGATAGCTATAAGGACAGAAGCACGTTTTTCGCGCTTTTGCCCTTTTCTTTTAATAAGGTCTTTCTAAATTCAGTATTAAGGCCTTAATAACTTCTCTTTCACCAGAACTAACCTCATCATTAGTACTCAACTGTTTCAATTCCTCTATGATTGGTTTCACATCCTGATAACGAAGATTGTAGGCAATATATTCAATAACCTTTTTCCTTTGACTTAAATCAACCGTATCTGCTAACGCTTTAATAAACTCATCTCTGTCTCTAGTAAATAACCCTCCAACAATTGCTGCAAAAGATTCGCTCCATGCACCATCCAATCCCTTCGTAGCCAGAATAAGATTCGGGAAATTGGCAGCATCGATATACTTTTGGTTCAAGTAAAGGAATTCTATTAGTTCCATGGTTTGTTCACCACTCGTCTCATTGTATGTATGCCAGTTGATGTTAGCGATTAGTGGTAGTATTTCCTTCATTTTCTCTTCAATATTGATTTCTTTAACGATAGAATATACTCTCTCTTCTTTCGATTCTGTTACCTTAGGCGACTCCATTGCTATGGTATTTACAGGTTCTGCTGGTTGAGTATTATCAGATGCATTTTGTGAGGTACAACCTGTCATCATGAAGCACATTAAGAATATAACTATTGTGATACTCACGCGAATAGATATTTTCATCGTATTAACCTCACTTCATTAATATTTATGAACAAGAATAGAACCATGTCTAACACGCAAAAATTGATCTTTAATGACGTTTAATTTCATTCACTCCGGTTAGATGATCCGATAAATTAACATACTCTAAATTTGACATACGGATATAAATGTTGGCTTAGTCTTAATCAAGCTATTGCTTACATTCAAAAATCGAAGCCTAGTTAACCGTTCCAACTCGAGTGGTAATTCTTCAATCCCCGTGTAACTAATGTTTAAACACTCTAATTGCTTCAACCTACCTATTTCAGGGGGAATGCGATTTAATAATAAATCGTACTTTTAGGTATACATACCGCATACTTCCTCATGAGCAATGGTGTAAAGATAGTCCGCTCCATTTGAATCCCAAAAACATAGATCCTCCAGCATATTCGGTTGTAACCAGTCGTATAAGCCATTAACTGCTTCCTTCAACACACTTCCAGCATCCTTACAGCACCGATATTTATAGTAAGTACCTTCGAAATAGTTGGACCCACTCTTTCTCTGCATTTCCTCCATCGTACATTGTTCTATTAAAAAAGGCTCTAATTTACGCATCAACTCAACGTATCGTTTTCTATTTTCTGTGGCGGGATCCATCTCTGAAAGGACGAATTTATCTGTACGTTCAACCACAAAATCTATGAGAAGTTTGTAGGCTTCCCCTTTGGGATCTGTGTAGAATCTCATTTAATGTGATACCTCCGGACATCTGTTTTCTCCAATATGTACGACATGACACCTTGATTAAGAAGCGATCTATATTAAAAACGCTTGCCAGTGTATTTAGTTTGATGAAACCATGAATTATCGTTATCATCCCTCGTTATTTAAAAAATCAAAAAAAGGACAGCGATTACTCGCTGTCCTTTTAAAATTATTCAGTCTTTTTTTTTAAGGACAAGTCTCCGACTTGAGGTACAACCTTCACTTCTTGTGGATTGATAGAATCATGTTCAGTACCATTTCCCAATAGCCCAAATCCATTCCATCCCCAAGTAAAGATTGTATCATTACTACTTACCACACTATTGCTCATATACCCAGCTGAGATGGAGCTGATTGAATCATGTATAACTGACTTCGTTGGGAGTAATCTTGTAGTAGTTGAACCGTCACCGATTTGACCATACCCATTGAACCCCCATGCCCATACCGTACCATCACTTTGAAGAGCCATACTATGAACACCTCCAGCAGAGATCTGAGTGATATCATTTAGCGTGGGAACCTGTATAGGAGATGAATGATTCGTCAAGGTTCCACTCCCAAGTTCCCCATAACTATTATCTCCCCATGTCCATACCGTACCATCCTTTTTTAGCGCAATACTGTGGAAGATTCCACCTGATAGAGCCTTAACGTCATTTAATCCTAGAATCTGTAATGGTGTCACATGGTTCTCTGTCGTGCCATCACCTAATTGAGCATATCCATTAGATCCCCACGCATACGCCGATCCATCACTTTTAACTGCCATACTGTGAAAGTCTCCACCAGAAATAGACGTTATGGAGTCCAGACCCACTACTTGTACAGGAGTTAAGCGATTGATAGTCGTTCCATCGCCAAGTTGACCATAGATATTTGAACCCCATGCCCATACGGTTCCATCCCTTTTTAAAGCTAAGGAATGTTGTCTGCCTGCTTGTATTGCTATAATATCGGTTAACTCTACAACTTGAGTAGGAACAAGCGAATTCTTAACGGTACCGTCACCTAATTCCCCTTCCGTATTTGCACCCCAAGCCCACACTGTGCCATCCTCTTTAAGGGCTAGAGAATGATTCTGTCCCACAGAAGTAGCTATAACCGAACTCATTTGGAGCGTTTGTACAGGAACGAAGCTATAATCGGAACTCCCATCTCCTAAATTCCCTTCCGTATTATTACCCCACGCCCAAAGCGTACCATCTCTCTTGATCGCTAAAGTATGCATCGAATGAAAGCTTCCCATCGAGATTGTTGTTCCAATCTGAAGATCCTCTTCCTTTAAGAATACAGTAACCGAATTACTCGCTTCTGATTCATTTCCTACAGCATCTACGGCTTTCACAGAAAAAGTATAAGATCTTCCAGCCGTTAATTCCGTCATGTTCACCGAATACGTCGCGGAGGATACCGTTGTTACTAAATTTGAGTACGTTGCTGATGTAACACTCGTGATCACCGGAATCTCCTCATACACTTGGTAACGGCTTACTCCGATATTATCTGTTGCTGGTGTCCATTCAAGGCGTATACTGTCTGTCATATTCCGAGTCCATGACAATGTGGGTGCGCTGGGTGATTCCAGATCAGATAATTCTAGGTTGTCTTGGTCCGCACTATTGATCAATGCTTCATCGTTTAATTCGATAAGTGTGTCTAATAAAGCTGAACTCCCTTGTGCTTGAGTAGTTGTCAGGAGGGGAGAGAATAATTGAATTGTTGTGAAACATATAACAAGTAGCCATTTTTTCTTCATAATAGTTACAGTCCTCCGTAAATTTGAGATCTTAATTTATGACTTCACTCAATTGTAACGCCTGCACTGGCGTAGCCACTTACTGTATTTAACAGAGTTAAACCCGTAGCCGTTGATGAGAAAACTAACATTAGGCGGTCACCAGCTGCTACAGGTATGTTTAAGATTGGCGATGTCCCTGATGTAACAGAACCAATTGATAGAACCCCTGTTAGTGGTGGCAAGTCTACAGATGCACCTGAGATAGGATTAAATATATTGGAATTAGATGTTGATTTATATAATTGCGCATGGATGGTTAAAGTTGTCCCTATCATCGCCATAGCAGTGGTATTGCTAAAAAAGCCCGAAATACCCGTAATACTCCCATTACGTGGAACTACAAACGCATAATTAATAACCGCTGAAGGTGACCCTGTAATATCAATGCTTCCACCAACAGCAGTAAGTGAACTGTTCGAGCTTCCATTACCAAGTACACCTACACTACCAGGTAACCCTCCCATTATAGTAGTCATAGTGATAGGTGACCCAGAAGAAAACGGAAGAATACTGCCTGCCCCTCCACCAGTTCCAGCTGGGCCTGCTGGGCCTACTGGACCTGTAGCTCCTTGAATTCCTTGGATTCCTTGCGGTCCTGTAACACCTGTTGCTCCTGTTGCACCTATCGCTCCTGTAGCACCAGAAGGTCCTGTGACCCCTTGAATTCCTTGAATCCCTTGCGTTCCTTGTGGTCCTACTGCACCCGTAGCTCCCGAGTTCCCCTGAATACCCTGTGCTCCTGTTGCTCCTGTAGGACCTATAGCTCCCGTGACTCCTTGAAGTCCTTGGATCCCTTGCGCTCCTGTTGCTCCAACTGCACCATCAACACCATTCGCTCCAGCCGCTGCTAGAACTGTATAATCGGAGGAACTACCTGGCGTACCGGATGGCGATGTTTTGTTCACTACATATGTGCTGTTATTGTAAGTTACAACTTGATTCACCAAATAGCCTGATGAGGCCACAAGATCAAATGTAAGTATCCCATTTAAACCTGCTCCAGCAGGACCTGCTGGCCCAGTTGCTCCCGTTGCTCCTGTGGCACCTGTGGCTCCAGAAGCACCTGTTGATCCTGTAGCACCTGTTGAACCTGAATCACCTTTGTCTCCTTTAACACCTGGAATTACGATTTCACCTATTGGAGTTGCTGTTACTTCAACGAAATAAGCAATGCCCCCAGAATATACCAAAGTGACTGCTTGTCCTATTTCTATAGCTGTACCAATCCCATTCTGACCGTAAACAAAAGAATCAGAATTTAGTTGAAGTTGTTTAGTCTCTCCACCGTTGTTTGATACGGTAATACTATCAGAGGTAATCTTTAAGACCGTTCCGCGTACCACCCGGTCTTTTAGATTACTAGCATATTGTTCTGCATTTCCCAGTATACTTGCCATCTGAGACCGAGTCATTGAATCTTTTGGTTTAAAGTTGTTGTCTGGATACCCACTAATGATGCCTAATTTAACAGCAGCATTAACATACCCCACATTGGATTGTGAGATGAACACATTATCACTGAAGGATGAACTGCTATTGCTCAATGTTAGAGCTTCGTTCTCTTTACCTAATGTACGAATAAGAATCTTTGTAATCCACTCGCGGCTTGCTGCTGTCTTGCCCCATGAAGCAACCGGTGTCCCGATCTCTTCACCAATAACTACTAGTTTCTTATCGATCGCCAGTGAGAGCCAATCTTGAGCCCAATCATCCACTTGTAGACTTAACTTGGCCGTATTTGTAGGTGGGCCCTCTATACCAAGTAGACGGATCATCATAACTACAGCTTCTTGTTGACTTACGGGACTGTTGGGATTGAAAAGACCCATTTTGTCCCCTTCAACAATTCCCAAAGCAGCCGCTTTTGTTATATTTTTATAAGCCCATGAACTCGGATTAACATCTGAGAACTTCGAGGTTGCTGCGCTGGCAACGCCCACTCCAAAAGACTGTAGACCCGTAAGACTACCTGATAATTGAGTTACTAATAGAAATGCCAACATGGTTTTAGCAATAGGTTGCTTCTTATCATTCGCATGTATGTAATTCCTATATTTCTTCAAAGCTCGTTCTTGTTTTTTTACATTCTTATGGTTCAAAATAGAAACCTCCAATGAATTTATATTAGTTACTCATCTCTTCACGATAAACATTCATACTTGTAAAATAGTGTCGATTCGCCAAAACAATATTATTTGTCGGAACATATCCTGCTGCAATTTCGTTATGACGACTAGCCTCTTCATATTGAGCCAACCGATCGTAACATAGACATAATTGCAGATGAGGTATCCAAGTCCAATAGTCATGCATCTGAAGCGTCCCTTGATCAATAGGCCGACCTATTTCTGTTGCCTGTCTGTACCACGGAATTGCCCCCTCATAGTCCTCTTCGTATATAAAGTAGCTGCCGATTCTACAACAATTCTCTGCCCTCGGATAAGAATATGCGAAAGATAATAGAATCTTATCCTTAGCTTCACTTGTGCGTCCAAGAGCATGCAAAGCATCCGCCGCACGCCCACAAGCCACAATCTTGTCTTCGACCCAGCCCGTAGAACTCTCTAGAAATAACTCGTACACTTTAACTGCCCGTTCCCATAGTTTATGATCTGACAATTCGTTGCCATAGTAATACAGATCCCGTGCAGTGAACCGGACCCCCTCGTTCTCTCGTTGCTCATAAATGGATAGATTTCGTTGAACATTCGTATGTTCACGCTTATGTGTTATCGAAATATCAGAATGAAGGATTTGACCATGAACCTCTAGATATTCGTGAACAGCTCCAATCCACTGGAATCCTTTGTCCCGTTTCACAAGGCGATTTCTCCGAAGACTCGAAGTTACATTATTATCTGTATCTAAACCTAGATTGTAATGCATAGATACTGCGTCTATATCCCACTTTAAAGCGTTAACAAGTTTGTAGAAATTCGTAGCATCCTCAGGCAGCATAATATCATCTGCATCCATCCACAAAATGAACTCCTTAGTTGCCAGACTAAAAGCATAATTGCGTGCTTTGCCGAAATCATTGACCCATTCGAAATCGTATACTTGATCGGTATAACGAGTAGCAATTTCCTTCGTACGATCATCCGAGCCAGTATCGATAATGATGATCTCATGAACGACATCACATATGCTTAAGAGACAACGATCTAACGTTTGTTCCTCGTTCTTGACGATCATACAGAGGCTTACCGTTATTGGATATTCCCATTGATCCAACGCGTCTGTAAGATCCATTCCCCATTTCTCGAATGCTCTCTTTTTATTCGTATGCAACTGCTTAACATACCCTTGTGGATCATTATGTACCTCTAGTTGTGTAGCCGTATGAACGAAACAATCTTCAGAAATATAGAGACTATAACCTTGTTGAAGTGCACGATAACAAATATCGTCATCCTCATAGGTCTCCAGACCAAATCGTTCATCGAATCCTCTCAGTTCTGTGAACGTTTCTTTACGTATTACAAAGAGCTGACTAAGTATCCTCGTCACTTTTCTTGTTTCTCCTGCTCTAGTAAGAGTCATAGCATGAGCTACCCTATCAAATTGTTGTAACGATTCACAGGTATAGGGAACTCTTTGACTGCCACTAACATCATTGGACATCGGTCCAACCATACCTGCATCACTATGCTTAGCCAAACAGGACAACAAGCAGGTTAACCAGCGTTCTGACACACTAACATAATCACGAAGAAAGACAATAATATCACCAGTTGTCGCCCTTGCTCCAGCGTTATATCCTGATGCTACACCGATAGGATTATGAGCTGTTATCGTTCGAATTGTACATTGCTGTTCTAGCCACTCTCCCATAAAAGTTCCACCACCATCATTGACGACTATCAATTCATAAGAACAGTCAGTAAAACGTTCAATGCGGTTGAGGCATTCTTTTAAGAACTCAATATGTTGAGCTAACACAACAATACTTACCTTCATGTCTCCCCTCCATTACGACATCGAATCTCACACATGTCCTATATGTATCTATGATATTTATCATACTCTAACACATTATTTGTCATTTTTGGAGTATTATTTTGGTAATTATTGTTCCTTTTACACGTTTTTTGACTGAACATTTCTATTGTTTATAACTATAATTCTATTTTTTGACGAATTTAACTGTACACCTCATAAACTTGCAACTCAAAAAACTCCAAAAACCACAGTTCATCGTGGTTATCGGAGTTCGATATTTCATGTTAGCAGTTAATCCGCTTCACCACTCAGCCGGTTGAGAAATTGCATTGCACGTTGGCTTTTCGGATGCACAAGGACGTCCTGCGGTGGTCCTTCTTCTACGACATGACCATCTTCCAATAATATAATCTGATCTGCGACATCTGCCGCAAACTTCATTTCATGGGTAACAATAACCATCGTCATCCCTTCCGCTGCCAATTGTTTAATCACCTTCAACACTTCTCCTACTAATTCAGGGTCAAGTGCCGATGTGGGTTCATCGAACAGCAGTACCTCTGGTTCAACTGCCATCGCTCGAGCAATCCCTACGCGTTGCTGTTGCCCACCGGACAACTGATGCGGATAGTAGTCCGACCTATCAGCAAGCCCCACCTTATCTAGAAGAACCAACGCACGTTTGCGTGCTTCTTCTTTCGATCGTTTCTGTACCGTGATCTGTCCTTCCATCACGTTACCTAACGCGGTCATGTGTGGAAATAGGTTATATGATTGGAAGACCATGCCTGTTTTTCTGCGGAAAGCTACAATGTTGTTTTGTGAAATTTTCCTCGAATCTACAAAATTCAACTTTGTATCCCCAAGCGATATACTCCCACGATCGGGAATCTCTAGCAAGTTAAAGCAACGTAATAGTGTGGTTTTTCCTGAACCTGAGGGACCTATAATGACAAGTACTTTACCCTCTTCTAGCTTTACATCAATCCCCTTTAATACGGCAATCGTGCCAAAAGATTTATGTAAATCAAGGATCTCAATCATGGGTTCTCCTCCTTTAACTCGCAGAGTATCTAGACAACCGTCTCTCAAGGTAGTTCTGTAGTGTAGACAGAACCGTGCAGAATAGTAGATAGATGACACCAACTTCACAATACAGTAGAAGTGGCTCGTACGTTGTAGCTACGATCTGCTGTGACGTTCTGAACAATTCCATATACGTGATACTTGCTGCAAGTGATGTGTCTTTAACCAACCCAATGAACGTGTTAGCTAGAGGTGGGACGGATACTCTCGTAGCTTGTGGTAATATAACTCTCCGCAGTGCCTGACCCCTTGTCATACCGACAGAGAATGCAGCTTCCCATTGCCCTTTGGGTATGGATTGAATAGCAGCACGCACAATCTCTGAGGAATAGGCACCAACACTAAGCGAGAATCCAATGATAGCTGCTGTTAATGGTTCCAATGTAATCCCAATGGCAGGTAATCCGTAAAAAATAATAAATAACTGTACAAGTAGCGGAGTCCCTCGGATGACCCATACATAGAACCGAAAGATTAACTTAGGGATCGTCCATGTGGAAATACGAACAAGCGCGGTTAGAACAGCCAGTAATAACCCAATGACAAATGAAATCAATGTTAAGGGAATGGTAAAAGCCACCCCCGCTTTAAGCAGAGGTAGCAGTGAATCCATGATGATTTGTATTTGACGTTCATCCATTGTCAGACATCCTTCTTGGATCTTTTGGCATAAGATAGCCTTAGTCCCTCTATTATTTAGAAACGTCCGCTCCAAAATACTTCTCAGAAATGTTTAAATACGTCCCGTCATTTTTCATGTCCGTTAGCGCTTGATTGACCGCTTGGACAAGTTCATCATTCCCTTTTAGAAATAATGCGGCGCTTTGAGATCCATCGGCTACTTCATCGACCTGCTTGATTTTCACGTTCGGTTTTTGTTTTTTTAAATCTAGAAATGATAAGCTGTCATTAATCGTCGCATCAATACGTCCTGAGCTCAATAAATCAACGGCTTGATTAAACCCATCTACAGCCACAATTTCTGCACCATTCTCACGGGCAATCTCGGAGAGGTTACTAGTCAGTGATTGACCCGACTTTTTCCCTTTCAAATCAGCAAACGACTTAATGTCCGTATTATTTGAACTTACAATTAATGATGCCCTCGAAACAATATAAGGATCGGAGAAATCATATTTGACTTTGCGATCATCTGTAATGGACACCTCGTTAAAAATCACATGAAACCGCTGAGCGTCCATACCTGCAATAAGCCCGTCCCATTGTGTTTCAATAAATTCAGGTGTAACGCCCATACGTTTCGTTATTTCCCTTGCAACTTCTACATCGAATCCCGTGAGATCTCCATTTGCATCATGATAAGTGAACGGCGCATAAGTACCTTCAGTACCGATACTAAGCTTTCCACTTGCTTTAACGGCATCCAGACTGTTATGTTCAGTTGGTTCCTCCGTGTTTGGGGTACCGTTATTTTTATTGGTATTGTTTCCACATGCTACGACTAGGATCATGGTCAGTGAAAGTAGAAGCATCATCGTCCATTTCTTCATTGTTATTATGTTCTCTCCTTAATAAGCTGCTTAGCCTTTGTATTGAGCCAAAATTCCTGATGCCATCTCACACATTCTGTTGACAGCTTCCTTTGGTCTTATGATCTTGGCATCTTGATGTAATGTGAAAAAATATTCCGTTAAATGGTTAAGGTCAGTCTCAGGAACAACAAATTCTACGTAGCCAATTCCGTTATCGTACACATGTATATGTTTTTCTAGAAATTCATTATCCCGGCATTTCATTACACCTTGTCGCGTTAATTCAACATGAAACTGAATTGTAGAATCATAACATTCATTCCCTTGATTCTTTAACCACTCTTTTAACGTCGGTAGATGTAGACTCTCCAAGTTCGAATGGTCAAATTTCATGTCACTAATTCGATCTACACGTAAAGTAATGATTGTACCTTTATTAACATCATATGCTAGGGCATACCACAATCCTTTTGATGTATACAAACCAATGGGAATTAGCTTTTTCACAGAATGTTGGTTCATTGATTGATAACCTATGATTATAGTGTCCTTTTTTCGAGAATGTATAAATATTTCTTTTAAAAAATGATTCTCAAAATGGCGATTTGGTGTAAGAAATACAATGTATTCGCTTAAATCAGTCATTTCGTTTCTGAACTTAACTTCTGTCTGATTCATCAATTTATTCAAAACATTATGATAATCGGCATGAAAAGGTAGTCCTTTTATATTTTCAATAGATTGGTAAGCAAAAAAAATGCTGAAGACTTCATCATGAGTAAAGGAAATGGGAGGTAATAATTTATTAGGCATTACTCTGTATCCACCACCTCTGCCTGCTTCTGAGTTAATGGGTAGACCCAGTTCAGATAACTCCGCAACGTACCGTTGAACCGTTCTTTCTGAAATGTTAAATTGCACGGCGATATCCTTTGCATTAAACACTTTTGCTTGATTTATATATAGCCATACCGCATTTAATTGCTGAAATTTATTCATAAGCCCTCCATATTAAACGTCAATTATTGTCGTGATTAGATTTTATAATGATTTTAATACAATAACAAGGAGTGGTCATGATGGTGAAAGAACAACAAATAAGTGTGTATGTCGCAGCTAGTTTAGATGGTTTTATTGCAACGAATGAGGGGAATGTCGAGTGGTTATACGCTATTGAAGGAGATGGAGATAACGGTTACGGACACTATTATTCGGGAATCGATGCGGTGATCATGGGCAGAAGTACGTATGAGAGTATCGTAAGCTTTGACGAACCTTTTCCCTATAGTGGTAAGGATTGTTATGTATATACCAATAGCCCCAATGGTAGTGATCCGAATGTAACCTTTATAGATGGCACTGTGCAAGATATGATACTTTCTCTTTCCTCTATGTCTTATAAAAAAATATGGATCGTCGGTGGTGGTCTATTGATTTCTGAGCTAATGAATATGAATTGTGTTACTGAACTTATTGTAAATATTACACCTGTCATCCTAGGAAGTGGTATCCCATTATTTACGGGAATAAAAGATTTTCAATCATTAAATCTAGTCAACACAACTCGATATGGACAGTTCATAGAACTCCATTATGATTTTAAATAGATTTCACTAAAGGAAAATGAGCCTCTAGGACGAATTAAATATTGTGTAAGAATATTGTTGAGGAAGCATGGTGAACAGAGGATGAGATTCAAATTCGGTAACTGCTCGGTGCAGTTGATAACATCTGATAACAGATTGTACCGAGCTAAGTGAAGTAGTTATCAGTCAACTGCACCTCATCACAGGAATTTACCACAACAATGTGAAATGGGGATGACAGTATGAGTATGAACATCAATGATTTAAATAAATTTTGGAAATCGGAAGAACAAATGACTTTCAAGGGCTGGGATTTCTCTTATATCTCACAACGAACGACAGCTCAAGATCCACCTTGGGATTATAAAAAAATCGTTACCACCTATATGAATCCATCCACAACGATGTTAGACATGGGTACAGGTGGTGGAGAGTTTCTAGTCTCTCTTGCTCCACCAGCAGGTTCAACATTCGCCACTGAGGGGTATCCTCCTAATGTTGAACTTTGCCAGAACACACTACCACGTCATGGGATTGAAGTTAGACAGGTTTTTCAGGATGAGGAATTACCTTTTGAGGATTCTTTCTTTGATCTAGTCATTAATAGACATGAGTCGTTTTCTTCCAAGGAAGTATTCCGAATATTGAAACCTGGAGGAATGTTTATTACTCAACAAGTTGGCGGGCGCAATAACCGAGAGCTCTCCAAGTTCCTGTTGGGAAATGATTCAAACATTGTTCATGCAGAATTCAATCTTGAAGGAACGATGAATGATTTAATCAGTGCTGGATTTACAATTTTGGATGCAAGAGAATGTTTCCTATCTCATCAATTCCAGGATATTGGTGCATTAGTCTACTACGCGAAGATCATCGAATGGGAATTTCCTGATTTCTCAGTGGAAAGATGTTTTAATCAACTATGTCTGCTACAAGATAAAATGGAACGCGATGGTTTCGTTCAGAGTAATAATCATCGATTTCTCATCAAAGGTATCAAATCGTAAGTTGCGATTCGGCTTAACATCTGAATACCATATTCACTAAAAAGAACCAGTCAATACACGGAAGTAACGTGTAAGACTGGTTCTTTTAACATATTGTTGGAGTATACTATTCATTTACTTGTTAAGTTAGCAACTTTAAGGACGCATCATGAATCTGAAGTTATCGCAAATCGTTCATGGTCTTCCCATACACCGTTAATTTTCAGATATGTTTTGGCTAATCCCTCATGCCGAAACCCTGCCTTTTCTAATACTCGAATGGAACGCAAATTCCTTGGCATGACTCCCGCTTCAACACGATGTAAGCCGATCACTTCAAAGGCCTCTTTCAAACATAATGAGACTGCAGCTGTCGCGTAACCTTTCCCGTTATGTTGTTGATCGATGGAATAACCCAAATATGCATTTTGAAAAGGACCTCGTGCAATACCTGTTAATGCAATTCTTCCGATAACTTCATCGGTCTCTTTAAGAAATCACGATTTCTTATTTTCAAATCTAGAAGAGAGCTAGCATCTTTCATCTCAAGTTGTCTTAGATATATGTCATAACTCAAATAATATCAGACCTTTCAAGATTAGAATTATTTCGTGCGTACAATCTCGTTCAGAATAAACTTCTCAACGACTTTCGCAACGCCATCTTCCATGTTCGTATCGGTGATATAATTAGCAATTTCTTTAATATCGTCAGGTGCATTTCCCATGGCGACACCAAGTCCAGCGAATTCAATCATCGCTTGGTCATTGTAACTGTCTCCCATAGCAATAACCTCTGCTTGTTGAATATCCAGCTTCTTAATCAGATGATGTAAGCTCGTCCCTTTATCAACACCCGCTTCTGTGAACTCTAAGAAATAGGGCTTTGAACGTACGACATTCAACTTACCTTCAAGTTGTTGTTGCATTTTCTTTTCCAAGATAACCAATCTTTCTGGTGCCCCTACCATTAACACCTTTACAACGGGTTCTTGAATAGCATCGATGAAATCATCTGCTTCTATAATGTGCATACCTGTAATTTGACCTTCAATATCCGTATACTCATTGTTTGCTGGTGTGACGATATCATCCCCGATATAGGTGTGAATCCCAACCTCTTCTTTTTTACTTATATGGTATAGCTCATGCACCGTTTCAGGTGTTAGTGTGCTACTGAATAATTGTTCGTTGGTGGTGCAGTTAATAATTTTGGCGCCGTTAAAAGATAGAATAAAACTTCCGAATTTCTCAAGCTCCAATTCTTCAGCAATATGCGTCATTGCAAATGTAGGGCGACCTGATGCTAGAACAACTTTAACTCCTGCCTCTTGTGCGTCCATCAAAGCTTTCTTCGTGCGTGGTGATATTGTATGATCATCGCATAGTAACGTATCGTCTAAATCAAGTACGATCATTTTATAGTTCATCATTCTACGTCCCTTCCTATAAATCTAGTATGAGTGCAAGGTGTATATCGCTATATAAAAGGAAATCTACTATGGACTCCCCCACAATCAATCATTTATGTTATAGAGTGTAATATGTTGATGCCTAGCACTGCCTTAATGATATCACTAATTGGCTTCTTACGTCTCTCAAAGTTTCAAGTTCGTCCGCAAATGGCGACTTCAATGGGTTACTTCAAAGAGTAAAAAACAGCAAATTCATTATATTTATAAATACAATCCGTTTCTGTAAATCCAGCTTCGCGCAACCACTTAAGCTGATCCTTGACGGAAGCGTTCTTATCTAACTTCCTACGTTCTATTGCGGATGCAACCACTTCATTAGATAGTCCACTCTGGCCAATAGTATGCTCCCACTCCTCTTTATAACGATTATCGAAAAAAGAAGAAGTCCCCGCGGTCTGATCCGCATTAACAAAAACTCCACCCTCTGTTAAGAGATCATGTATGGAATGGAAAAGAGCGCTTTTATCATGATGTGATAAATGATGAATGGCTAGTGATGAAATGACAGCATCATACTTCTGCCCAGCGAAATCAAAGTTCACAAAATCACCTGTGAGATACTTAACATTCGGATCTCCATTGAACCTTATTCGTGCTCCTTTCAACATTTCTTCACTTAGATCAACTAATGTCATTTGTGCTGCTGGGTATTTCTGTCGAACATAGGAGGAGAACAGACCTGTTCCTGCACCTAAATCTAAGATTCTTGGAGCTGCCATCTGGACATCAACCCAAGCAATAGCCGTTCCATAGAAATCATCGAAACAAGGAATTAATTGACGGCGTTGAAGGTCATAACTTTGGGCTACAGCATCAAATTGTTTCTTTACTAAGTCGCTCATCTCACATATCACCTTTCTTTTTAACAAATAGTTAAAACTTCATAGTCATTTGGAGTTATCTATATACTACAGATGTTATTGGATGATTAGAAATATATAGAACGCATCACACTAATAGGATATAGCTATAAGTTGACAGCTAGTTATAACCCTAAGAACAAGACTACATTCATCACTGTCTTGTTCTTTGGATAATAACGACTTACTTATTCCCATCCCATTCACTGTAGAAACGTTCCAAATAATCTAACATAAATTGATGGCGGCCCAAAGCCAAGGTTCTGCCATAGTTCGTATTCATCAGGTCTTTTAACTTCAGAAGTTTCTCGTAAAAATGATTAATAGCTGTATCCTCACCATTACGGTATTCTTCTTCCGTCATATCTATACGAGGATCTAAGGAAGGATCATGAAGTTTCCTCCCCTTTGCTCCGGAGTACGCAAAGACCCGTGCAATCCCCATTGCCCCGATGGCATCCAGACGATCAGCATCTTGAACAACCTTGCCTTCAAGCGTTGACATCGGAGGTTTTCCACCTCCCTTGTAAGACATGGTTGAGATAATCTCCATAACATGTTCGATCGTTCCTATAGGAGCCTTATTTTGTTCCAACCATGTTCTCACTCTAAATAACCCAGCCTCTTCACTTATATTTAACTTAACATCTGCAATATCATGGAGTAGAGATGCAAGTTCACATACGAAGAGGTCTGCTCCCTCTTCTTGTGCAATGACTTTTGCCGATTGAGTCACACGATAGATATGGAACCAATCATGTCCACTGCTCTCATGTTCTAATTCAGTTCGGACAAAATCCATTGTTTTTTGTATGATTGAAGCATTTGATGTATCGTTCATTTAAAATATCCTTTCGTCGTCAAAAAACCAGTATCCCAATGTTAGGAATACCGGTTCTTATTACTTTTTATTTTTTGGATCTAATGCATCACGCAGGGCGTCACCCACAAAGTTAATAGATAATACACTCAAAATGATCATAACACCTGGTGGAATCCATAACCAAGGTTGTGATGTCAGTACGGTTAAAGACTGAGCACTAGCAAGCATGTTCCCCCAACTTGGCGTAGGAGGTTGAACACCAAGACCTAGAAAACTCAAAGCTGCCTCGTCAAGTATAGCACCTGCAATTCCTGAGGTAGCATAGATCAAAATAGGAGCTACGGTATTAGGGAGAATATGAGAAAATAATATTCTCGGCGTTGAATATCCCAACACAACACTCGCTTTAACATACTCTGTTTCTTTGATCGTTAGTACGTTTCCTCTTACCAAACGTGCGACACCTGGCCAACCCAGAACTCCGAGTATAATGATCATATTCATAAGTCCCGGACCCACGATACTTGCAACAACAAGAATAAGCATAATATAAGGAAAGGCCATGAACATATCTGTAATTCTCATAATAAGGCTATCAATCCAACCACCGAAATATCCCGATATCAGACCCAGAACTGTCCCAATAACGACTGCTATGAGTATAGATCCGATCCCAACAGACAAAGATACTCTGGCTGAGTAAATAAGCCTACTTAGTTGATCACGTCCGACCTGATCAGTACCCATTAGATGTTCCGCTGATGGCGCAGCACCGAAACTTTCTGTCACAGTAGTAGGATCATACGGCGCGATTAAGGGTGCAAATATCGCACACAACGTGACGATGAAGATCACAACAAGTCCTGCAACGGCAAGCTTATGTTTCTTAAACCTGCGTGCAAACAACTTTATGGTACTTTCATCACCCTCCGGCCAACCCATACCCGTGTCCAATTGCGGTTCTTTACGCCCTGTGATGTATCGTTCAAATAAATTCATTAAACCGCCGCTTTCTATTTACTGTATTTGATTCTCGGATCAACCAGGGCATACGTTATATCTGTCAACAAATTCGCTACGATGACAATGACAGCAGCCGTCAGATTAAGCCCCATAATCGTAGAATAATCACGACTCATAATGGAGGACATCGTTAATTGACCTATTCCAGGCCAAGCAAAGATCTGTTCAATGACAACAGCTCCACCAAATAGTATTGGAATTTCCATACCGAGTACTGTGATAATGGGAATCAAAGCATTTCTTACAGCATGCCTATTGATAACTAAGGTTTCTTTAAGTCCCTTGGCACGGGCTGTACGTAAATAATCTTGTTCCATAATCTCCAACATACTTGAACGAACATACCTAATATTGCGTCCTGCAACATTCGCCGTAAGTACAATGACAGGCATAATCAGATGCCTTAATATATCCCCGAAACCACCTCCACTGCCAAGAGAGGTCATTCCACTAGAGGGTAGAATTTTCAACCATAGTGAGAAGACATAAATGAGGCCGAGTCCAAGAAAAAAGTTAGGGACAGATATGCCGAGAAAAGAACCTGTTACCGCAGCATAATCTAATTTGGAATATTGTTTGCGAGCACTCAATATGCCTAGTGGTATAGCTATAGCAACTCCGATGATTAAGGAAACCCCCATAAGCAATAATGTAGGTCCCATACGTGATACGATCATATTTAGAACAGGTTCATAGGTTATCATCGAGAACCCTAAGTCACCCTGTAACAAATGTTTGAACCAACTGAAATATTGGACATAGATTGGAGCGTCCAGACCCAGTTCTATTCTCTTCGCAGCTAATGCCTCAGCCGGAATCTGTGGGCTTATGAGCATGTCAACAGGACTCCCTGGCGCCATACTCATGATTATGAAATTAATAATAGTTACACCAATAAGAACTGGAATCGCAATAAGTATGCGTCTTATAACGTAATTAAACAATGAAATTAACACCTCGGATCTTCATCAGTGAGAGAAAAAACAGGCAGATGAGTGCAGGCTATCTCCTAACAACTCAGGCTCCTGTTCACGGCATATGGCTTGAGCCATAGGACAACGAGTATGAAAGCGACATCCCTTGGGAGGATTAACGGGACTTGGAACATCTCCCTGTAACACAATTCTGTCTCTATTCCTTAAATGAGGATTAGGTATAGGTGACGCATCCATCAACGCTCTTGTATATGGATGTTTGGCATTCTGAAAAATATCTCGTGCCGAGCCAAGCTCAACAATTTTCCCAAGATACATGACCGCGATTCTGTCACTTATATATTTCACTGCACCCAGACCATGTGCAATAAAGAGATAGGTCAGGTTTAATTCCTTCTGTAAATCTTTCAACAAATTCAGCACCTGTGCCTGTATAGACACATCTAGTGCAGAGACAGGTTCGTCACACACGATTAACTTTGGTCTTAAAGAAAGCGCCCTTGCTATCCCTATTCTCTGACGTTGTCCCCCCGAGAATTCATGTGGATAACGGTTCTTGCTATTCTTTGGAAGCCCTACAAGTTCCAGCAATCTATCTACTTCTTTGGATACCTCTGAAGTCGCTACAATGCCATGAACCTTTAGAGGTTCACTCAGCAGGTCAATTACCCGCTTCCGAGGATTCAAAGAAGAGTAAGGATCCTGAAATACAATCTGTAGTTGAGATCTGAGTGTGACCATTTCTTTGGAAGAGTATCCAGCGATATCATCCCCATCAAAAAGAATACGTCCTTCTGTTGGTTTCTCCAGACCTATGATAGCCTTCCCAATGGTCGATTTCCCACAGCCTGACTCACCAACCAATCCAAGTGTCTCACCTGAATATAGGTTTAAGTTTACCCCGTCAACGGCCTTCACATTGTCAACTTTGCGTTTAATAATCCCTTTACGAATAGGATAATAAACTTTCAAATCTTCTAAAGATAGAAGCGGTGAGGGTTGGATAATATTCTGACTATTCATATGCTTCCTCCCACACCCCATCCTTTATGTTACCAACTTCCCAGCAACGAGTATAATGATCCTCTTTCGTTATGGCGAGTGGTGGAAGAATCTCTTTACATTTTTCCGTCGCAATAGGACACCGATTATAGAATCGGCATCCTGTAATATACTGGTATCTCGTTGGAACAACGCCAGGGATAGACTCAAGCTCCTCATACTCTTCAGTATCTATACGAGGAATGGATTTCAATAATCCTTTCGTGTAGGGATGCTCGGGTTCATCAAACAGTGTATACACATCTGTTTCTTCCACGACTTGACCCGCATACATAACGAGTACACGATCCGCCATTTCTGCGACAACACCCAAATCATGAGTAATTAGTAAAATGGCTGTACCTGCTTCTTTGCATAAATCCCTCATGAGTTGCATGATCTGAGCTTGTACTGTCACATCCAGTGCTGTTGTAGGTTCATCAGCAATCAGAACCTTAGGTTTGCAAGATAGTGCCATTGCAATCATAACTCGCTGTCTCATCCCACCGGATAAGGATAATGGATATTCATCCATTATCTGATCAGGTCTGGGCAAGCCCACCTTTTTCAACATTTCAATCGCGCTTACTCGGGCTTCCTTCTTACTCTGTTTCAAATGCAGCATGATCGATTCGCACATTTGATATCCAATAGTAAGAACAGGATTGAGAGAAGTCATGGGTTCCTGAAAGATCATAGATATCTTATTCCCACGAATCCCTCTCATCTCTTTGTCATCTAGCTCTAATACATTTGTACCCTCAAATACTACTTTCCCACCAACAATGCGACTCCCTTTTCCAAGGAGTTGCATTACTGACAATGCTGTAACACTCTTCCCAGAGCCCGATTCTCCCACAAGTGCCAGAGTTTCCCCTGGCCGTAGGCGAAAACTCACATCATCTACACTTATGACCATTCCTTGGTCCGTGTCAAAAGCCGTTTGCAGATGACTGACCTCGATCAAATCATTCATCTCTGTCATCACCTTTTATAATCTGATTAACCCATGATGTTCCATGCTTACTTAACGTCCCATTCATTTACATTAATAAACATACCAAAGTCCTTAGGCTTAGCGACAATTACTCTATCATTTATTGCACCCAATGCTTTAGTTGAATAGATGGAAGGCATAGGAACATCTTGAGCGACAATCTTTTGGATTTCACTATAGTATTCTTTGATCTTCGCTTCATCCGTTTCTGCTTTTAATGCATTGATCAGTTTATCTACTTCTCCATTACTATAACCATTAGGATTACCTTCTTGTAAGAAGTACGCTACGTCAGGTAACGGATTTATAGGTGTTAGAGATACGGTTAGAATACCTAGATCGTAATCCATTTTCACAAGCTTATCTATTAGTGTGGCAAGATCAGCCAATTGAATTTTTACATTAATGCCAGCACTCTTTAAATTCTCAGCCATAATATTAGCTGCGTTCTCTAGTGTACTATCTCCAGATAGAACAGACAAATTAAGTGTTTTGCCAGTATCCCATCCAGATTCCTTCAATAGACTCTTTGCCTTCTCTAGATCATATGAAACTGGTTTAATGGTTGGATCTACATATGGACTGTAACTTGTAAAGAATCCATCCACGACTTCGCCGTTTCCTTTAAGAAGATTATTCACAATAAGTTCGCGATTAAGAGCATAAGAAATAGCCTGTCTTTGTTTAGCATCTGGAACAGATTTCTCATTGATATACATAAACTGACTTGCGATAGCAGGACCATCTACTGTAGTTATACCCTCTAATCCTTTAATCTTATCATAATCGTCAATAGGAATAACACCAACAGAAGGAATATTCATGTCAATTTCTCCACTTTGAAGCTGTGTAGAGATGGCTGTTCCCTGTAACACTTTGAAATTCAACTGCTCAAGTTTAGGTGCGCCTTTGAAGTAGTCTTTATTGGCATCCATCTGAACATAATGATCTCTACTATACTCAACCAGTTTGAAAGGTCCATTGGTAACTGTTGGCTTTTGCATAAATGCACTTGTATTAATACTCTCAGGTGCAATATCCTTTAATGCAGACTGTGGTACAGTCAGTAGATATCTACCGATTGTATCTTTGAAAATATTCAACGTTGTAGCAGACTTCGTCTTCAATTCTAATGTATGCTCGTCCACTTTCTTCACACCCGAAATATCCGTCTTCCCTTCAGGCAAATAACCTGTATCATCAAGGCCTTCTAATATACCAAATGTATAGGCATAGACAGAGGCTACTTTTGGATTAGCCATCAACTTCAACGTGAATATCACATCATCAGAAGTTACTGGAGTGCCATCTGTCCATTTCGCATTCTCATTCAACTTAATCGTAAATGTTGTATTATCTGTCGTTTCGATTGAATCTGCAAGCATTGGCTTGAAGGTCAGATCTTCATCGATATCAACAAGGGGTAGGAACATTAGGCCCGTTACATAAGAGGACGCTAGCCCTACGGGTGACAACGGATTTAAACTACTTGGCGAGTGTGAGATTCCAATATTAACAACCTTTTTCGAACTCGCACCACCTGTACTTGATGTACTGGTTGTATTACCACAGGCTGGCAGAATGAATAATGCTGCAACAAGCAAAGTAGCAATTGAATTTTTCATGGAAAATTTAAATGACATTTCATACAACTCCCTGAAGTTATTTGTACAAGCCTAAATTACGAACGAAAAACCACTTGCTTCTCTCCTGCAGTCACTTCAAAATGTAAGCGATTATGTACAGGCGGAAGTGGGCAGTTGAAATGATAAGAAAAGGCACATGGCGGCAAAAAGGACTTATTAAAATCCAACATGACCTTACTATCCGTATCAGGAGATACAAGGAGCATTCGCCCCATACCGTAAGATTCCTTACCGTTCGTTAGATCACCAAATACGATAATGAGTGAACTACCTGAAGCAAACGGAGTTAATAGATACGACACGCCCTCATGGATAAAATGAATATCTCCTGGAGACTGATGATGTCGTAGACTCCCCTCTTCATCGGACTTATGTTCAAACCCTATTGTTCTATGATTCTCATTCATTACAAATTCAGCTTCAATGATCCATTGCTCATTAAATGGGAATGAAGAGATCCCTTCATACGACCTCATGGCTTCCGAATTTGTATCATATACTGCTAATAAATGATCTGAACCTGGTTGTGCAGTTGCAACTGCCGTCAATGTTTCTGAGAACTGAACGATAGAATGATCACTTTCTAAAGTGACCGTGCCATCAACTAGATGCCCGTCCACAAGGATCTGGTCAGCAGCCGTTGCTCTGAGTGTTAGGCCTGAACGGCCTGATGTTGGTGCCCATATTCCAGGGATCCCTTCAACCTGTATCGATTGTTGAATCGTATGTAGCCCAATGAGAGCGAGATCACCTTGATACTCCGCAACGGATTGTTCCCGGGCTGTTCTCCAATCCTCTAAAGTTGTCATATGCAAAACCTCTTTTTACTTTTATTGTCTTAATCTTAAGCTTCCTCTTGTACAATAAAACTAGATACTAACTCAATGAATGCTTCGTGCTCTTCAATGAATGGCATATGTCCACTGTGCTCAAATATAGCGAGTTTGGATTGCGGTATCAAACGATGCATCTCTTTCGCTTGGGACACAGGAGTAATCCAATCATATGTCGCCCCAATGATTAAAGTCTGCACAGGCAACGAAGTCAATTTAGGACGAACATCATATAAAGGCAATAAGTTCTTGAATGTATAATTAGCCACCTCAAGTGATCCAATAGGACGATTTCCCGTTTCTCTCATTACTACTTCATCATGGACATGGAAATAAAGACCGTAACAAACATCCCACCAACGAATCGCATGGGCTTCATCCTCAATACGACCTTCGAACATTTCCGGAATAACGGATAATTGTTCAGAAGAAGCATTTTTTGATGCATACTCAAGTGCATCTGCATAGAAATTCCAACTTGGTGCCGTACATACTAACACAAGTTTGTCTAATGATTCAGGATATCTTGTAGCATATACCTGAGCTACCATACCCCCAAAGGAATGACCAAGAACGGATATCTGTCCAAGACCCAAGTATAGTCGGAGTGCTTCAATATCATCAGCAAGCTGATCAAGCGTACATGTCGTTAAATCTACACGATCAGATTGACCATTGGATCGTTGATCCAAATAAACAATCTGCATATGTTCACTCAATGGGGTCAACCATGGTTTGAAATCAGAATGATCACTACCTGGCCCTCCATGAACCGCAAATAAGACGGGTTTCTTTTTCATACTTTCACCTACAGGTACGTAACCGGAACCTTCTACATCGAAATAAATACGTGTATCGTTCAAAGATGCAAACATAGATATACACTCAACTTTCTCTTATATGTTTTGAAATAATTGTCCTAATGAATGAAATATATTAGATATCCAACTAAACTCATATGTTTTAATTAAATAATATTTATATTATCTTTGTCAATGTTAGTTATATCATAGCGTGATGGTAATTGAAACTATATGGCTCTAGGGTAACACCATAATTCAACATCTCCTACAGTTCATTAACACAACTGGAAAAATAATAATATATCATGAATATAGCTACATTAATACCCCTTTTAGACATACATTCTCTTTACCTATCATGTATCGTAATATTTATGTCATACCTGTATTTGTATTTGGATAAATCTTATTGAAACGGATTAATTACTTTACTAACGTGTAGAATGATATTATAGAAGAACACGGTTAGAATCCGATTACTTTCCAAGTGAGGGGTAATATGAATAAAGGTAAAGTAGCTTGGCTTATTGATTTCTCTAAACAATTATTCAGAAAAATACGTGCTGACGATGTTCAAGCGATCAGTGCACAACTAACCTATTATCTTATTCTTTCTTTCTTTCCATTCCTCATATTTATTATGACCCTCGTTGGTTATGCCGACATTTCTATGGAAGAAAGAATTACGGGCCTTAGGGAAATCATACCTATTGAGGCGGTAAACATTATTGAAGATATTGTGAAAGATGTTTCTCTCGGAAGAAGTCAAGCGTTACTCTCTTTCGGTATGTTAGCTACATTATGGGCAGCTTCAAGGGGCATCAATGCTGTTGTAAAGGGACTTAACAAGGCTTATGACACAATTGAGAATAGAGCATTATGGAAAGTGCGGGGTATTTCCCTATTGGCAACTGTCGTACTTGGAATTGTTATTCTGCTTAGCATCCTTCTACTGGTATTCGGAGGTTGGGTTGGAGACCAAATCGTTCTTTTATTTCATTTCTCTGAACGTATTCATCGATTGTGGAATTTACTTCAATATGTAGTCCCTTTAGTCGTCATGATTGTTGTGTTCACCTTTCTATACATGTTCGCACCGAGTAGAAAAATTAATTTTAAAGGAGCACTTCCTGGAGCCATATTTTCAACCTTTGGTTGGATTGCAACGTCCTTCTTATTTTCACTCTATGTCAATCAATTTGGGAACTTCACCAGAACCTATGGAAGTCTTGGTGGGTTAATGATCTTACTAGTGTGGCTATATATAAGTTCCATTATTATTCTAGTCGGGGGAGAAATTAACGCCACTCTAGTCTACAAACGGGGAAGGTAATATCCTATAGATTACCTTTTCAACCTTTTTATTTAGTGCTACTATGTAAAGATTGTAGAATTCACAAGTAAAGGAAGAATTACCATGAAGCTGCGAATCTTCAGGAAATTAAAGTATGATAGTTTGCGTTTATTGCGCATCAAGAAGTCCGATCACTACATTTCCATTGGTTTTATTGCTGGTTTTTTCCATTGTTGGTTTCCAACCTTTGGGATTGGCATTTTGCTTTCCTTAGGTCTTGCTCGACTACTACGTGGTAATATTGCTGCTGCTGTTATTTCAGGTTCATTAGGAACGATTGTGTGGCCAGGATTGTTTTATTTGAACTATAAGATTGGTTTCCTTTTACTCAGTCTTTTCTACTTCTCTTCCTTTCAAGGGAACAGCTTATCGATTGCTAATCTAGACCCACCTGATATCTCCCCTCACTATCTCAGTAGATTTGGTCATATGGGGATGAATTTTGTAGTAGGTTCAGTTGTGAACAGTATTATATTTTCAATTATCGGATACTTCCTTCTTCGTTTTGTTCTAGTGAAATATCGTGCACCCTTACTAAAGAGGCTTAAACGTTCAGCATAGACTCGTCACGTGCACAGAAAAAGGACAACTTATTCAATAGCCAAGTCGTATTCTTGCTATTGAAGAAGTTGTCCTTTGATGTTGTGGTCCATGTTTTGATGTTTGAAGCTACTATTTTATTGATGGCTAAAAGCTTTACACTTTTTGATCATTTTGCTCTCATACATATTCACAGTTGTACTGATTATATAATCTGGTTTTTCCTGCCCTTTTTTCGCTCGATGCCCCTGAATATGAACATCACTCTTCTCCCAATTCTTCCATGCCTCTTCTGATTCCCATCGAATCATGACAACCACTTCTTCATTCTCTTTACTTCTTTTATTTACGAGTACACTAATATCTATAAGTCCTTCCATGCCTTCTACTGGACTTTCTTTACTGAAACGCTCAACAACTTTATCTGAATTACCCTTTTCCACTACAATACTTCTTGTTTGAATAAGCAATTACGAACACTCCCTCAACGAAATAATTATTCATAACCACACGCTATGAAGATAACTTCATTATAAATGATAATGATTATCATAGTCAATTAAAATGAATGTCATTCACCTGCAACATTCTTAAATAATCTCACGTCTATTGAGGTAATTAATGGAATCACCCTATGTATTACATTAAAACTTAGGAGGAACACACAATGAAACTACAGAAGACAATCTCCACAATGGCCATCACATCGATCCTTTCTCTCTCGCTTGGAGGAATGATATATGCAGCTGACAAGCCATTTACAGATCTGGGATCCACTCCAGGAAGAGATAAAATCATTACTTTACAACAGCAAGGTATCATTCAAGGCGTTACTGTAACGGAATTCCAACCTTCGGCAATTTTAACAAATGCACAAGCTATTCAGCTTATCTCAAAGGGACTTCAACTTAACTTGGATACTATGAAATTCAGTAAAATGCCTCAAGCTAGTGATAACTTCACGCAAATTAAAGATGATGCATGGTATGCAGAATCGTTCGTGAATGCCTTTTACAACAATATTGATATTCCAAAAGATATCGATCCCACGAAACCGATGACGAAAGAACAATTTACGTATCATCTGCTTCAAGGTGTAGAGAAGGTAGGTAATCTACCGATGATTAAACTTGTACCTATCACCATTAGTGATGAGAATGAAATTACGCCTATGTATCAAGGTGCGATTCAACGTTCATTAACTTGGAACATTAATACACTTCATGGTGATGAGCCCTTTCATCCTCAAAGTGAGATCACGCGTTCTGATGCAGCCATTATGGTATTTAACGCATTAGAGTTCTTGAAACAGCATGTAAGTACTACTTATTAAGAAAAAATAGGACCGTATAATACGTGTAAAAAACACAAAAGGGACGCAATCAGCAATGACTCCATTGCTGATTGCGTCCCTTTTTTTCTAGAAAATACTTATTCTATTCCAACTACCAACGTCCCCTACTACTTCGTGAGATCGCAAAAAATATCAACAATACCACTATCGCTCCAAAGATAGCATTTAATTCAGATCATGCCCAATTCCCGTTACGGAATACCGGTTCGATCGTTCCATCAGCCAGTTCACCATCAATCTCAAGCTGATCTGATCCAATCATGAAATCGACATGGGTTAAGCTGACATTCCCACCTTTGGACAGTAGTTCTTCTTTACTGAGCTTTGTGCCACCTTCTATATTAACTGGATAAGCACTACCCAGTGCAAAGTGGCATGAGGCATTCTCATCGATACCTGTATTATAAAAGACGCGATTCAAGCGTGATATGGGTGAGTCATTAGGTACTAAAGCCATTTCTCCAAGATATGATGCGCCCTCGTCAGTTTCTAGTAGTGAAGTTAAATGTTCACGACCTGATTCAGCATCATATTCAACTACTTTACCTTCTTTGAAAGTCAATGACATTCCTTCGACTAATCTTCCGTTTAAATTCAGTGGAAGTGTACTCGTTACCTTTCCATTCACACCCGTTCGAAGTGGCATCGTATAGATTTCTTCCGTTGGCATATTCGCTACAAAGTATACACCATCCTGATTCTCGTCTCCTCCACCAAGCCATAAATGTTCTTGTGGCATTTCGACACGTAAATCGGTTCCAGGAGCACGGTAATGCAAGCTCTTATACCGTTTGGCATTCATACGTTCCTGAGTTACTTTAAGTTGCTTAATATGTTCACGCCAAGCGGCTACAGGATCTTGCGATCCATCTGCTTCGACACGGTTCATAAGGAATACTGCATCCCACATCGCTTGTACCCGCTCCTCCTCAGGGAGGTCTGCGAATACTTTATTCGCCCAGGCACGTGTTGGTGCCTTGATCAAAGACCAGCTAAACTTGTTCGTACGCACATAGGCCTGGTATTTCTCACGTGCAACTGCTGCAGCTTTAACAGCTCTGGAGACTTTTGATGAATCAATGCCGCGAAACAATTCCGGATTAGGTACTTTAATATGTAAAATAGCTCCTCCGCCTTCTGCAAGTTGTTCCATCATGTCAGCTTGCCACTTCGGATAATAGTTAAAGGATTCGTCATTGGCCTTTTCATATCGGATACGTGTGATGGCTTCATCTTCCCACTCAACCTGTACATATTTAGCTCCAGCTTCATAGGCCTTAGCTACGATTAAGCGTGTCAGATCCACGGTTTCCAATGGGGCTTGAACGACAAGAACTTGTCCAGGTTGTATGTTCACTCCAACTTTAACGACCAGCTCAGCATATTTCTCCAACATCATATCGAACTCTTTCATTACTCTATTCCTCCAGTAGTTTTATTTTGACATAGCATCCATTTCATTGTTTATATCTTCAAGGACTAACGTAATTGGACAATGATCGCTACCCATGACATGTTGATCAATTCCTGCATCTAACAGCGAAGGTTGCAATCTAGACGAGACAAGAAAATAATCAATTCTCCATCCAATATTTCGCTCCCTTACTTTAGCCATATAAGACCACCAACTATAAGCATCAACCCGATCAGGATAGAGATATCTGAATGAATCCGTGAAACCAGCATCTAACAACGTCGTCATTTTACCCCTTTCTTCAGGTGTAAATCCAGAGTTATTATAATTCGATTTCGGGTTCTTTAGATCAATTTCTTGATGAGCAACATTTAAATCACCACAAATAATGACAGGCTTAAGGACATCTAATTGCTGGACATAGTTACGGAAACGGTCTTCCCACTCCAGCCTGTATTCTAGCCTAGCTAGATCACGTTTTGCATTAGGTGTATATACATTCACAAGATAGAAAGCATCGAATTCTAGCGTAATGATACGACCTTCGTCCTCATGATCCTCTTCTATACCATATCGAACAGACAAAGGCTCTATTTTTGTGAAAATAGCAGTACCGGAATACCCTTTTTTCAGAGCGTAATTCCAATATTGTGTATATCCATCATCATCCTGCTCCAGGTTAATCTGCCCTTCCTGTAACTTCGTCTCTTGAACGCAAAAAATATCCGCATCAGATTCTTCGAAATACGCATTGAACCCTTTGGTAACACAAGCTCTCAAACCATTTACATTCCAAGATACTAACTTCATGATTGTCTAATCTCCTTGCCTTTTACATTCGTTTCTTACTCCAGTGTATCATAAATTCAATGTTACCCTTCTCTAATATTCCGTATTGATTACATAGAAATTGGTTTTCAAGGGAAACTTAAAGGGAAAGAACGCTAACGTGCTAAGAATGAAGGTGGTAAAGATGAGTGCATCCATTGGAAAAATAAGTTTTTTACAGACCATTATGATTCTCATGTTAAGCAACGGACTGATGACACACGTCATTATCAACCCAATGCTTCTAGATTCAGCAGGTAGGGATTCATGGATTTCGATCATTATCTCCTTCTTTATATTCATCCCTTGGTTCGTCTTTATTGCCCTGTTTATGAAGAAATCTGGGCAACAAAAATTACTACCATGGCTTATTCAACGCACCCATCCCATTGTCGCGTGGATACTCATCATTCCCATGTTTATTCAACTCTATTTAATAGGGGGAACAACGATATACCATACCGTAACATGGACTTTTACAAGCTATCTTCCCTCTACTCCAAGGATAGTGTTAGTGATTAGCTTAGTTCTTGTATGTTTTTACTGTGCCAAAGTGGGGCTGAAATCCATTGCGATCGGCTCTGGAATCCTACTTCCCATCGTTATTGTACTTGGCATTTTTGTAAGTGTAACGAATATTCCACAGAAAGATTATGAACGATTACAACCTATGTTAGAAAATGGATGGGGTCCCGTTTTTAATGGGTTAGTGTATGTTGGCGGGGGAATTACGGAGTTACTCATCATTGTCATTATGCAACATCATTTAAAAACTAAAATTCGTGTGTGGCAGATCATCTTAATAGGAGCTATCTTAATTTACATATCCATAGGTCCAATTATAGGAGCCATTACTGAATTTGGCCCTCATGAAGCTTCCAAACAGTTTCAGTCACCCTATGAACAATGGCGGCTTCTGAGGCTCGGAGCCTATATTGAACATGTTGATTTCTTATCTGTATTTCAATGGTTAGCTGGAGCAACGATTCGAGTCAGTCTTGTTCAGTATTTACTTGGAGATATGTTACCTTTTAGAAATCAGGTCACACGTACACGATTTCTTCTTTTCATATCGACGAGTTTCATTCTACTGTCATTACTTCCTATTAGCCAGAATGACTTCTACCAATGGACGTATCGTATATTTGTTCCTGTTACATTAATAGTAAGTGTGTTACTCACTTTACTGTGGCTTTATATCTCACTTTTCACCAAACCTGCTAAGGGGGGTTCTACTTGAGCCATCATTCAGTTGAAGACAACAAAGTACTTTGGACTCCACAGAAACTGAAGGACATGTTCAAGAAATCTGCAGATATATCCGTATTTGTTCATCATTACGATGACTCCCCGTCGTCAGAGATAGTTCTTATCTATAGTGAAGGAACGATACAATCTGATCTAATCAACCGTACCGTATTAGCAGAATTGCAGAAATTGTATCAAGAACATAACGAATTCATTCTTCACCAAGGAACGATGTATGGGTCTTTACAACTTGTATCGCTTGAGAAGGAGGCATCCAAGGAGATCCTTTTTGAGGTTTTATTTGAAGGTTATCTTGTCGTATTTTTTCCGCAACTGAATACGTTCTTAACGGTAAATATCAGTCAGATCCCTTCAAGAACTCCGGAAGAATCGAGTACTGAAATATCCATTAAAGGACCGAAGGATGGTTTTGTAGAAAGTGTCGTCGTGAACGTTGCATTAATTCGTAAACGGATTCGTAGTAAATCACTTTGTTATGAGAGATATATTCTTGGCACACGAACCAAAACTAAGGTTGGCTTACTTTATTTCGAAGATATCATCTCGCCAAAGATTCTGAAGGAGATAAAACGAAGACTGGATAATATTGATGTTGATGGAATTTCAGGTGTTGGTCAACTTGAGGAAATCCTGTCTGATTCTAAATACTCTCTCTTTCCATTATTGGATTTCACGGGTCGTCCAGATTACGTAGTTAGTTCATTACTGAATGGAAGATTTGTGGTTGTTATTGATGGAAGCCCTATGGTACTTATTGGTCCGGGGACATTTACTTTGCTATTGAAATCACCTGAGGATATTCATTTTAGTTTTTTTTACGTTTCGTTTGTTCGTCTCATTCGTGCACTAAGTTTTGTATTGTCCATTATACTACCTGGAGCTTATGTTGCTTTAACTACATTTCATCCGGATGAGATACCCTTCTATTTAATGGCTACGATATCAACTGCACGAATCGGTCTTCCCTTCACATCACCTGTAGAGATGTTCTTACTCCTTATTCTTCTCGAAATCTTTCGTGAAGCGGGTGTCCGATTACCCAGTACAATTGGACAGACATTAACAGTCATCGGAGGGTTAATTATAGGAGATGCATCTATTCGTGCAGGACTAGTATCACCTTCCGTCGTGGTTATCGGAGGCGTTACTGCTGTCTGTGGGGTAACTTTGGTTAATCAATCCCTCAGTTCGGTAGTTAGTCTTATAAGACTTGGACTGTTTCTGATGTCTTCAGTTCTTGGGATATATGGGCTCTTGTTGGGAGTAGTCCTTATGATCTTGTATATGTCAAGATTGCAAACATTCGGAATTCCCTACTTCTCACCACTGTCACCTCCCAATTTCAAAGATATTGTTCAGTCCGTATTACGTTTCCCTTGGACTAAAATGAATCAAAAACCGCAAGACTTAAATACCATCGACTCTGATCATCAAGAGGAAGATCCTTCATGACAATCATAAAAAGACTATTAGTCAGTGTTATTTCCTTAGCCCTATTATCAGGTTGCTGGGACGCTAAAGAAATCGAAAAAATGGCCTATGTTAACGCTCTAGGTTTTGATTATGTTGATGGCAAGTACAAAGCCTATGCACAGATTCTTAATTTCGCCAATATAGCGAAAAACGAATCCGTGGAAGTGGGGAAAATAGTACCTGTGTGGATCGGACAAGGTGAAGGCAGGACTGTATCTGAAGCCGCTAGTTCGCTCTATTCTACAGCACAAGAGAGAGTGTTCTGGGGTCATGTTAGGACTATTGTATGTAGTGAGAATTTATTAAAGCATGAAGGAAAAATCCAGCAAGTCTATTCTACTGTCAATCGCTATCGTGAAATACGGTATAACGTTCTAATCTATGGCACGAAGGAACCCATAGCTAAAATATTCGCATTGAAATCCTTGCTAAATGCCTCACCCATTGAATCCATTCTGAGTACGCCACAGCAAGTATATGAACAATTTTCTATTATCAAGCCGGAATATGGATATAAAGTGATTGCAGACTCTTCAGAAGGTAGCGGATCTGTAATGATACCTTCTCTTGCTATCGATAACAAAACATGGTTGGAAGATGAGAAGAAAATGTCATTACTCAAAACAAATGGCGCATTTATGTTAAGACATGATAAATTACTCGGATGGATGTCAGAAGAAGACCTACAGGGTGTCCGATGGCTACAAAAAGATATTGATCGAGTACCAACAAATGTTCCGGCAGAAGATCCCGTAGCAAATGTGGTCATCATAAAGCCACGTCATGCTATTATCCCAAAAGTTGTAGCAGGAGAAGTACAATACAACGTGAAAGTTAGCGCTAATATCTATTTGAATGAGCTAATTGAACCCACATCAAATCCAACTTTAAAAAAAGACACAGCAAAGGTTATCGCTTCAGAAATAAGGAATAGCTATAACAAAGGGTTAGCTATTCAAAGTGACGTGTTAAATCTGGAGAATTCACTGTTTCGATCTAATGTTAAAAGGTGGAAGGAACTACATCAGCAGAATAACTTCCTGTTAACAGAGGATTCTCTTCATGATATCGAAGTAATCGTCCATATCATTCACAGTGGTAAATATAAATCCACAAGGTAACATCCACACTTAGGTGGATGTTACCTTTTTTTATGCTTTTTGATCGAAGATAAATTTGATCCGAGTGGGACTTGCATCAGATGGCTTTTGGATACACCAATCATTTGGGAGGTATAAATCCCTGTGTGCCCTGAGAATAAGTAACTTATCAAACAAGCAACAAACATAAATATCGCACCCTCAGAACCAAACAATTCAATCCCCATCAAGAAACAAGCTAGAGGTGTGTTCGTTGCACCGCAAAAAACGGCAATAAATCCTAATGCAGCAAGAAATGGCGCATACAAATGAAGGATTCCAGCTAATGAATTCCCTAACGTTGCACCAATCGCGAATAACGGTGTCACCTCCCCACCTTGAAACCCTGCTCCTAACGTAACGGATGTGAAGAGTAGTTTCCCAAGGAAAGCAAACGGATGAACCTTGTCTTCGAAGGAATCCGTTATGAGTGGGATACCTAACCCTAAGTAATCTCGTGATCCAATCAGATATACCATGACGATAATAAGGACACCCCCGACAGCACTTTTTAACATGGGGTTAGGAAGGATCGATGCCAAGACTTTTTTGAGGAAATGTGTTAATTCACTGAAGCATAAGCTAGTTAACCCGAAACATACTGCTGCTAAAGTTACTTTTAATAAGACCATCAGCGATAGTACTGGGACTTCACCTATAGGATAATGAATATGGGTAACACCCCATACATTCATGGCAACCAAATTCCCTACAAAACTCGCTACGAAACAAGGAATTAGCGCATCATACCGAATCATTCCTATAGCAATCACTTCAATAGCAAAAACAGCTCCAGCAATGGGGGTCCCAAATACTGAACCGAATCCGCCACTAATACCACACATTAATAGAATTCGCCGATCCAGGGGTCCGATCTTCAACCATTTGCCAATCTGTTCTGCTAAACTGCCTCCCATCTGTACCGCCGTTCCTTCTCGTCCCGCGGACCCACCTAGTAGATGTGTTACTAGTGTTCCTAATAAGACAAGTGGAGCCATACGTAAAGGTACAGGTTCATAAGTCTGCTCTTGAATCTGCTCAATGATCAGATTGTTGCCCTTGGTGCTATTCTTTCCATATCTATAATAAAGATAACTAATACCAGCTCCACCTAAGGGTAACAAGAACAACACCCATGGATGTTCTAATCTAATCTGAGTCACATACGCAAGACTTTTTAGAAATACAGCAGATGCGCTACCAGATAATAAACCTACCAATCCACCTAACACAATCCATTTCAATAAAGACCGCAACAGCAACACATGAATAAATGGTTCTGCACCCTTCATTCTTATTTTCCATATTCTACTCATACTCTTAAGACCAACCCTCTCACGTCCATTATCTCTGTTGTCGAAATTCTAGTTCATAACAAAAATCTTGTCAATGAAATATAAGGAGGGTAAAGTTGATTTTTATATCTGTAATCATTATGATGATAGATAGGGGTACCGAAGGGGGAATTGATTATGACAATGAAAGTAGAATTCTGGTCTGATATTGCATGTCCATGGTGTTATATAGGAAAAAGAAGATTTGAGAAGGCTTTATCTGCATTCGAACATGGTAATGAGGTGGAGGTTATCTGGCGTAGTTTCGAGCTTGATCCTTCAACACCACGTCATATTGGCGATTTCACAGATTCCTTATCTAAAAAGATGGGGAGATCGCATGAAGAAGTGAGCCAGATGATGGCACAAATTACAACTTTAGCGGCCAAAGATGGACTTGACTATCGATTCGATCTCATGAAATCTGGAAATACTTTTGATGCCCATCGACTAATCCACCACGCTGCTACACAAGGGCTCGTGGAAGAAGTCAGCGAACAACTTTACCATGCTTATTTTACTGAAGGGCTACCCGTTGGTGATGTTGATGCTCTTCTTCAAGTCGCTGTGAAGGCTGGTCTTGAAGAAACTGAAACGCGACAAATCCTAGCAAGTGATAAGTATTCCGAAGAAGTGCGCTCCGATGAAAGCCGTGCTCATTCTCTAAATGTAGGAGGAGTTCCCTTTGTATTAGCGAATGAAAAATATGCGATCTCTGGCGCACAACCCACAGAAGTGTTCCTCGATGCTCTTCGTCAAGCTTGGAATGACGCACACCCCATTACTGTTGTAGGCGGTACAGGTAACAGCTGTGATGACGGGAATTGTATAATTTAACACTTTTTCGCTAGGATAGTTATTGACAAAATAATTTTAATGTGCTATAATTGATATTATTTTTTTCCTGTAATATAATAGGATTCTCCCGGCCGGGGGATTCTTATTTTTGTTTATATGGGAGGATATGGTATGAAGTCAAAGGAGTCCAGTTTAACATCCTTAATCTCAGCTTTTAGTCGAGCCTATCATAGTAAATATGACACACCTCAAATTTTTGATGATTTTATTGCGAAAGATCTAATTTCCTCTAAAGAATTTTTCAGACATTAGTAAGAATATGATTCAAGGCATTTCATTCTTCAACAAAAATATTGCCCAAAGGATTCAAAATGATCCCGATGAAATATTGAGGTGGATTACACAAGTCCAGCTTTCTCCAACGCCCTTAGCAAGGGCTGCATATTGCGAACAAGTCTTACTTCATGAGTTAATGTTAGGCATGCAGCAGTATGTCATACTGGGAGCTGGGTTAGACACTTTTTGTTACAGACACCCTGAATTGCATAACAGCATAGAAATATTTGAAATTGATTATCCAACGACGCAGGAGTTTAAAAAGAATCGATTGGCTTCTGTCTATTTTGACATCCCTCGTAATCTTCATTTCATTCCTATGGACTTCACCCATACGTTTTCTTATGAGAAATGGATAGAGCAAGGTTTCGAGAATAAAAAAACGACTTTTAGCCTTCTGGGTGTTACTTATTATTTAACTAAAAAGGAAATTTCAAGCTTACTAAATAATATATTCGCCCAAGTCCCATCAGGAAGTTCTATCGTTTTTGATTATGCAGATGAGAGACTTTTTGAAGAAAAGGGTATCTCAAATCGAGTTCAAAACATGGTGAATATGGCCGCAGCAAGTGGAGAACCCATGAAGTCCTGTTTCACCTACAATGACATTGAACATCTACTAGAAACATCAGGCTTACTCATTTATGAACATCTATCCCCAGATGAGATACAAGAGCTTTTCTTTCGTAACCGGACGGATGATTTGTCTGCATTCGAAACGATTCATTATATCCATGCGATAAAAAAATAATAGTTCAGATTATAACTGCCTTGCCTCTCAATCTCTCGTTTAGGATTGAGAGGTTATTTTTTCACCTGTACCATAATGTTTCATCGTCTCTCCTATCGTAATATCACTCCGCTTATTCCAAATCACACTACGCTCAAATGTTCCTTGCTGAAAGAAGAGTGGGAACCTTCTCTTGAACCAATCTTGCATCGGTAATTGTAAGGCTCTCGACTTCTCTATCCACAACAATTCTCCCTCAGGCGGATCTTCTATTAGCTCCCCTTCAAAGGATGTGGCGAGATAGTTAAACACCATATATCTTAACCCTGTTTCCAGATCGCAGAACTCATCTAATCCTTTATATATCATGTCCTTCACGATCAGACCTGTCTCTTCTCTTACTTCTCGAATGGCTCCATCCACGATACTCTCAGGGAATTCTACCTTTCCACCAGGAGCAATATACCCAGGGTATCCCATTTTATCAGGTCGATTCATTAGCAATACTTGATCACCATGCTCGATCATACACATTGTCAACAATTGATGATGGACTTCAGACATACGCTCAGCTCCAATATATTCATAATCATTACTATCCTTATTCTATCATCCATCAACTCCTATTGGACAACAAAAAAACTGTCCAAATAGAGACAGTTCTAATGCCAGCTATATTTCATTTCCCTAGTTTATGGATCCATAACGTGAGTAGTCCAATCCACATACATAATAGAACCGTCTCTATGAACATCATTCCTGACCCATTTAGAATACTATTCAAGTTCTCAACAATCTCAATACTAGGGATCAGTATTACAAAAGCATAGCTCCAATCCGGCAATGGCAAATACAGCGTTGGCAACAAGAAGAATAAGACCATTAGAGCAGATGATATAGCTGACCCTGTTTTTGATGAGTTGACTTTCAGCCCAATAATTAATCCTATTTGTACAAAAACAACGCCGCCTAACACCATATACAGCATGTTGAGGGCAAGATCATTTTTGAAACCATAGTTAATAAGAAGTACAAGCATTTGAGACAATAACGAGAATAACAACACCGCCGATCCTTTGGCAATAATAATCTGTCGGAAAGACAATGGTGTAATAAGCAATGCATCCATCGTCTTACTTTCCCGTTCTTCGATCAGATTGGGTCCCATCATCATAATCCCGACCATCACTTGAGCAAACAAAATCCACGTCGATAATAACACGAAGTTGTTGGCGCTTTTATCAATGACTTCGATAATCAACTTCGACATGACGATAGGTAAGATCGTGAGTATTATCATCGATGGATTCCGCACTAAGTCTTTCACTTCATGTTGGATTAGCTTATTCACCTGATTCAACTCAGCTCACTCCCCGTCAGTGTAGCAAATACATTCGCCAAAGTAGCCTCTTGTGTATGCATGCTTATGATTTGTTTGTTCAACATCCGTAGATATATTTCCTTAGCTGTATCTTCATGATCTGCTGGTAGTCTTTTGGAGACTGGTAGTCCATCCTCCTCGTATTCGATAAGAAGCTCTTTAGAACCATACATGCTTTTTAATGATCGGGGATGATCCAAGGCAACAAGCTTCCCATCGTACATAATTCCTACACGATCACTCAATTCATCTGCCTCTTGCATATCATGCGTCGTGAGGACAATGGTTGTGCCATCTTGTTGACATTGTTTAATATAATGACGTATGAGCGAAGCCGTATTTGGATCTAAGCCGCTCGTAGGCTCATCTAGAAATAACACCTTAGGTCGGTGCAATAAAGCTCTAGCAATCAATACCCGTTGTTTCCATCCCTTAGACAAGCTACTCACCTTCACATGTTGTTGCTCAAGTAACTGTAAACTTTCCATAACATCCAGAACACGTTCATTGGGGATACCGTGTAAATCTGCGAATAGCTTTAGATTATCTCGAATAGAAGATCTGACATACAAATTGGGTAATTCAAAAACAACTCCAATCTGCGAATGAATTTCTTTTCTATGCTGCGAAACATGGAGGTTATTAATGACTATTTCTCCCTCACTTGGTTGCACTAAGCCGATCATCATGCGAATGGTCGTTGTTTTCCCTGCCCCATTCGGTCCTAGTAGACCAAACAATTCGCCCTGTTTAATCGAAAAGGTTAATGCATCCACTACTTTTTTCTCACCATAATATTTAGAAACATGATCGAGTTCAATCATCTCATCACCTCCTTGTTATTAATTTCACATAGAGGATCACCCTAATAGATGTATATTCTTACGCATAGAGATTGATCCCTAATCTAGGGTAACATCACATCCACTATGTATTAATACATTCCCTGTGCCATGGCTTAATCCTGTATGAAATCCGATATAACCCAACATTTAAATGATAATCCTTCCTCTTGTTTCTATCTTTCTCAACCGGGTAATTGAATAATATAGAATTACAGGTGAAATTCTGGAGATACTGAACAAATACAAACCAATTACAGAAGGAATGATATTATGGAACAAGACATACAAAAACTAACAGATTGGCTAAATACACAACTTGATAAAACCATCATCGTACAAAAAAGAGAACAGGATGACATCGATCAGGTTCACTTCAAATTATCTCAATTCGAGGTCAGACAGCGTGATGAAGGCATCGACGGTTACTTGGATAATGCTGTAGTTCTAAAAGGTTCAGGTAGCACGATGAACAGTGATGGTGACTTGGTGCCTCTACCGCAAGATACGTATGATATTGTTACAACGGATCTGAAGATCACCGATCTGGAATTCGAAGAAATAGAGTTAAGTACAACAAGAGCTAAATATATTATTTCTTTAGAATAATATCTTCACTGTAATCATGAATCGCCAAAAAAGCTGCCGATCAATACGAGGCCACTGTTGTCTCCATATTTCTTGAATTGTTCCGCTGTTAGCGGATGAAATCCGGAGACAAAGGCGGTCGCTATCGCTCCTACAGTTTCAAATTCCCCCTTCGCCACGCTCCTCTAATGTTTATTAATTTATAAAGGCGTCTTTTAGAAAGCCATGAGAACTCCATTTCAGAACACCTTTCCTCGTTCGAGGAAGGGTGTCCTGTTTTGCTGTATAATAATTGTATGAATTCTAGGTGGTGACTCGGATGATTCCAAACCAACAATCACTCAACCACAGTCCATTTAGAATAACTATTGCCTCGATAATGGTCGTAACACCGCTCCTCCGATTCCTATATTTAAATATTTATTACTCAAGTCGATCTTTGACCTATCCGATGTGGATGTCGTGGAACGTTCTAAATATGACATGTCCCTCAAATATTTCTTAGATATGGCGCATGAAGAGTCTCATAGGCATGGAAATGCAAGCGGCGATGGCCATATTCTCAGTCAATCTCAAAAGTAAAAAGCATGAGAATATACATAAATAAAGGCGAATTCTTACTCGAAATGGAGTGAGAATTCGCCTTTATCTATTTAGGCACTTTTACCTATTTGTAAAGTACGCGTCGCTGTTCTCAGCGATCTATAAGTTATTCTTCACCGATGAATTTAACTTCGGTTTCCAAGTCAACACCAAATTTCTCTCTAACCTTGTCTCTAACATGAGACACTAAAGCAATATAGTCGCTTGCTGTAGCGTTATCTACGTTAACAATGAATCCAGCATGTTTTGTAGATACTTCTGCACCACCGATTCGTACGCCTTGAAGACCACTTTCCTGAATCAGTTGACCTGCAAACCGATTAGGTGGACGCTTAAACACGCTACCACATGAAGGGTATTCTAACGGTTGTTTCGATTCCCGCAAATGAGTCAATTCATCCATTTTCTCCTTGATGGAGGAATGTTCACCAGACTCTAAGCCGAATCGGGCTTGAAGAATGGTATAATTACCACCCGCAAAAACACTATGTCTGTAACCCCACTGCATATCTTCTTTATGTAAGGTTATTAACCGTCCAGCATCATCCACCACAAGGGCATCCAGTAATACATCGGCAATTTCACCACCATAAGCTCCAGCATTCATATATAACGCCCCACCTACAGTACCAGGTATGCCACAAGCGAATTCCAATCCTGTTAAATTGTGCTGCAACGCAACTTGTGACGTATGTATAATGGAAGCCCCACTTTGAGCACACAACATATGTTCAGAGACAGTAATATCCTGTAGATTCGTCATCTGTAGCACAATTCCACGGATTCCTCCATCTCGAATAACCACATTTGATCCATTCCCAAGTGTTGTAATTCTAAGATTATGTTCAATTGCATATTGGATGATCCTTTGAACTTCATCATAATTGGACGGGACAACACGAATATCCGCGTTACCTCCCATTTGAGTATATACATACCCTTTTAACGTTTCATGGCACTGGATTACCGCTTCTGGTAATAGTGTTTGTAATTCTTTATAAACCTGACTGATGTCCATTTCTGCACTCCTCTTCCACGTTATCAATTCATTCTTCTGTGGTATATCTTATTTTAACATAACATGAGTCGTGACGTTTAGCTGTGAAAGGTTTCATTTAAAAAAAAGACGTGCATGGATAACAGAAAATATGAAGATAACGAGGTAGTGGTATCGCACAGTAAACTAAAAAAGAGGCTGTTCCAAAAAAGTCTACTAACCTGACCTTCAGGAACAGCCTTACTGTATGACATCTAATGATGAAAATCCAACCCAGATTGAACCGCTTGGACATAACCGGCACGGACCACAAAATCGCCGAAATGTTCGCTTACTTGACGTTCATTAGCATACTTATGAATCATTGGTGTTATGATATCTATAATTTCATCTTCGCCAATATTTTCTCGGTATAATTTATTGAGTCGCTCTCCAGCAAAACCAGCGCCTAGATACATATTGTATTTACCTGGAGCTTTACCCATAAATGCAATCTCACCTAATGCTGGCCGCGCGCACCCATTTGGACAACCCGTCATCCGTATATTAATGGCTTCGTCGCTCAATCCAACCTCTGCCAGAATGGGTTCAATACGATCTAATAACGTGGGAAGATAACGTTCTGCTTCAGCCATAGCCATCCCACATGTCGGGAATGCTACACAAGATATCGAACTTCTACGTAATGCCGAATAATGTAGCCCATCCGTAAGGCCATACTCTTTCATTAAGTCTTCTATTTTACGTTTCTTCTGGGCCGTCACGTTACCGATCACAAGGTTCTGATTCGGAGTAAGTCGGAAATCCCCTGTATTTATCTTAGCAATTTCCCGCAGACCTGTCATAAGAGGGTAACCCTCTTGGTCTTCGATCCGACCACTTGGAATATAGAGCGTCAAATGCCATTTGCCGTTGCTACCCTTAATCCAACCATACCGATCACCGTTATGTTTGAACTCATAAGCTCGAGCTTCCTCAAGTTTCCACCCAAGTCTATTCTGTAGTTCATCAATAAACCATTCTATTCCGTATCGATCGATTGTGTATTTGAAACGGGCATATTTACGGGTTGATCGATTCCCATAATCCCGCTGAATTGTAACAGTCTTCTCTGCAACATCAATGATTTGTTCTGGTGTACAGAATCCAATCACCCTTGCCAATTGTGGATAGGTCTGAGTATCACCATAGCTCATCCCCATACCCCCACCGACGGCAACATTGAATCCCTTAAGCTGTCCTTCTTCATAAATAGCAATCAGGCCAAGGTCTTGAGAGAACACATCCACATCGTTGGTTGGTGGAACGGTCACACCGATTTTGAATTTACGTGGTAAATAGACCTTTCCATAAATCGGTTCCTGTTCGGCTTCGTTCTCACTACTATCTACAACCTTCTCACCATCAAGCCAGATTTCATGATAGGCATTCGTCTGAGGTGAAAGATGGCTGGCAAGTCGTTGTGACCATTCAAACACCTCTGCATGAACTTCAGATTGATAGGGATTAGGATTACACATCACATTACGATTTACATCCCCGCAAGCGGCTAGTGTCGTCAACAATGCATCGTTAATGGTACGAATGCTCTTCTTTAAGTTCCACTTCAGAATTCCATGGAACTGAATAGCTTGCCGTGTGGTTAATCGAATGGATCCCGTAGTATATTCCCGAGCTAGCCGATCCATCTCCAACCATTGCTCTGATGTCAGAACACCCCCAGGGGCACGAATCCGCACCATGAATTGGTAAGCTGGTTCCAGCTTTTGACGATACCGTTCATTTCTCAAGTCCCGATTATCTTGCATATAACTTCCGTGAAATTTCATCAATCGATTCTCATCTTCAGACATCGATCCAGTGATTCCATCTTTGAGTTCTTCTTCAAGCTCACCTCGCAAGTATCGGCTACGTGTCTTGATGTCCTCAACGTCGCTCGGTGGACCATCCTGCACCACAACTTTTTTATTTTGCGTCATTGGTTGCTAGCTCCTTTCACTATCGTTCTAAGTCTCAATATACGTCACGTTGGTAACGCTTCTGTTGTTGCATAGCGGTTAGATAAGCTACAGCTTCTTCCTTACTCTTTCCACCTTCTTGTTCAAGAATCGTAATTAAGGTGTTGTGTACATCATGAGCCATATGCTTCTCATCACCACAAATGTATACAGCAGCCCCTTCTTCCAACCATTGATAAAGTTCACGACTCTTCTCTAGCATCCGATGCTGCACATATACCTTTTTATCTGTATCGCGGGAGAAGGCTACATCCATCTTCGTTAGTACGCCATCTTTAACCCAACGTTGGAAATCAAGTTGATAGAGAAAATCTGTAAGTAGATGTTGATCACCGTAGAATAACCATGCTTTCCCTTCCGTTCCTAATTCCTCTCTTTCTTCAAGAAAAGCTCGGAATGGAGCAACCCCTGTACCCGGTCCAATCATAATGATCGGTGTATCCGAATTCGTAGGAAGTTTGAAATTTGGATTGTGATGGATGTACATTGGTAAATGCTCACCTGGTTCCAATCGCTCTGCACACTGTGTTGAGCATACACCATACCGTTCCCGTCCATGCGCTTCATATTGCACCGTTCGAATGGTGAGATGCACTTCATCTGGTCTGGCTTTTGAACTGCTAGCAATCGAATAGAGGCGTGGAGGCATCTTCCGAAGAATGGATACGAAATCGCGTGCAGTTACTTTCCAAGGAGAGAAATCCTGCACCAAATCCAACAAATCGCGCCCATCCAAGTAATTCCTAAGTTCCACATCACGTCCAGGTTCTACTAACGCGTGCAACGCGTTGTTCAAGGATAACTTCGCAGCTTGTTCCAGCAAGGGCTTCGTCAAGACCGTAATCTCAAAGTTATTTAACAATGCTTCGCGTACTGAACGTTCTTCCCCCTTCTTATTGACCGGTACCAGTTCCTCAGCGTTCCATCCCATCTGCTCAATCAGTGAATTCACTAATTCATGGGAGTTCTCGGGGTAGATCCCCACACAATCGCCTGGTTCATATTGAAGATTGGAACCTTCCAGAGAAAGTTCGAGATGCCGAGTCTCTCTGTCTGATCCACGTCCATTTAGATTCAAGTTCTCTAACACTTCTGCTTTAAAAGGGGACGTTCTTGAATAATCTGACGGATTGGCTATCATTCCATTTACTTTCGCTGAGACAGCACCATCAACAACAATGGCTTCATTAGATGAAGTGAGGTTAGATAATACTTGTTCTATCCACTCCACTGCTGATTCATCATAATCCAGATCACAATCAACGCGTGGGCTCAGGCGTGTTCCACCCAGTTCCTCTAATCGCTTATCGAAATCCTTACCTGTCTGACAAAAGAATTCATACGAACTATCTCCCAAGGCTAAGACGGAGAACTGTAACCCTTCTAACTGCGGTGCTCTCTTACTATGAAGAAATTCATAGAATGGAATTGCATTATCGGGTGGCGTTCCTTCCCCGTGTGTACTCGCTACAATCAGCAAGTTCTGAACCTTTTTCAATGTATTGGACTTGAAATCACTCATTGAAGAAAGAGCTACCTGAAATCCGCGTTCTTCCAACTTGAGGGATAGAGCCTTAGCTAGTCCTTGACTGTTTCCCGTCTGGGAACCGAATAGAACGGTTACTTCCCGGGAAATAGCAACAGGGCTGTTAACCGCGATGACAGCTGATCCTTCTTGCGCCGGTTGCTGAGTAACCTGGGTAGCATTAGACGTTTGAAGAGCCGCAAGATACCCGCTTAACCAAATTTGTTGTCCCTCTGTTAAGGTTGGAATAAGACGATTGAGGAGTTCTACTTGCTCTTGATTAAAAGGACTATTCATGACCTGAAATTGCAATGTTATCCACCTCACATAGGAATACAATCGTGTTAAATCATAGTAAATAGATAGAATTAATTTATATATTGTTTCAAGCTACCATAATGTGACAATATGGTCAATGATAAAACAGCAAATGTCGATGCGTTACATAAATAAAAACGCCATGATATTTAAATCATGGCATTTTTATACGTTGTATATCTTATGATTTTATTATAGTTACAGATCAGCCACGAAGTCCAATAATAGAAATGGAATAGAGTTATAAGTTTTTCTTATATAAGGATACCCTGTAGATTTCACTCTATCTGTTCCCCTCAAATGAAAGGATCTTCTCTCGAGCGAAGTCCGGAATCGGCTTACTTTTTCCACTCTGTGTATCCACTAGTACGATCGCCCCTCGTCCCGCTGCTTTCAGTTGTTGATTAACAACTATAGCGTATTCCACATCTATCGAGGAACGTCCAATATTGGCTACTCGTACATGTAAGGTTAGTGGATCTTTCAAATACAATTGTGCGAGGTACTGACATTCCAAATCAGCCACAACGGATACCGCTTGTTCGCCAAAAAGTGTCTCTGTCAATTCAAGATTCTCGAAATATTCGATGCGTCCTTGCTCAAAGTACATGAAATAACTCACATTATTCACATGTCCTAACATATCAGTCTCACAATAACGGATCTTAATAGGCAATGAGAAGTGAAACTTCTCTAACCAGTTCTGCGGATCAGGCTGAATGAACGTAGGTTTTTTCATAACAAATCTCCTTTAGCTGGATGCTTCTCATACTCGCCCTTATTGTAATTCGTATCAAATCTAATGGCAACTAACTGCTATATACAAACAAAAAGACACTCACCAGTAGATGTATCCTCGTTCTACCGATGGTGTCTCTTCTTACCTACTCAACAACCAATATCCTAGCTGATGTTTTATTTATGACTCGGGATGACATCCAAGAAGCGATACCTGCTGTCACGACACTTAACAAGGCAAATCCAATAACGAACCACCATTGGATAACGAGAGGGAAATCAACAATTCCATAATCTGATACAATACTTTCCAGAATGTCAGGTAGTACATACACCCCCGCAACTCCCCCAAGTAACGCACCCATCGCTGACAGGGCTATGATCCCTATCGTTACAGATAATCTAATATTACTAGAGGTCATACCAAGGGATTTATAAATCCCGTATGTTTTACTTTCTTTCTTAATGTTCATGCGACAAGTACTCAGTATAATGATGAACGTAACAACGATGAACAACAGCCCCATAATACTAAATGGAATACTAAATACGGTTGTAGCCTCTTTGTAAGTAGCCTCCAGTAACGTCTGTTGATTTAATGCTTTAAGGGAATTATTGTATTGACTACTATTAATCCCGTCTACTATAAGGTTGGCTTGCGTACTGTCATGTAGATTAATGTAGCACGTATCCATTTCATTATAATCTGGATTGTACGATTTAATGAGATCCATGGTAACTCTACCGGAATAGGACATATTCGCAATCGCCTGATAGATTCCTGTGACGGTAAGCGTTTGTCGGTGACCCTCAATATACACTGCTACTACATCGCCAATATCTTTACCTAACGATTTCGCTAAGTTGACACCAAGAGCGATTTCATTCTTATTATGAGGATTCGTTCCGCTTAATGTCGTATAACCCATATCATCCAAGCTTCCATTAGCAACCGCCATAGTGATACTCATCGATTCCGATATAGAGTCATCACCATCTTGCATCTCATCAGAAGGAAAAACACCTGTGATTGTCCCCATCCAACTGATATTCTTGACCCTTGGATCTGACAAAAGTTCCTTATCGAATGAAGCACGATCAAAGGCAGAGTCATTATATACATAAGCTACTAAATGAGATGAATCATACCCCCACTTTGGCGATGTCTTATCGACTGAACTGATACTATTCAACAGTAGAAATCCGAATACAAGAACCGAGGATGTAACGGTAGTAAGAACTATCATTAAAAAAGAGCCCTTCATATTTTTAACAACATTCCTAAAACCAATAACGAACATAACTGGATACCGTTCAAATCCCATTCTATGCGTTCCTGTTGAATTCAATCGTCTTGTCATTTTGTTACTGTCCATTTCAGACATGCCATACTTAATCGCTTGCACAGGTTGAATTGTTCGAGCTTTCCCTGCATAACCCCAAGTACACAGTATGACAATAATCAAAACCAGCAGTCCTACACTGGACACGATTAGCATCCCTTGGATATGGATTGGGTTATTCTCTGTCTTCATATAAGCAAGTGAACTCTCTATAATCATCCTCGATACAAATATACTAACGATTAATCCAGGTATAATCGAGATCGTAGATAGGAGACCATATTGAGCAACATATATTCCTATCATTCTTTTCGAAGATAATCCCAATGACTTGATAACACCCATCGTTCTATAATTGGACAGTATAGCGTCAGAAATGGTATATCCAATCGTATATAAGGCTACTAACATCATAATCAATCCGAGAAAAATCATCACAAACCCAATCACTTTATTTAGAATAAGATAGAATGCCGCGATTACCTCGAACTCAGTTCTGGATTCAAGATATGGGGTACCCAAATATTGCTCAAACTTCTGCCAATACTTCGAACTTTGACTGGAATCATCGTATCTAAGCCCCATCATATACATGTCTTTACCCGGCATACCCTCTAACTGTCTCTTATAATCTTGATGGTTCATCCATATGCGTGCACTCGTTGAAAAAGGTCCACCTTCCGGAATATCAACCACGATGGCAGATACTTTTAATTCAAAGTCACTTTCACCCGTATTAAATCCTAGGGTATCACCTATCGAAATATCATGGGTATATGCCGCCGAAGTTGGAATCCACACTGTTCCGATCTTGGGTTGCAAGCTCTCAACCCCTTGAGCAAAAATAAGCTTATCCACTGTAAAGACTTGTTCTGGTGTATCCATCATCATTAAAAATAGTTCTGGAATCTCTTTACCCTGATGGGTTAATCCCGCTAAAGTTCTATATGGCATCAACCTAGATGCAGTAACCCCTTCTTGCATATCCCACCACTCATGTACCCTATGAGGATCATGCAGTTCGTCTCCCATTGTTAATATCTGATGAGAGCCATTCGTTCGCGTGTGCACATCTGTAAATACATTCTCTGTATTTAGAATAACTGTAACTGAGGTTGCAAGTAGTAACGTGGATAACATGATCAGTAAGGCAATTAATCCATTTTGTAATTTCTTTCTTCTTAAGAAAGCCAGGCAAAGTGTCCATACTGCAAACATACGCCTATTCCCTCCCCGACACGTACGAGAAGATGATACTTTCTCTCTCATGAACGGAATCATCATCATATTTGTCGAACTCGAGAACACCGCCTATTTTGCCATCACGGATCAAGATCAATCGATCTGCTCTACAAGCAGCCTTAATATCATGAGTAACCATCACGACAGACTGACCTGTACGATTCATTTTTGTGAGTATATCCAGTACGACAACACCCTGGTCAACATTCAAGCTTCCCGTCGGCTCATCCGCAAATAGCACATCTGGCGAGTTAATAAGCGCTCTGGCTATGGCTGCTCTTTGCTGCTGTCCACCTGAAGTCTGTGAAGGCAGACGATTACGCAGGTTCTCAATATCCATATCTTTCATAAGGGAGTCTACCTGGCGTTTCACTTCTGTCTTGAGGAATCCTGCCACATAACCCGGCAAAGCAATATTCTCAAACATCGTAAGATCAGGCACCAAGTTAATGCTCTGGTATATATACCCGATCTTCTTCGCTCTAAAATCTGCCAATTCGCGTTCGTTATATTTATGAATAGGTTGATCCTGAACCAGAACCTCTCCTGCAGTAACGCTATCTAGACCACTTAGTAGATAGAGTAGTGTAGACTTTCCTGAACCCGAGTTCCCCATGATGACAGTGAAATCGCCTGCGTAGATGTCTATATCTACATTACGTATGGCATGATATTGTTCTCGTCCAGTTGAATACGTCTTACATAGATTGGATCCCTTAATAATCACTTGCTTCGCCATATATAAGCCCTCTCCTTATTACCGTATAAAACTCATTGTAAGGGGCTGATCTTGTGAGAACCTTATCAAGTTATTAATAAAGTATTACATTCACAACGTAGCCATTTCACCTTCCTCAGCCTAAAGGGATTGTACAAGTAAAGACCGTACCTTGACCTTTTATACTTCTGAAAGAGATCTTACCTTTATGTGCTTCAATAATATGTTTACAAATCGAGAGTCCGAGTCCAGTTCCTTCATTCTTATGTATAGCTGCATGTGAACTCACTTGTCCTTGGAAATAGCGTTCAAATATAAAGGGCATATCTTGAGGCAGAATTCCTTCTCCAGTATCGGATAGGGTGAGGACTAACTGTTCTTGTACAAGTTCGATATGAATACTAATCGTATCTCCTGGTGATGTATGTTTCAACGCATTGCCAATAAGATTCGAAATGACTTGTTCCAACCGATTGGCATCTACATGAACTAACACATTAGGAATGTCCGCTAGGTCCGGTTCGATAAATACAATGCCCGTCGTTCGAACATAATGACCGATAGGTTGTAAAATTGGGAGAAGGACATCTCGACTGTATTGTTCCTTAAGTACAACTGAAATTTGTCCTAACTCTCTCAGCGCATGAGTTAATAGATCCTCGATGAGTCTAGTCATTCGATCAGCATTCATCTGCATGACTTCCATATATTCTAGGACAGAAGGCATATCTGTGCATACGCCGGCGCGAATAGCTTCAATGTAGGCTTTTAAAGTTGTTAGAGGTGTTTTGATATCATGTGAAATGTTTGAGATTAGTTCTTTCTGTGCTGTATCAAGTTCTGCTCTTTGGATATGTAGAGACATGATCTCTATTCTCATGTGATCGAACATGGCATACACTTCACCAATTTCGTCCATTCTAGCGTATGTGGCTTGTAATTCGTAATTCCCTTTGAGGATTGCCTCGGAAAAGTCCTTTAGTTGATAGATAGGTTGGATCATGTGGTCCTTTATTTTACGACGAAGAATACACAGCAGAATGAGTAGCAGGATAGCAGAAAAAATGGTCATAACGAATGGATACCACGACGTAGAAAGTGATTGCTGGTTCATAAGCTCACTTTCGGGCACCGTAAAAATTGCATTACCCACTTGTACTTGTGACGCTTCGTCAATCACGGGAAAAGCTATGTCCAATGTATCTTTATCTACTCTTGAAGTATATAAATCATAATGCAGTGCCGTCTTCACGTCGATATGTTGAATCGATGGATCTTGAGGAGCAGTCAACACTACCTCTCCGTCTAATAGGACATAAATAAAACTCATATTACGCTCATCGCTCATCTTACGCAGCGTCTCTTGTATCGAGAGGTTCTGGTTCTTGTTGATATCTCCATGGTGTTGTTCTAGATATAGCATGATATCGCTCACTTGAATACGCACTTGGTTAATCACATATTTAGGATCAGATGCTTGCCCACTTCCACTCCCATCTGAATTCACCCATATAAATGTCACGCTTCCCACCATCGACAACACACAAATAAGTGCAGCTACATACCATCTGTTTATCCAATCATGTAAATACATACCATCCTCCCACCTTAGATATCATCCACGGTCAATTTATACCCCACACCCCAGACTGTACGAATATAGATTGGATGGGATGGATCGACTTCCACTTTCTCTCTTAATCTGCGAATATACACGGTAATCGTGTTCTCATCTCCAATTGAGGTGTACCCCCAAACAGCGTCTAGCAACTGACTTTTGGTGAACACTTGATTGGTATGTGTGGCTAAGAAATACAAGAGTTCGAATTCTTTGGCAGATAACGAAATCTCCCTATTGTCGATGGTTAATATGTATGCTTTCTTATCGATTTTGAGATTTCCTATATAAATGACTTCACTGTCTAATTGCGTTAATTGCGTACTCTTACTTACCATTCCTTCCACTCTTCGTAAATGTGCGTTGATCCTTGCTACCAATTCACTTAAGGAGAACGGTTTGGTCATATAATCATCTGCTCCAAAACCAAGGCCAAGCACTTTATCTGTGTCGCTTCCACGAGCACTTAGAATAAGGATTGGTGTTGTACTTCTATCTCGAATGTGACGACATAGGTCTATACCATCCACATCAGGCAGCGTAAGATCTAGAATAATAAAATCCGGGTGCCATGTATCTACTAACTTCAGTCCCTCAGCACCATTCTTAGCCACATCCACTTCATACCCGTGTACGCTTATATAATCTCGTAATATACGCGCAATATCTTGCTCATCTTCAATAATGAGGATCTTACTTGGTAGATTCATCGCTTGGCTCCCCCTTATATTCTTCAATATCGCAACTTTTCTATTTCTATACCCCTCCTATTCTACTAGATCCTGGGATATAGTTCTAATAGTACATGAATGACCGAAGTGTCTGTTAGGATAATTACTAAATCTATGATTCCCCTTTCTCAAATATATGAGATAATAGGAAAAGCTTGAATATAAAGGAGAATGTAAACATGAATGAACGTTTTAAACACACCCAATACTTAGTTCGCAAGAAAGTAATTAAAGTGTTAGGTGATGCCTTTCATATCTATGACCCTCAAGGTGGGTTAGCATTCTATGTGAAGCAAAAGGCATTTAAGTTAAAAGAAGATATACGAATATACAGTTCTGAGGACATGCGTGAGGAAGTTCTAGTTATTAAAGCACGTTCGAGGATTGACTTCTCTGCTACATATGATGTATTTGACTCCTATACCAACGAATTAATAGGTAGCTTTAGACGGAAAGGAATGAAATCCATCCTGAAAGATGAATGGGTGATTCTTGACAATCAAGAGCGAGAGATCGGACTCATAACAGAAGATAGTATGTTATTAGCTGTAATCCGTAGAGTATTGTCAAATCTTATACCGCAGACCTACGAAGGAACCATTGGGCAGAATAACGTCTTTACTTTTAAGCAAAGATTTAATCCCTTCGTTCAAAAAATCGAGTTGGACTTCTCCATGGATCACAACCTTCTGCTAGATCGCAGGCTCGGTATTGCCGCCAGTGTTTTACTTAGTGCAGTCGAAGGTAGACAAGATTAATGATTCAATATAGGATCCGATCTTAACCCGCATGTTTGACTTAAATAGATGTAAAAAAGCAGCCATATCGGCTGCTTCATCCTTCTATTCTGCTTCCCGCAATCTTTCGACAATTGATGCTCTGGAGAGCATTCTATAAGCAAGAATCGTTACGATATAAGCGATCACCATTGCTGGCAGTGCGATTGCTGAGCACTACGGTGTGCCTGTTCTTTTCGTGATTGCCGGACTAATTCCATTACTCTGTGCTGGAGTAGCCTTTCTACTCCCCGGACTCAAAGCGCTAGATGGCGACTATGCTGTCCTTGAATCCACTCAACGACCATCCGTTTCAACTTAATCTTCTAACCATAAATTCATGATGTGATAAACCCCGCATCCCCAATAACACTATTGTTATCTCGAGTGATAACAGATAAAAATAACCTGCCACTTAAAGTACAGTTGACAGGTTATCAAGGTTAGAACACCTTAATTTTGTTTCAAGTGAATCAGTTGTTGCAGTAATTGTTCTACTTCTTTCTCAGGAAAAGCCTCTATTAACATTTCTTTAAATGTTTCTTGTGCTCTTTCGATCTTTTCTTGTCCTAGGGGTGTTAAAGAAGTATAGATGCTTCTGCGATCATCATCACAAGCATGTCTTTTTAAAGCGCCACATCCCTTTGCTTCAAATCGACTAACAAGTCTTGAAACAGCGCTCTGACTTAGACCCACCATAGATTCCAGTTGCTGCAGTTTCAACTTCTGCTCTGACGCTTCAGACAAGAATAACAATAAATAAAACTCTTTTAAAGATAACTGGTGTTTCTCTTGCAATTTCGCTTCCAATCTATTGGCTACGTTTATTTGTATATGCGTTAATGTCAACCAGCTGGTAATAAGGTCATTGTTAGGGATATTCTTCATCTCACAATTCCTCTCTCGGGCGTAAAACAAATAATGAATCCATTTTTCCTTATCACATTATAACTTGCAGATTTACTCAACATCATTTATTTCTTAATTCTAGGAAATCCTTGTTCATACTGTTTCGGAAGTTCAATCTCTTTGTGAAGTTGAGCCGCTGCTTCTAACGTCCAGTAAGGATTTCTTAACATTCCTCTACCTACCGCAACAAGATCAGCATCTTCATTCCCAATGACAGCATTAGCATAGACCGGTTCGTCCAATCTTCCAACAGCAATCACCGGAACATTGAGGTTCTCTTTGATTGCTCTTGCTAACGGTACTTGATACCCTGCATGCGTTCCTGGTCTCCCAGCAGCTGCAATAGGTCCTTCGCCACCAGCGCTGACATGGAATATATCGACTCCTGCTTCTTTATAAGCTTCACTGAACACTAGACTCTCCGTTATTCCATATCCTCCATCTACATATTCTTGAGCTGAAATACGCAAGATTAGAGGCATGCCTTCTGGCATTTCACTTTTGGCTGCACGAATGACTTCTTTACCGAATAGCGTTAAATCTTGACCATATTCATCCGTTCTATGGTTCGTTAGTGGCGATTGGAATTGATGGATAAGGTAACCATGTGCTCCATGAAGCTCGATGACATCTACTCCCGCTTGTACAGCCCGCACTACACCTTTACGGTATTTCTCAACCATATCTTTTACTTCTTCATTTGTTAGTGCTCTTGGTGTCTTAGACTCAGCGTTAAAAGGAATTGCCGATGGAGCTACAGGAACGGGTGCATCTTCAGCTTTGCGTCCTGCGTGAGCAATTTGGATCCCCACTTTAGCGCCATAAGAATGGCACGCCTCAACAATTCTAGCCAAGGCTGGAATATGTTCATCGGACCAGATCCCAAGATCGTAATCGGTAATTCGACCATCTGGTTCAACATCTGTCATTTCTATAATAATAAGTCCAGCTCCACCAACCGCTCTACTCACATAATGCATATAATGCCAGTCCGTAGCTATTCCATCCTTGTTACTCACGGAATATTGACACATCGGAGGCATCACCACACGATTTTTTAATTTCAAGTCCTTTATTTCATAGGGTGTAAATAGATCCTTCATATTTTTGTCTCCTCTTTATAATGTATTTATGTTCACTATGCTCATATTTGAGCCTATTTAAGCAACCACTTATAAATGCATGCCCATGCATATAATATAACGAATATCGAAATGAGTGTCAATGTTTGATACGAACCATTAAGGACGTCGCTTTTTGCATCCATACTTGGAATCACCGTTTGCTATCTACATTTCTGTGGACGACAGGCAATATGAATATTGCACTACTTGATTACGATTCACTAGCTAGCTATCGCCGCATTATTAGCAATGAGCTTGCACCACACAGATCGATTGTAACCACAGCAACAATTCTCTTCCACCTATCATTATTATGTAACGGATTGCCTTTTTGACCAACTTTTATTTGCTATCTCTATGATGTTCTATGTATTTATTCCCTTTGCGTTTCCATCACATATCCACTGTAAGTAAGAATATATCTAGCCCACTTTACGAGTGACATGTTTATTGTTATTTCGTGAATTATCGACAAATATCTCGCCATAGAAGCTCTAGCGATTAGCTAGAGCAACTATAGTTCTGTACTAGAATTTAATTAAAAAGAACTGAATTGTGTCGACAAAAATATCAGATCGTTTTTTCCCAACCTTTTGCTTCTACATTTTTTTTCTTCTTAAAAATCTTTTCTAGTACACTTTCTTCCTTCTTATCTTTAAGAATCTGTTTAACTCCGCATATGAGAAGCACTGATCTCATCTCGTTTTCATGGCTCATATTTTGAAATACTTTGAAATCATTATCCATGTTTAACCATCTCCATTGGTATATGATACTACAAAATAGAGAATATTGTCAATTGCTGTCGAATTAAAAGTTATACTGTCGTTGTTTGATGCATTGTTACTATACTATCACGAATAACTCCATCATTTCCACTGAAAGAACTTACACTCAACTTGGATTGAGTTATAGAATCGAGAATCGTCCTGAAACATCAACCAAGCTTAGACATCGTCGATTTACCCTTGCAGTTAGGTGTAGCGGTTCATTACTGTGTTATCTAACGACTCAGAACTAAGTAATTCATCAGGCCTTATTCCGCAACAATATGCCCTTCTTCGATAACGATGATCTAGTCAACGTTTCGATGAAGTGCTTCTTGTTCATATTTCCTTGAACAGTTTATACATTAAAATACTGATTCAACAGCATAGCTAGTTCGTGACAAAAATTTTCTCAAAGGTTACCGTACGATAGTAAGAAATGTCCTTCCCACAGCGGCTTTTCCTATGATACGTTTAAATCTACATATTATGTTGTTCAATACCTGGTGAAGATTATTTTACCAGGAAATTATCTCGTTAATGATCTACTAAGTGCGTACAGGTCATAATGGCAGGAGTATTTCCTATTAAGAACTATCATATTGCCTTAATCAACTTCATAAGAGGAATGAGTGACTTAAGGGGGTATATATGGAACGATATTCACTTGGGGTCATGCCGAATAACCGTTTAAAAGTATGGCAAAAGTGGGAGATATCTTGAACCCCAACATTCCCAGCTACTGCAGTTATGGGCATACTTGTTCCTTGTAATAGATCTTTCGCCTTAGCCATCCGAATCTTGACCAGAAATTCATTCATGGTAACTCCTGTGTTCATTTTAAATATCCGAAATAACGTAGAACGTGACACATAGAAATGTTCACACAATAGATCTGCATTAAGAGATTCATGATAATGCTCCATCATATAACTGAGAATCCCCTCGACTATATGTTTCTGTGTATCATTCACACTCCGATTCATTTCCGATGATGTCGTGTGATATCGACCCAACTGTGCAAATAATTGCAGAAGCAGACTTTTGACAACCAAAGGATAACAAGACTGTTTATGTTTTAATTCCCATTCTAATTGGGTTAGTATTTCCTGCACACGTAATAACTGTTGGCTATTAAGCTGAATATGTATTGAATCACTGTCTGGATCAGGTAGCCATTGCCCAATGCTCAATAAGCATGATCGGTCTTCACCATACAATTGTTCGATATAACTTTTCTCTACGGCTAGGATAAACCGATGAAAAGGAACATTGTTATGGGGTTGTGATACATGTAACGCTTTTGGCTTAACCACCGTAAACGTCCCCACCCCTAACGTATGTATCCGTTCACCAACAATAAATTGTCCCTTGCCTTGTATGCATAAATAGAGCTCATATCCACTATGGCAATGAAAAGTTGGTTGCTCTAAACGAGTTGTTCGATACGAACAATGTGCTGGAAAATCCATCAGTGTTGCATTCGTTAATTCATCGACAACAGCACGTTGATGGTCTAGCCAATTCTTTTCCATGCTCCGCAATTCCATCTTCACGAATAGATCACCCTTCCACAATTCTGAATAATTAAGAATTAAGAATTAAGACAATACCCCAAATGAATAGGACGATCGACCAAGATTCTTCTCATCTCATATTGTATATTAATTGTATATTTCACATGTCTTGGAGGGATATCAAATGGCAAACGCGATTTCTCACGATGTTATACAACATACTGCAGACCAGGTCTATCATTATATGATAATGGATCATACTGGGAATTGGGGAATGGATATTCAGCACTGGGACTGGGTTCCCGGCGTTGGTGTCATCGCAATCCTATCATATTTTGAGAATACACATCATAAGGACGTTCTCGATGATCTCATCAAATGGGCTCACACAAATATACCAACAAAGGAACAAGCAAGTGTTATCAATGCTATGGCACCCTTTGCTATCTTTCCCGCACTCTATGAATACACACATGATAACCTTTTTCTAGAGGAATCCCTTCGTGTTGGACAATGGATGCTTACAGAAGCCCCGCGAACACGTGAAGGTGCCTTCGAGCATACCGTCACCGAAAATGTTAGTTTTCCAGAACAAGTATGGGCCGATACGATCTTTATGGCTGTACTCTTCTTAGCTCGTCTTGCTCGTGTTACTGGCGATCGTTCATACGCTATCGAAGCAGTTAAACAGTTAGAGATTCACTTAAAATTACTTGAAGACCCAGACACAGGTGTCATGTTTCATGGATGGAATTGTATAGCCCAAGACCATATGTCTGCGGCTCGATGGACTCGTGCGAATGCTTGGATCGCGGTGGGAACACCCATGATTATACAAGAGTTAGAAGGGATCGCGACGCTATCAGAAGAAGCTATGGCACGCTATCGTAATATGATGCAAGGACTCATAGACTTTCAGCAAGGCGATGGTCTGTGGTCTACGGTCTTGGATCGTCCTGATTTCTATTCAGAAACTTCGGGTAGTGCTGGAATTGCCTGCGGTATTCTAAAAGCTATTCGTCTAGGTATTCTAGATATCTCTTATCAGGATTCAGCCCATAGGGCACTGAAAGCCATTGTTTACAAGGTCCTCCCAAACGGAGAGGTCTCCGGCGTATCGGGAGGCACACCCGTCATGCCTTCGATCGAGGCCTATAATGAAATCCCTTGCCATCCTACACTGTATGGTCAGGGACTGGTTCTCATGTTATTGTCTGAGAAGCTGGATGAATAACTACCTCATAGGTGACAGAGAGCCTCCATGTTAACACCATGGAGGCTTTCATTATATCTAGACTGGATGGATATCATTTGGCTGTAATGATACGGAAATTTCGTATGGAAGGCGATTCAGATGGCTTGTTATGACTTGTGCTGTTACATGATTCACTTCCTCAACTACCCGTACTTCTGGTAGATTCTCTACCGTCTCTCCAATAGCCAATGAGAAGAGAAAGGCAGCTCTATTCAGCTTATGGAAGTCAATTGTTCTCCGCTCACCAGTATATATAACCAGATCCAATCCAACACTTTCTTCCTTTATATTCACTTCCCACCCTCGTTGCTGTTCGCTATCCAAGCCCATATCGAAAGCAGCATATACGTTATCCACATGCAAAGGTATTCCATCTATCTCTACTTCTGCTTTCGTCTTTTTCGTTGTCACGCTGACTCCATCAAGACAACCACCGAATTCCAAACGAATTCGAAGATCTGTTGCTTCTATACTGCCATCAATACGATCCAGACCAGGATGCGTATCCCCACCATTCGTAAGAAATCTTACCCCGAGTAGGAGATGACCCGCTTCTTCCGTAACGCTAAGTACCGCTGAGCAATAATCATACCCCTCATGCAAACATCGCATCTGCAAGTACGTAGTTGAAGCATTATTCTCGAAATAAGCGACCAACCCTCGTGTCTGATTCCACATAATTTCATCTTTAAACATCCCGATTGTATATCGAGGCGTCATCGTAGTCTTCGCCCATTTGACGAATCCCGTATCCTCATTGCGATAGTAGGGTTGCTCAAGAACACTAGTATCCGCATTCATGAATAGATCCAAGTAAGCTTCTGGGCATTGACACCCGCTACCATACCATTCTGCATCATATTCGAGTTCGGACTTAGAAAAGAAAGATAACCTGTTATCCGTAGTTATTTGTAAGAACGATTTTATTTTATTCGTTAGTAGCGTACTATAACTGCGACTATGTGGGCCAGCCCATTGCTGAGTACTTGGATGATAATGTTCTGCTACCATGCGCCAACCTATTTCTAGCAACTCTGAGACTATTTCCTTTGCCCTTGGGTTGGTAGCGTACGTATGGATCTTGGACAACTCAACAATGGCAATAACGGTATAATGTGGACTGTTAAATTCCTGAAAAGTCCTTAACCCTTCCGTATATTGCTTCAACTTTTCCAGTCTCTGCAATGCATAATCCACATAGTCCTGTCTACCATACAATTCGCCAGCGCTCAATGTCACAAATGCCCCCATAATCGAAATATTCGTATAATGAGGTCCCATATCGCGGATCATGATCGCATCACAAGCACAACATATCCCTTGGCGAATCTGCTCTTTTAACTCTTCAGGTAGCCGATGACCATGAAGTAGTGCCGCAAGCACAAGTTCCTTCCCGCAAAAGTCAGCCCAATTCCAATCCGGAGGAGCCATCTGCGTTAAGGGCTCCTCATAGAACCATGGCCATATACCGTAAGTATCTCGCTCTGAATCACGGTCTTGCAAAGTAAGAACGCGTTGAATGATTTTACAAGCTCTCTCAACATATTCATGATCGCCCGTATTTAACAAACCAACAGCATATTGTAACGAAGGATGTGTAGGATGAACAAAAGGAGAGCTATCGAATGTTAGTGTCGTATGATATCCTGGCGTGTGTAATGGTCGTAGTAACATGTTCACAAGTGGGTCGTAGTCCTTTTCCTGTGACATGACCTTCTCCAATAACAGCTCTTTGTGATCGAAAGATTGTCTTTGCAGGCTCATCCTTAACTCCCTCACCTTCTAGATTTTCAATCCGGATCTTCGAAGTTCGCTAGCTGTAATTGAATGGGCTTGAATAAAGAGGACTGCTTACTTGAACCAATACCACTGCCCCACTCTACATAACCTTTACGACCATTACCATCATTCTCATTGATGACTATGGATAGACTAAGGATTCCATCGCTCGGAACGATCGGTGTTAATTGATCCCATGGGAGGGCTAACTGGTATATCGTATCCTTTGTCACCTCATCTCTGGTAACTTGCAAGTTAGGATTGGGGATGGATCCCGGCTCAATTCCCTGTGGTGCCATCCATCGATAGAGTTCCGGCCCTAGGGGGGTTAAGGCCATGCCATACTCATACCATTGTAAATTCTCGCCCGGCATCCCCGCAGATATGGCAAACTGGATGCTATCCCCTGACCAGATTTCTCCGCCTTGCTTCGTCTGTGAATAGACATCGTCATGGACTCGTGCAGTCATATACAGATTATCTTGATCATAAGTAGTCCATAACGTACCACTGAAATCCTCAGAACCTTGGTGGGAACCAATTCTTGAATTTACATCTGTAAGAAGATTAATCCCCACTAAATCTTCTACATCATCCATGGAATAGACCGAACGATATACTAATGGAACTCTTGCCTCGGCTGGAACAACCGTAACATTGCCTTCACTTTGTAATATCGCCCCATCTTCCATATACAACTTAAATTGATACGCTTGTAGCGTGCCATTAGTCAATCCTACCAATGGGAAGTCGACTGTTTGAACGGTATTCCCTGGAATAACGACATCATAAACTTCTGATCCCACAGATGAACCAATACTCCAATCCATCTTCGTTAATCGACGTTCTGTTGGTCTTTCATTTACAATGGTTACTTCCATCATGTCAGCACTATTCTTCACCACATGTTTTGACAAAAGTAGTTCTGCTTGATGGATCTCTACGGTCTCGAGTAATCCTGCAAACTCTCCCATCTTAGAACGTAGTGACGCTGACCCCATTTGTGTTCCAATCCGATCTATACCTGGGAACTCAACAGAATAATCTCCAGGGGCATTCACAGAAATTTCTCGTGTTATCCCATTGAAGTTAATCTTGGCCTTGAAAGGTCCCACTTGCCCCAGATCACTAACTTGTAACGTAAGTGCTATCGGATCGTTAGTATACGCAGGTTCACTATGAAGAGAGATTGGACTCCCTTGAACAATACTGTCTACAGTCCCTTGAACAAAAAGAGGTTCTCCTGTCAAGGTAAGGTATACTTTCCCTTGCACTGATTTATATGTGGTTTTCCGTCCCATCATATCTGTTACTATAACTGGATTATGCGTGTTCAAAGTTACATCTTTCTTGTCCATGGACCATAATACGTGAATATTTTTAGTATTCTTCTCGAACTTATAATGATAAAGGCCATCCGTTATATCCTGGCTTACCACATTCGCATTCGTTAACTGTCTTGTAAGTGTAGAAAGAGCAACATACGAAGGTTTAGGTGTATAAGAACCTAAAGCGTCACCCGTATTATGGATGATTCCGAAATTATGCTCATTGTTAAGTTTATCCGTTCCTGTGTCCATCAAGTTATACCAGAAGATCTTCTCGACACCCGCTGCCATACTGAGAACATAAGTACGAATTAAATATGCAGCCTGCGTATTCTCATCCACACCTGTTGGGTTCATATGCGTTGGCCATCCAACCTCCGAGAACCATAGTGGGATTGTCTCCCCGTCATTGTGATTGCGCACAAGCTGATTCAGACTATCTATTTCTTCTAATAATCCCTCGGGGGTTTGCGGATAGCGGTAAGGATGAACGGATAAGGTATCCATATAATCAAGTCCACCGAGCTCAAACACATCTTCAAGCCATTCTTGTGGAATTCCTGCCGTAGCTCCTCCAACAACATTCAGATCAGGACGAACTAATTTGGAAGTTTCATAGCCTTTCTTTAATAAATTGAAGTAGACATCTGCTCTAGAGTCTGCGGGACCATTACCACCGAAAAAGGGTAGATTGAACTCATTCCATATTTCGACCGACTTCAACTGGTTACCGAACTTCTCAAGCATGGACTTCACATAATTCGCGTATGCCGTATGAGCTTCTTCTGTATACGGTGTCTTCCCTCCATCATAATGTTTATTGCTAAACGCGAGAACGAGGAAAGGGTCAATGTTGAATTCTTTAAAAGATTGCATCGGGAGGGTGAACTTCGGATTATACGAGTATTGTCCTTTATTAACCTCAATTTCCGACCAATAGAAGGATTCTCGCACATTTTTAGTGCCCGCATATTTAAGAAGTGGAATCATTTCTTTATTCCAATTGATACCATAATGTGTTTGAATCCCAAACGGAGATTCCGTTACAGTAGATAGATCGAACTCAGGAAGTATAGCAAAAGTCGTTTCTGTCGTCTTTACAATGACCCCCAATTGAAATGCTTCAACCTTCAATTTATAGTATCCTTCTTCAGGCATCCTTAGTTTAAGCTGATATTTTCCCTTCTTGACTAGAGCAGTTCCAGAAGATACCGGCTCTCCCCACGCATTAAGGGTACTCCATTTAATCGTATTACCCGTGGTTAGAATGTTAAAGGATGCTGGTTGGTGATTACCTGCAAATACATTTCCAACCTGCACCTGTGCAATGGCTAGATCCGGTGTTTCGACCTTCACCTGAATATTATCTAACCAAATCGAACCCTTCGTTACACCTGACTTCATTGAAGCTTTGGTCAGTTTGAAATGAATTTTTTTAAGCGGACCATGCCATACACCGTCGTCACTCCCGCCCCACTTCGTATAATTTAGTCCCGATGTAAAAGAGTTCACGGTTACTTTCTGCCAATCTGTTGTTGGATTCAGGCTAATCGTCTGCTGATGGTTCTGATTCGTGTTATCCACCAAGATGATATCAAACTTTGCCATATCCGATGTCTTTACCCAAAAACTAAGTTCGAGAGCATTCGTAGGTAAAATACGTTTAAATAAGTACTTCTCTAATGAAACATAACTATTGGTATAGGTAGAATTGCTACTGAAATCGAGTTGAAGTTTGCCAGCAAATCTCCCTGTTTTATACATGGTTGAATCTCTACTGAATTCACCGTTTCCAAGAGCTCCCCCACTTCCGATTAAGAAATCCCAAGCCTCATCAGCACTTTCGAAATCAGCGATCGTTAGTTCGGGAGTATTATCGCTTGCATACGTTGTTGCTTCTGGTGATTTAACTAAGAATGTAACTATGGATACGGAAAATAGGAGAATAAATACAATACACCCGGCTAGTATATATCTTAATCTGAACATGTACTATCACTCCTTTGACGGATTCTATTGATTATGATCATTAGAATCCGTACTCTCACTTATGAACCAGCGCTACTTGGATTTCTTATTTCAAGAATTCCTTATTCTTTTCGTACCATTCTTGCGCTAGCTTCTCGACATTCTCACCACCAAGGCGTTTCCATTCTTTGCGAACCTGCTCCATTCCCTCTTCAGGACTTAATGCTTTACCACCCGTCACTACCTTTACTTCGATTTGTGTTGCAATAGGGGCAAAGGTTGCAATTAATTGGCTAACTTCGGGTAAATCTGGGCTGAATGCGATGTCTCTACGGTATTCATTCTTAAGAGCTACTTCTAACGCTTTGGCTTTTGCTTGAGCAATTTCTTGGGAAAGCGGATCTTGTGCAGCCATGACTGGGATCCATTCTGCCTTAGTATTCCATTGACTAAGAATAGCATATTCGTTCGCATAGGCTACTTCCTGACGATATTTATCTGAATCAAGCCTTTGCGGAACTTCACCATTTACCAGCGTGTAATGGACATCCTCTTCACCGAATTTCATACTCATCCAACCCTTTTCTAACATCCAATCTAGGAATTTGACAGCTGTTTCGATGCGCTCCTTATCCATGTTACTATTGAATGCGACCAGAACATTGGAGGGTAATTCTTGATAGAGACCATTTTTTCCATACTTACTTGCTACAGATTCTAGTGGAGCTAACTTGGCATCCGGAACGTTTGTCTTTAGATCACGAATTTCATTATCCATACTCCAATTCGCGAAATAGATCCCTGCCTTACCTGTCGTCCATAGTTGACTAGCACGTTGGAAATTACTATCTGTTATATACTCTTTATCGATTAAGCCTTGGTCGAATAATAATTTCTGAAAAGCAAGTGAATCGGTAAACCGATCTAACGTTCTTGCATACTTCATTTGTCCATCTTCTAAATACCACTGGTTCTCATTAGTGAAGAAGAACGCACGCATAATTTGGACTGCATTTCCGTTAAATACGATAGGTACAGTGTCATCTTGACCGTTACCATCTGGATCTTCTTCTTTGAACTTTTTAGCCACTTCAATCAGCTCTTCAACTGTTGTCGGTGCTTTTAATTGTAGCTTATCGAGCCAATCCTGACGAATCCACATGCCATTATTGGCAATGGACTCAATACTCCGTTCACTTGTAACCGCATACATTTTTCCGTTAATAGTCATCGCTGATTTTAATTGAGGATGTTCTTCTAAATATTTCTTCAATGTTGTACTGTACTGTTCGATATACCCATCAATAGGTTGGATAGCTCCTTGATTCGCTAATTGAGCGATATAATTCCGATCGTATTCCCAGATCAAATCGGGTGCACTTCCGGAAGCGATGAGTGTACTTAACTTCTGCTGAGCCTGCCCACGATCAACGGGAATCCATTTGACTGTAGCAGGTGAATTCTCATTGATCCATTTCGTCCAACGGTTATCCTCGTAGCTTCCTTCCTCTGTAGGCACACTTCCACGATCAAAGGCGGAAATACTGATTTCTTTCTTTGGTTCTGTTGGATTAGAATCGGTGTTTGTTGTAGCTGGAGTCGTTGGTTCTGATGGTTTCTCCGACGCACCATTATTACTGCAAGCTACCAACATGATCATGCACAAACTCGCCGCTACAACTGACTTCCACATACGCTTCGAAATTCTCATGTTTCATCCCCTTTTCTAATCATAGTACCTACATCTATATCAAGAACTTATCGTTCGATGATATTATCCTTTAACGGAACCAAGTAGCACACCTTTGACGAAATGCTTCTGCAAGAACGGATACACAATGAGAATGGGAGTAACCGCAATTACGATCGCAGCTGCTTTAATTCCTTCTGGGGTTAGCATCACTTGATCGACGCCTTCACTACCATTATTCAAAAGACTTTGATTTACTTGGAGAATCATCTGATAGAGTTTCAGTGTTAATGTCTGTTGGGTACTCTTCGTAATATATAGCAACACGTTGAAGTAAGAATTCCACCAGCTCACGGCATAGAACAAGGACAACGCAGCCATAATCGGTTTGCATAAAGGAAGTATAATTTGAACAAGGATTCGCCAGTCACCAGCACCATCAATTGCCGCTGATTCCTCAATTTCTTCGGGTAATCCTTCCATAAATGATTTCATGACGAACATATTATAGGTACTGACGAGTGCCGGTAACCATAATGACCAATACGTATCCATAAGTCCCAATGACTTCACAAGTATGAAGTTCGGAATGACTCCAGTAGTAAATATCATTGTAAAAATGATAAACATCAACAGTAGATTCCGTCCTTTTAGTCTCTTTCTGGATAATGGATACGCGGCTAATGTCGTTAACACCATATTCAGTAGCGTCCCTACAAGGGTGACTAAGATCGTATTGCCCATGGCAACGAAAAGTTGACCGTCATCGAATAATCGAAAGTACGCTTCTGTATTAAATTCAACGGGCCACAGCGAGACCTCACCTGCCGTTATGGCCCTACTACTACTCAATGAAGACACAATGACATACCACAACGGATATAGTGCAGCGAGTGAAAAAGCACCCAGTATAACGTAATTAGCCGACGATCCTAATCGAGACCAGAGCGATAGATTGTCTTTTCGAATGATCATGGGTTACCAGAGTCCCCTTTCCCCGAACACTCGGGTTAACCTATTAACACCTACAACCAGAATCAGGCTAACTAGTGATTGGAATAATCCTAATGCTGTCGTATAACTGTAGTTCATATTTTGTAGACCAACGCGATAGACGTATGTACTAATCACATCGGCTACATCCAACACAGACTGATTCTGTAAGATTAATGTTTGCTCAAGTCCTACATCTAACATATTACCCATCCGTAGAACTAGCAGTATTGCCACCGTACTTCGAATCCCCGGAAGTGTGATATGCCAGATCTGACGTAGCTTACTCGCGCCATCAATCTTTGCCGCTTCGTAGAGCTGTGGGTCAATGGAAGACATCGCTGCTAAATAGAGAATTGTACCCCATCCCGCTTCTCTCCATATACCCGATAATGTATACGCAACAGGCCACCATCTAGAATCGGCCATAAAATATATAGGTTCAATCCCAAATACATTCTCGAGGATCGCATTTACGACACCTGTACTCGGAGAAAGAATAGCAATGAAGATTCCTCCTAAGACGACCCATGATATAAAGTGAGGTAAATACAACAGATTCTGTACAGTCCTCTTATACCATTCTTTTCGAACTTCATTCAGTAAGAGCGCTAAAATAATGGGTACTGGAAAACCAAAGACAAGACTGTATAGGTTCAGTACCAATGTATTACGAAGAACTCGCCAGAAATCAATACTTCCGAACAAACTCTCGAAATGTTTATATCCGACCCATTTGCTTCCGAATATTCCATCCCCTAAGCGATAGTCTTTAAATGCGATCATCTCGCCAAGCATCGGAGCATATTTGAATACGATATAAAACACAATTACAGGTAACAACATCAGATACAAATGTCTGTCTCGTATGAATCGACTACGAAGAGTGGAACGTTTATCTTTCATTTCTGGTTCATCCTTTCTGTGGGGGCAAACCGATCGTAACCTGTGATCACATATTTAGAAATAGACACGTTCTGAACAGGATGACTATTCTTGCAAAATGTACATTCACGATTCTTATACAGGGTTCATTTTCTTGTGATATGTAGTAAATATCCCTATAATGACACGGTTTATTAGTCTTCTATCCTAAGAAAAACAAAAACATGTATAGGTTAATCCTCCACATGAAAGAAGATTATTTCCGATACATGTCTTCACATTTCAATCGTTATTTGGGCTTGATTCATTCGTATTTCTCATCTGTGCCCGTGTCCGATATTCTAATGGAGTCATTCCAGTGTATTTCTTAAAAGTTCGAAGAAAGCTGCGTGTGTTCTGATAACCCACTGCTTCAGAAATCTCGTTCACTTTCATATCTTTTCCCTCCAAATACTTCTGAGAAGCATTCATACGTATTCCAATCAAATAATCAATGAAATTACTTTCCGTATATTCCTTAAACTGTTTACTAATATAGGTTGCGCTTAAATGGAACTCTTGTGCTAACCTGTCCAAGGAAAGATCATTTTCATGAAAATGATCTCCTATATAGATCAGAATTCGTTCAATGGTATCGTTACTTCCCCTGTGATTCCGTTTGACTTTGATCTTGGCCGCTATTTCCTCAAGAAACTGGAATACGATCCTTTCCATCTCTTTCAAGTTCCCGCTCCGATTAATTAACTCATACATACTTTCAAGTTGGCTCATGGATTCTTTCAGATCAATCCCGGTCGAACCAACGGACTGCACCGACTTGATGATCAGATCGAAGGATAGCTGACGTATCAGATCAGGAGGGAGATTTCTATCGATTGCCTCACGAAAAGTCTCTTGTACATATGCCTTCAACTTCACGGAATCGGTCAGTCTCAGTGCATCCGTTATTCGATCTGCCATACGAATGAGTCGATAATAGTCTTGACTATCCAGGGGTTGCAAGTCTTCTATGGAGATGACGGAGTGGTGACCGAATACCATTTTGTAATGAAGTGCCTTTTGCGATTCATCGTACGACTTAGGGATATCCTTCATTTCACTATAACTTCGACCTACTCCAACCGTCACATCTAGATCGAATTGTTTCTTCATCATATCGATGATCAGTTCCATAATCGCAAGCGCTCGCAAGTGATTCTGTTCCGTGTCACCTTCTGCAAAACTTAAGATCACGGCTGCACGCCCGCCTCCCACATCTATTGCAATGCCTGCATTTTCCTCGTTAATCATTTCCTCTGCTACATTACAGAATGCATAGGTGTATAGTGTTTCATCCTGGGCTCTTAAGTCTATTCCTTCTTTATTAATCTCCGCCGTACAGACAAGAAAACGATCTGGAAATAAATGCACACCTACGAATTCTAAGTGGTGAAGAATTGCTAAATAATCCGTTCGATAGCCTACGAGCATATCCATCATAATCCGCCACTTTAGCGCTGGCTTCGAATCCCTAACGTGTTGCTGAAGATGTTCTCGATCCAGTAATAACTGATCAAACACCCTCTCTAAATAGGGTAACCCCACATCCCTACGTTCTTCTGTTGGATCGAATGTATAGGCCCCTGACATCTTGCCAACTAATTGATGAAGTGGTTTGAATGTCCAACGACTCACGTAAAAGAGGACGACCAACGCCAATAGGATCATTCCTACAGCTAACGCGGTCAGCAGATTACGCGTCACCCGAATCGGCTCGTAGATTTGAGACTCCGGCACAATACTGATTAGTTTCCAACCCGTATATCCAGAATCACGGTAAAATACCGATTGGCGGTCTCCATTAAGCTCACTTATAAAGATCCCACTTCCTTGTTTGGTGAGCACACTTTTGATATGAGGAAGTTCTTTAATATTACGATAGATCTGAGTCTTATCATCATGTGTCACGATATTTCCATCTCGATCGATAATAAACATATGACCTATTTCACTATCTTCATAAACAGCATTAACCATATCGTAGATAACCTGTTCATTTATGTTGACCGCTACCATTCCCTTGCGATACCCTGGACTACTGATCGTTGGGTACGATCGCACTAAAGTAATGACATCTTGGTTCCCATTTCCATCCCAGATCGGATGTGTCGTTAACCATTTGAAATATTCAGGCATGTCCAAATAATCATCGATCCAGTTATTAACTAGAGGTACTTCCTTCATATAGGCCTTGTCCGTTACAATCTGATCACTTACTTCAGAATATACATAGATCGATGAGAATTGTGGATTCGTATTAATGAAATTTCGCATCTTTGTGTTTAGTCCATATAAATTACTATATCTTTGTCCATCATCCATATAACTGTCGTACATGAAATATACGAACTCAAGCTCATTCATTAGGGTTAGTAGATCCTTCTCCGTCTGACGAAAAGCCACTTCAATTTTTTGATCCACTTGCTTCAATAAAGCTAGGTTCGTATCATTTAAATCATTTCCTAACTTCCCTACCGTTCCCGTATAAGATAACCCGAAGGTCAGCGAGATGATCACTAACAATACCGTCCCATAGATTAACATCACTTTCGTTGATAGGCTAAACTTCATGAATGATATACCTCCGAATGAGACTTTTTGCCGAATAAGAAAGCTCGTTCTTATTTAAATGATATGCTTGTAATCCTCTTTCATTCATCTGAGGAGGGTGATCCTTTGTGGGATTGAAATTAGAGGACAAGCCAATGCTTTCGATGTAGCTTTCCTTTGGAAAGCATGTAGGCGAACGCTTCGCTTCTTCAAGACAATTCCGTCTCCTTCGCTACCCCATTCATATTCCAACATCATTGCAAATATAAGATTTGGGGCGATTCTGCTGAATACCAAAAAGAACCGATATACGCGGATATTAATCGGACTATTTTGCTAACCTGATGACAAGGGATGCAGAGAATATACGTTAATTCGGTATCTGCATGAAAAAACCAGATTCCCTTTACTATAGAAGGGAATCTGGTTCGTAAGCACAGATCTTTAACTAACGTGTTTCGTTAATAAGCACATACCTTATTCAGAAAAGGTAACAATACATTTAATTAGATAAAGTCGTAAAGAGGTGTATTGAAAAATGAAAAAGATTCCCATCACTTTTATCCTATCCCTTGTTCTTATTACTTGTTTTCAAACAACAACCTTTTCATCTGATAAACCAACTCAAGACTCTGAAGAACTTCGGTTACAGGATATGCTTATGAACTTGCTTTCACCTTATATTGAACAAGATTTGCATAACTATTATTATCCGAAGATTTTTAGTGATTTCTCACCTGCTGTCGCTCCATGGAAAATTGAAGTGATTGAAACAAGAAGAGTAAATGGCTTCCGTGGTTTTATATTGGAAATTATATTTGAAATCGAACCTACCGATGGTGGACACTGGGTCCCAATAGGGAAGGACCGAATGACCTATGAGATTTCATCTAAATCTAGAGTTAAATTGATTAATCATACTCACTTAGCTACATATAAATATCCTCCAGAATAATTACAAAATGCCTTTTTGTTTGTTAGCTATGATGTTTTTTAATGTCATTTCTAAAGGGATAAAACCCTCCGAATAGACAAGCTTGCATGAGATAATCAAATCATACCGAGGGAGTTCAATTGACTAGGCATTAATGAACGTATTTTATTCTCCTGTCGTCAAATGTCTTTTCGTCTGCTGTTCCATATCCATACCCCTCTCTGATAATTTGGTTAACGGGAACCAATGGGGTAAGGACAATTTTTCTTTTACCACCCTCTAATACGGTAACTATAAAGAAGTAATTTACTCCGTTTATGTGATATTTGTCCTCACTAAATACTTCATAGTAAACAGCCGCATAAAAAATATGAGGCTCGACAAAAGTCTCGATATAACGAGTAGGTATATAAATTTTTCCGTATTCGTAGGGTATTTGCTTAGAAGCGACAATTTGGGCTTTATAGATATTGAGTAACCCAACCTTCTGGTGTTTATTTTGCTTGTTGTTAAAAAAGTTAATAAGCTTGTCACGTTGACCCTTAACCCATAAATCAGGTATGTCAGACCATTTTTTTTCGTTTATTGAGTTTATATAAATTGTAATTAAGTTTTCATCTAATCCATTTCTTGCGAATGCTAAATTTACCGTTACCATGTTCAGCCATAGTAAAAGTAATAACGTAATTTTTAGTTTTTGCACTTAGGTATCACCCCACATTTTCTCAGGGATTAGTATGCCCATGAATTCTAACAATGTGTACCAGGTGCTTTTCACTATTCTGCCCGTTAGCTTAACGCCAGTGGCCAGTTTACACAAACTCGTAGATTCTAAAGATTCTTTGTTGTTCCTCGATGTTCAGGTCGAACTGACATGAGAAGTGATCCTGCAGATCTTTAATGGACATAATGCTCGTTAAAAACTTCCCAGAGAAACAGATGATGTGGATGCTCCTATAATCATCTTCATTATTATTCTGATTATGCAAGAGGGTTATGTTGAGCGCATTTGTCATTTCTTCCCCATCAACAAAATCGATATATCTACTAATTAGATTCGCATGTTTTTGACGAACAGATGGGAAATCGAGTAAATGTGCAATTACATATTTTAGAATACTGACTCTTGGATTAAAATCATATATGGCATGATTGTCGCTCATTAATAACTCGTAAGCAGCGACAAGTTCGCCCTTAATAAAATGCAAAAATGCTCGATCATACTCTAACTGGTACCTTGCCATTTTATCAGTATCCTTTTTACCTCTATAAAATGACCCCTGAAAGGATGCGCTTCTGCTTATATACTCATCTACTAATCCATTTGTAATTGCATCATTCCCCATTTTAAGAATCATTTCACCCAAAAGCTTAAAGAGAAGCTTATGCAAACCCTCGTTTTTTGGATCTCTTTTGATTTTTTGATCTAACAACACATAATGTTCTTTATCGAATAATGGGTGATTCTGAAATCCAATTTGTGCGGCCGTTTGAATAGGGCCAATCGGACCATGAGACATCGATATTTGATCAATTAATAAATGAAGCATATCACCATCGATGAGCTCTAAATTCTTACCTTTGGCAAATTCTATTGCTTGCCTTGAGAAGGAACTTGTCGTCACTAATATCCCTTTTAATGCATTCTCAGCGATCGTTGTTCCGTATAAATCTCGTAATTGAGGCTCTCCAATGGTATTAGACCATCGTTTACACTGAATAAGGTATGTACCCTTAAAAATGATTCCTTCATACTGCGCAAAGATATCAACTCCACCGTCTCCAGACGTTTTCGTAATCTGAGTACGAAATCCGAGTTTATTAAATATATCACAAACCAAAACCTCAAATTCCTGCCCCGATAGTGAATGGAGTTCTTTCATCTTTGTTCTCCCCTTGTCGCAAGACTCGTCAATTTATTTTAGTCATAGAACCATTTATACGTAAATTCCAAAATTCAAAGCCTCGTTTAATTATTCATTATCAGAATTACAGCATCTAAAGCTATTCGCGAGTTGACTGAACAGTCCTGCCCTTTAGCTTAACGAAAACAAGGAGCAGCTGCCGTGGCAAACTGCTCCTTGTTTAATTCAACTAACGTGTCCCGTTAGTTGAATGAAGTTACGTTTGAAAATATTTGTATAGGTCCATGTGGGTCTTTTTGTACTAGTTAATCCGCATCCATGCACATCCATTTGCAGACTTATGACTTCTATGGCTCCGCTATGAATTCCTTTACTTTTGATGCAAAAAAATCCCAGCTAGTATCATATCCTACGTCAAACGTCCACCCGTTAGAACGCAGCTTCTCGCCTAAATAGATGTAATCGGCACGTTGCTTATCGTTTAGGCTAACATCTAAAGTTCCGTCACCAACCTTGAACTTATTCATGTAATCGTTCAATTTCCTAAGGATATCTTCCTTATCATTATCTCTTTCCATTGCAATGTGTAAAATAATTGAATCGATGGCATCATCTAGTTTCTGGGTAACAAGAGTTTCATTTTCCCAATTATTATCTAGTTGATACTGTATAGTTGCTTCAAGTTGAGCTAGATCTCGGTAAATGTAAGCATTCAATAATTCATATTTAATTTCTTGTTTTCTGATAGCTTGTTTATGATCCATAAATAATGCAACATTCCCGAATAGCGATACTACTAGAATTACTTTAATCCAGTCTATTTTCCTCATATTCTCTCCAATCTCTTCTGAAATATCGACAACTTCCAATAAAGAGCAGTCACACATCTATGACTGCTTATGGGTTGATCACTCGTGACAAAGCTACTCCAAATCTGGTAGTAATGTATTAAACGTTTTAATGAAGAAAAAGTTACAAGCAGGTTACACTAACCTGCCCGTCCCTCGGTTTTAAGGGTTTATCTCATATATACTCACTCATTCGCAGGATTTCGTCGCCTTGGAATACAGTTGCTGTTCGGAGAGTAAGCTCATTAGACACCGTTGTACTAATC